>JAAEPH010000330.1 GCA_024232855.1 Gammaproteobacteria bacterium
CTCCAAATTAAAACCCACAGGTTCGAAAGCGTGCCTACGGTTCGAGGCAAGCGATGATTCCCCTCGCGACGTAGCACTTATGATATTCCCACGTGCACGGGAATAACGAGAGGGGTTTTAAGGTTTGTAAGTGTGCGGGGAATGGCGACGGGGGGCTAGTGGGCTTCGTGCCAGTTGAGGCCGACGCCGGCATCCACTTCCAGCGCCACGTTCAGATCAGCCGCCGAGGTCATCAAGCCGGCAATGGCGTCGCGGCAAAGATCGACTTCAGCGCTGTTCACTTCGAATACGAGTTCATCGTGAACCTGCATTATCATCTTGCAATCCGGTTGGGTGTCAACCAGCCAGGACTGCACCCTGATCATGGCGCGCTTGATGATATCGGCGGCGGTACCCTGCATTGGCGCATTGATCGCGGTGCGCTCCGCGTACTGGCGCAGGTTGCCATTGCGCGCATTGATGTCGGGCAGGTAAAGCCTGCGCCCGAAAACCGTTTCCACGTATCCCTGCTCGCGAGCGCGTTGCTTTGTTTCCTCCATGTAGCGCCTGACGCCAGGGTATCGCTCGAAGTAGGTATCGACATACTGTTGCGCCTCGTTGCGGCCAATGCTCAATTGCTTGCCGAGGCCGAAGGCCGACATGCCGTAGATCAGGCCGAAGTTGATCGCCTTGGCCGCGCGCCGCTGCTCGTTACTGACCTGTTCCAGCTGCTTGTCAAACACTTCGGCGGCGGTCGCGCGATGCACATCGAGCCCGCGCGCAAAAGCGCCTAGCAGGCTTTCATCGGCCGACAGGTGAGCCATGATACGCAATTCGATCTGCGAATAGTCGAGCGCCAGGAGGCTGTATCCCGATGGCGCAACAAAGGCTTCGCGAATGCGGCGCCCCTCGGCGGTGCGTATGGGTATGTTCTGCAGGTTCGGGCTGGTCGATGACAAGCGCCCGGTCGAGGCGACCGCCTGCTGGTACGAGGTATGCACACGACCGGTACGGGCATTGATTTCCTGGGGTAATTTGTCGATGTAGGTCGACATCAATTTGTTGAGGCTGCGATGCTCTAGCAGCAGCGCCGGAATTTCATAATCACGCGCGAGTTCTTCGAGCACGTCTTCCGCCGTCGATGGCTGCCCCTTGGGTGTCTTGCGCAACACCGGCAGTTCCAGCTTTTCAAAGAAAATGGCCTGGATTTGCTTGGGTGAACCGAGATTGAACACCTCACCCGCCTGTTCATAAATCGATTGCTCTATGCGCTGTAATTTCTGGTCGAGTTCCTTCCCCTGCTTTTGCAGTAACTGGGGATCGATCAACACGCCATTCTGTTCCACGTCGATAAGCACATCGACCAGCGGCATTTCAATGTTTCGGTAAACCTCGCCGAGTTTTTCATTCTGGCTCAGTTCGTCACCGAGCTTGCGGTGCAACTGTAGCGTAACATCGGCATCTTCCGCGGCGTAATCACTGGCCTGTTCGAGTTCGATCAGATCGAATGTTTTCTGTTTGACGCCCTTGCCCGCAATATCCTCGTAGTGGATGGTTTCGCGGCCAAGATAGTGCTTCGCAAGGTCATCCATGTTATGGCGGCTCGCGGTCGAGTTGAAGACATAGGATTCGAGCATGGTATCGTCGGCGATGCCACGCAGCCGGATGCCCTCACCGATGAATATATGCGCATCGTACTTGATGTTCTGGCCGATCTTGCCGATCGCCGGATCTTCTAGCAGCGGTTTGAGCGCGGCCAGCACGGTCGCCTTGTCGAGCTGCTCGGGCGCCCCGTCATAGCGATGCGCAAGCGGAATGTAACAGGCCTCGCCGGGCTCGACGCAAAGCGAAATTCCAACCAGCTCGGCCTGCATGTAATCAATGCTGGTGGTTTCGGTATCGACGGCGAAGGTCCCCGCCTTGCGCAGCCGCTCGAGCCACTGGTCGAAGTCCGCCTGCGTCAACACGCACTGGTAGTCCGCATCGGGCTTGCTTTTCCCGGGTCCAACCGCGGCGGCTCCATCGTCGCCGAGCTCATCCAGCCAGCGGGTAAACCCGTATTCCCGGTACAGAGCCGCCAGCGTGGCGGGGTCCGCATCGCGCTGCTCGAGTTCATCGATCCCGATACCGGTATCGCAGTCGAGCTTGACCGTCGCCAGCTGGTAGGACATGGGCAAAAAGCCAAGCGATTCGCGCAGATATTCGCCGACTTTGCCACCAATTTCATCGGCGTGGTCGATCACACCCTGCATGCTGCCGTACTCCTCGATCCACTTCGCCGCGGTCTTGGGGCCAACCTTGGGAACACCCGGAATATTGTCCGAGCTGTCGCCCATCAGTGCCAGATAATCCACGATCTGGTCGGGGCGTACCTGGAATTTTTCCTTTACGCGATCCTCGTCGAGCAACTGATTGCTCATCGTATTGATCAGCGTCACCTTGTCGTTGACCAGTTGTGCGAGATCCTTGTCGCCAGTGGAAATCAACACCTGGTAACCTTGCTCTGTCGCCTCACGGCTCATGGTGCCGATGATGTCGTCCGCCTCGACGCCCTCGATACAGACCAGCGGCATTCCCTGGGCCTTGATGAGTTCATGCAGCGGTACGATCTGTTCGCGCAACTCGTCCGGCATTGGCGGCCTGTTAGCCTTGTACTCCGGATAGATATCGTTACGGAATGTCTTGCCCTTGGCGTCGAACACCACGGCGATGCGATCGGGTTGCTCGTCCTTGATCAGCTTGCGCAGCATGTTGATGACGATATAGATCGCCTGCGTCGGGAACCCGGTCGGGCTCGTCATTCTCTGGTTAAGCCGCGTATGGTAGGCGCGGAACAGGTAAGAACTGCCGTCAACCAGCACCAGTTTTTTTTGATTATTTTGATTCATTTTTTAACCGATGCGTAAAAATGCCCGACCCTGAACCCGGATCATATCACAGCCGCAACGGCAGCTTCGCGCTTCTGGTTGTCGCGGCTTTACGACAAGGCCTTCCCGCTGAGCGGCGAACTGACCTTTATCAAATACCCCGACATTTTTCGCGAAATGCACCGCTTGCGCGGTACACAGTCCGTCATTCCGGGCCTCGCGGATCCAGTCCCGCGCACGGGCTAACCCGGATGTTGCATCAGCCGAGTAAACTCCCGGTCAACTACTTGCCGATACAAAAGCTGGAAAATATCCGGCCGAGCAAGTCGTCACTGCTGAATTCGCCGGTAATTTCATTCAGGTCGTGCTGTGCCTGGCGCAGGTCTTCGGCCATCAGCTCACCGCTACGGGATTGCTCGAAGCCGTGTGCGGCCTGGCGCAGGCACTCGAGAGCGCGTTGCAGGGCGTCGACATGGCGGCGCCGCGCCATGAAGGTGTGATTGTCCTGATTGTAATCGGATATGTGGCCGGTAATACTGTCAACCAGCTTGTCCATGCCGCGGTCGGCGCGTGTTGAAATATAGAGGCCGGCCGGGTCTGGCGCTTCACTTTCCGCGAGTAAATCACTCTTGCTGTAGACCAGTTGCAGGTTCGCAGCAGCGAGATCATCGAGTATGCGCCGGTCTTCACCCGTCATGCCCTTGCCGGCATCGACCAGGTATATGACGACGTCCGCCTGGCCAATTGACTCCCAGGCACGGCGTATGCCCTCACGCTCCACCGGATTTTGCGATTCGCTCAGGCCCGCGGTGTCGTTAATCCTGATGGGGACGCCGCGCAACGAAATATGTTCGCGCAGTACGTCCCGTGTGGTGCCTGCGATTTCGGTGACGATGGCGGCCTCGTAACCCGCGAGATAATTCAGCAGGCTCGACTTGCCGGCATTCGGCAACCCGGCCAGCGAGACGCTCAGACCTTCCTGCAGGGTTCTTCCCTGTTCGGCCTGTTCGAGCAAAGCCTGCAGTTTCACGGTGGCTTCGTCGAGGCGGCGGCCGATATCGATGTCGTTGAGAAAGTCGATTTCCTCCTCGGCAAAATCGAGGGCGGCTTCGATATAGGTGCGCAGGTTGACGATGTCGTCGTCGAGGTCATGCACCTGTTGCGAAAACCGGCCCTCCAGCGAACGCATGGCGGCGCGCGACGCCGCCCGGCTACCCGACTCGATGAGATCGGCAATGGCTTCGGCCTGGGTCAGGTCGACCTTTCCGTTGAGAAATGCACGTTCCGAAAACTCACCGGCACGCGCCAGTCGGGCACCCAGCCCGCAGACACGTTCGAGCAGCATATCGAGCACGATCGGCCCGCCATGCGCCTGAATCTCGACGCAATCTTCACCGCTGAAACTGTGCGGCGCCTTGAAAAACAGGCACAACCCATGATCAATGACCTGCTCACCGGCATCGAAAAAGCGTCGGAACTGTATTTTCACGGGCACGAGGCTGCTGTGGCTTAACGCCTCGGCGATGGCGAGCGCCCTGCTTCCGGAAAGCCGTACGATACCGATTCCGCCCGTACCGGGTGGAGTGGCAATGGCGGCTATGGTCTCATGCGCTGGCATCGTGATTTTGACGAGCGATGCGG
Organism: Gammaproteobacteria bacterium; assembly: GCA_024232855.1. Taxonomy (GTDB): domain Bacteria; phylum Pseudomonadota; class Gammaproteobacteria. The sequence goes on from JAAEPH010000330.1 coordinate 4,488, forward strand.
GCCCGACCGCGGCTTACTTGTTGGCCCCGGCTTCGATACGCTTGGTGATTATCCATTGCTGGGTGATCGACAACACGTTGTTGATCACCCAGTACAGGACCAGGCCCGAGGGAAAGAAGGCGAAGAAGATGGTAAACACGAATGGCAGAGCCATCATGATCTTGGCCTGGATCGGATCGGGCGGCGGTGGATTGAGGCGTTGCTGGATGAACATGCTGATGCCCATTACAAGCGGCAGCACATAGAAGGGATCCATAACGGATAAATCCTTGATCCAGAAAATAAAAGGCGCCTGGCGCAGGTCGACGCTTTCCAGCAAGGCCCAGTAGAGTGCGATAAAAACCGGAATTTGAACCAGGATCGGCAGGCAGCCACCCATCGGGTTTATCTTCTCGGTTTTGTATAGTTCCATCATCGCCTGGTTCATCTTCTGACGATCGTCGCCATAGCGCTCTTTCAGGGTTTTCAGGCGCGGGCTCACTTTGCGCATTTTCGCCATCGAGCGATAACTGGTCTCGGAAAGCTTGTAGAACAGTGTCTTGACGGTCAACGTCAACAGGATAATCGCCACGCCCCAGTTACCGACAAAACCGTGATACCAGGACAGCAACCAGTAGAGCGGCTTGGACAGGAAGGTCAGAACACCATAGTCGACCGTGAGATCAAGCCCCGGCGAAATCTCTTCGAGGCGGTTGACTATCTTGGGCCCGACGAACAACTGGCTGTTAAACTCCGCGCTGCCGCCGGCCGCGGCCACCCTGTTTCCGGAACGCAGCCCTATGGTGTAGGTGGGCGGGTTACGCCGGGTATTGGCGATGGTGTAAACCAGGTTCGTTTCCTCCTGCTGTGGCACCCAGGCGGAAAGAAAATAGTGCTGAATCATCGCAATCCAGCCGCCGGTCGACTCCAGCTTCAATTGCGAATCTTCCATATCGTCGAACTTGACCTTTTCGTACTTGGTTTCTTCGTTGTAGTAAACCGATCCGGTATAGGTATAAAGCAGACGTGATGTTTCCAGTGGTGGAGAACGCTGGATCTGCCGGTACTGGCTACCCTGCCAATCCTGATGTGACTGGTTGCTGACCCGGTGCTTGACGTCAACCAGGTAGTCGCCCGGCCTGAAATGGTAGCTTTTTACCACCTCGATACCGTCCTGGCTCCAGTAAAAGGGCACGATCAATTCTTCCTGCCCGGTATCGAGCCTGTACTCGGTTTGATCGACACGGTAAAGGCTATGGTGAGTCGGCGCGGTCGATTGCTTGTTGCGCAAGCCGCTTTGCAAAATATGTAATGAATCGCTATCGCTGTGCACTAACTCGAGCCAGTCGTCGGGCTGCTCCAGCGAAGTCGGATACTTTTTCAGTTTGAGCGAGCGGATGACACCGCCGCGAGTATCGATCAACACCTGGATGACATCGGTATCTACGCTCACCAGTTGTTGCGTCTCGACGCCTGGCGTTGTGCCTGCCGCGGCGTTGTCGCCGCCCTGCGCGCTATCCTTGCTGACAACTTCGGCCAGGTCCGGCAAATCATCGACGATCGCCTGCTGCCCTGAATCGGCGCCTAGCGCGGTGCTTTCTACCTGACTGTCTGAATGCGCTACCGGTTGCGGGCCATAATCGGCCTGCCACTGTTGCCACAACAACATGCCAACGAAGGCCAGCGCCGCGAACAGGAAAAGGCGGGTATTATCCATGTTTATGCTCTGTACCAGCTCCGGGAACCGGATCATAACCACCGGCGTGCCAGGGATGACAACTACCGACGCGTTTCAACGCCAGCCAAAGTCCCTTGATAGCGCCATGGGATTCGATTGCCTCGACGGCATATTGTGAACAACTGGGGGTGTAACGGCAATGATTACCGAGCAGGGGACTCAGCAGATAGCGATAAGCCTGGATCAGTAGAATCAGCGGTGCTATCAGGGATTTTCGCATTTTCTTATTATGCTATTCCAATGTTGATCCAGGATAGCCGGGATTTTTTCCGGCCCGATTAAAAGTATCTCGCGTCTTACCATAATAACCAGGTCTCGCGCCGGTAATCGATGTTGTTCTTTACGAAAGCTTTCGCGAAACAGCCGTTTCAACCGGTTTCGCTTAACCGCTGTTGGTATCTGTTTGCGCGCTATTGCAAATCCCAGGCGCGGCGCGTCACCGTCTTTTCTTCCGACCAGGATCGTGATGCAGTCGCCAGCACATCGAAAATTGTTCTTAAAAACCTGCTGAAACTCGAAAGCACGCGTTAGTCTCAACCGTCTCGGGAAAGACTCACCGGTGCACGCACTCACGTTTTACAGGGCGAGACGCGCTCTGCCTTTCGCGCGACGCGCCCTAATAACACCTCGCCCGCCGCGAGTTTGCATGCGCGCACGGAAACCATGCGTTCTGGCACGCCTAATTTTACTGGGTTGAAATGTACGTTTCATATCAAACGCCTCGGCTCACTGTTTGTCACTTTCAACAAGGCGCGACAATGTACTGTTAGACTTGCTCTACGTCAATAATTAATTACCTCAATCAAGCAGATTTTACGCTTTGGCTCGCCGCACAACCCTGCGCCCCTTTGGCAGATTAGGGGGGAGACCCGGGCAGGGCTGAGTTTACACTTCGTTTAGCGGGCCGACGATTCGGGGTATAGCACCAAAAGCAGGCGCTTTTGGGCGACGCACGGAACTGTTTCCGAGTACGACTGCATGGACGCAGGAGGTAGAGCAATGCTGGAGCAATTGCCGAGGAAACCGGTGATATATGCGGGCTAACGGCCGATACGTAGTGATTAACACGCAAAACATTGCTGATTTTCGAATTCGCCTCTTTGCTCGGGCTGTGGATAAGTATAGTATTGGGGGCTGGCCAATGTGTTTCGACAGAATCGAAAAATCGGGCATATTGCCAACAATCTTATTCATGGTGAAGCCCTCCTGACTGCGTTGAAGGTTGGCAATCGATTCCGTGTTGGTTTCGCACGGAAAGACAGACTAGCGGTAAATTTTTTGAATTCAATCTGGCAACAGTGTATTTCCTGCCTCGAAGGCGAAATCAGTGAACAACAACTGAACACCTGGATTTTGCCGTTACAGGTTGAGCAGGACCCGAATTCGCTCAAACTGTTAGCACCCAATCGTTTTGTCATGGACTGGGTGCGTAAACATTTCCTCGATCGCATTCGCGAACTCGTTGTCAGCCTCGATGACAGCAAATCGATTTCGGTCAGCCTCTCTATAGGATCTCGATCCCGGGGTATAGAACCTGAAGCAACCGTCTCGAGCCCCCCGCCTCGAGCCTACCGATCCTCGGGTCTCAACGAGTCGCAGAAGTTCAGGAATTTTGTCGAAGGCAAGTCCAACCAACTGGCGCGGGCCGCATCAATCCAGATCAGCAGCCACCCGGGATCCGAGTACAACCCGCTTTACATCTACGGTGGTGTAGGGCTCGGTAAAACCCATTTGATGCATGCGATTGGCAATCAGATACGAGAATACAACCCCGACGCCAACATCCTCTATGTGAATTGCGAGCGCTTCGTGTCGGATATGGTCAAGGCCTTGCAGCATGGCCGCATGAATGATTTTAAAAACTCCTATCGTAGCCTCGACGCACTATTGATCGACGATATCCAGTTTCTGGCCGATAAGAACCGCTCCCAGGAAGAGTTTTTCCATACTTTTAATTCGCTTTACGAGGCGAATGCGCAGATGGTGATTACCTGCGATCGTTTTCCCAAGGAAATCGAGGGTCTCGAAGATCGTATCTGTTCCCGTCTCGGCTGGGGTCTTGCAGTCGATATCAAACCCCCCGACCTCGAGACCCGCGTTGCTATACTGAACAGCAAGGCGGAGCAGATCAATGCCGACGTGCCCGATGAAGTCGCTTTTTTTATTGCCGAGCGTTTCAAATCTAACATACGCGAACTCGAGGGCGCATTGAAGCGCGTGGTAGCACATGCTCGTTTCACCGGGCAGCCGATTACCCAGGAATTTGCGCGCCAGGCGCTCAAGGAGTTGCTTGCCGTACAGGATAAACCGATAACCATCGATAACATCCAGAAGCTGGTAGCCGAGTACTACAAAATCCGTGTCGCTGATCTTTTATCAAGCCGTCGCAACCGTTCGATCACACGGCCACGTCAAATCGCGATGTCGCTGGCGAAATCGTTGACGCGACACAGTTTACCGGAAATTGGAAATGCCTTCGGCGGGCGGGATCACACTACTGTACTGCATGCATGCCGTAAAGTTGTTGAATTGCGCAGCGAAGATCGGCGCATCGATGAAGATGTTGAAATCCTGGAGAGGATGTTAAGTAACTAAACGAAGGTAGAAACTGTGGATAAGCTATAGACAAAAAAGAAACCCATTTTTGTCCCGTAGTTATTCACAGTTTAGTAATAAGACCCGAACAGAAAGAAAGCCGTTTAACTTTGCGTAACACACTGATTTTAAAGGTTAAATTGAAGTTACTCAGTAAAAGGTAAGTTAATTAATAAACACAGTAATATATAAATAGATGAAAACTACTATTAAAAGAGAAGACCTTCTTTCCCCCTTGCAGCAAGTTATCGGTGCAGTAGAGCGCAGACAGACTTTGCCAATTTTGGGTAACATTCTACTTAAGTCAACGGGTGGTGACCTTACGTTGTCCGCGACTGATCTCGAAATCGAAATGATTGCGAGTGTTGACTCTGATGGAAACGAGGACTTCCAGACCACTATACCAGCACGCAAACTACTCGATATCTGTAAAGCGTTAGCGGATGGCTCGCAGATTAATTTCAATATCGATGAAAACCGGGTTTCGCTAACCTCCGCCCGTAGTCGTTTCACCCTTTCAACTTTACCCGCACGTGATTTCCCGAGTCTCGATGAAATCGAAGTTCAGCAAACGTTTGAAATCCCCCAGAAACTGTTCAAGGGTTTGATCGAAAAGACTTCGTTTGCTATGGCGCAGCAGGACGTACGCTACTATCTTAACGGTATACTGATGGAGATATCGCCGAGCAGCATCAAGCTGGTCGCAACCGATGGCCATCGGCTCGCGTTAAGCGAACTGGCGCTCGAAAGCGGAGTCAACGAAGACAGGCAGATTATCATTCCGCGCAAGGCAGTACTGGAGTTATCAAGGTTGCTCGATTCCGGCGATGGCCTGGCCAGATGTGAAATGAGTCAGAATCACCTGCGTGTTGAAACCGGATCACTGATCTTCACCACGAAACTGATCGACGGTAAGTTTCCTGAATACCAGCGTGTTATACCGGTGGATGGAAACAAGGTCATGCAAGTCGAGCGCGAGACCCTGAAACACTCGATGAGCCGCATCGCAATTCTGTCGAATGAAAAGTATCGAGGTATACGGTTGACGTTATCGGCAGGAAATCTGTCGATACAGGCTAATAATCCGGACCAGGAAGAAGCTGAGGAAGAACTGCAGGTCGATTACGATGAAACGGATATGGAGATTGGATTCAACGTGACCTATCTGATCGACGTGTTGAATGTACTGGGTTCGGAGAAGGTGCAGATAAAACTCAAGGACTCAAACAGCAGCGCCATTATCAGTGATAGCGCGGACGAATCGAGTCTGTATGTTGTCATGCCGATGCGTTTATAGGGGCTTGTTTAGTAGGACAGGACGAGGCGTTTATGACAATCAGTCAGCTTAGTCTGACGGATTTCAGAAATCTGCGCAGTGCGACGCTCGACTTCGACCCGTGTTTCAACCTGATTGCAGGGGAAAATGGATCTGGGAAAACCAGCCTGCTGGAGGCCATTTTCGTATTGTGCCAGGCGCATTCTTTCCGCACGTGTCATCTGAAGCAATGCATCAACCATACAAAATCTAACCTTCTGCTTTTCGGTCGCTTTTCCGACTTCAAGGCAGGCCTGTCAAGATCAGGTAGCAAACTAGTTATCCACGTTAACGGCGAGGCGGTTAAGCGGCGTTCAGAACTGGTCAAAAGAGCGCCGATCAACATCGTAAATTCCGATAGTTTTGCGTTGATAGATGGGGCCCCACAAAAACGACGAGCCTTCATCGATTGGTGTTTGTTTCACGTGGAACATTCCTTTGCCGAATCCTGGAGCGAATTCAAGCACGCTTTGCGGCAACGCAATCGTCTGTTGAAGACCCGGCAGGATCTCAAATTACTCGATTACTGGGATGAACATCTACTGAAGCCATCGTTACGATTACACCAGATGCGTAAGCGGCAGTGCGCTGTGTTACAAAAGATTTTCGCGTTGGAACTGGACGAGTTGTTACATGGCATACCCATCGAACTGGAATATCGACAGGGTTGGCCCGAAAGTTTAGAGCTCAAGGAATCGCTGATCGAGCACCGCCAGAGAGATGTTCAAAGTGGTTTTACCAATTTCGGTGTACACCGTGATGATCTAATCCTGACGTCACAGGGTAGAAAGGTTGGTGAAGTGCTCTCGCGCGGGCAGAGCAAGCGCCTCGGGATTGCGTTGATGTTGGCGGCGCTCAAACTGGTCAATAAGTGTAGTCAGCAACGAATTATCCTGCTAATCGATGATTTGCAATCGGAGCTCGACCTGGATGCACAAAAGCGAGTCTATCAACAACTCAGGGAAATGGATTTGCAGCTATTTATCAGCAACATCGATAGCGGGAAACCAGAGGCTCTAGCGGCAAAAGAATTTAAAATGTTTCACGTGGAACATGGTACAATCAAGCCTCGAAATTTCAGCTAGATCCTTTCATGTCAGAGTACGATTCCACTAGCATCCAGGTGCTAAAAGGCCTCGATGCCGTACGCAAACGTCCCGGTATGTATATCGGCGATACCGATGACGGTACCGGTTTGCACCACATGGTATTTGAAGCGGTCGATAATTCGATCGATGAAACGTTGGCCGGACATTGTTCCGAAATCAAAGTGGTGATACATACCGATGGTTCCATATCGGTCAAAGACGATGGGCGTGGAATTCCGGTTGATATTCACAAGGAAGAGGGCCGTTCGGCGGCGGAAGTCATCATGACCGTGTTACATGCCGGTGGTAAATTCGATGATAACTCCTATAAGGTTTCCGGTGGGTTGCACGGCGTTGGTATTTCGGTCGTGAACGCGTTGTCTGAAAGCCTTTCATTGCGGATCAAGCGTTATGGAAAGCTTTATACCCAGGAATACAAAATGGGGGATCCGCAAGGTGATTTGGAAGAAATTAAAGATACCGATCAGACCGGTACTGAACTCAGGTTTTTACCCAGCCCGAAGATTTTTGGCGATATCGAGTTTCACTACGATATTCTCGCCAAACGCCTGCGAGAACTGTCATTTTTAAACTCGGGTGTACGCATACATCTAATTGACGAGCGTAGTAACAAGGAAGACCTGTTTGAGTATGAGGGCGGTATTCGCGCTTTCGTTGAGCACCTAAACAAAAACAAGACGCCGATTCACAATAAGGTGATCAATATAAAAATGGAGCAGGAAGACGTCGTCGTAGAAGTGTCGATGCAATGGAACGATTCCTACCAGGAGAACATTTTCTGCTTCACCAACAATATTCCACAACGCGACGGTGGTACGCATCTATCCGGATTTCGTACCGCATTGACGCGCACGCTGAACCAGTACATGGAAAAAAGCCAGGTAAAAAAAGAGAAAATCAGTACCGGTGGTGACGATGCCCGCGAAGGATTGACCGCGGTTCTCTCGGTCAAGGTCCCCGACCCGAAGTTTTCATCCCAAACCAAGGATAAACTGGTTTCATCGGAGATAAAGGGTATTGTCGAATCCATTATCGGCGAACATCTCAAGGATTACCTGGAGGAAAACCCGGGCGAGGCCAGGGCGATTACGAGCAAGATAGTGGAGGCCGCGAGGGCGCGCGAAGCAGCCCGCAAGGCACGCGAGATGACCCGCCGCAAAGGCGCGCTCGATATAGCGGGCTTGCCCGGTAAACTGGCGGACTGTCAGGAAAAGGATCCGGCGCTGTCAGAGATTTACCTGGTCGAAGGTGACTCGGCCGGTGGATCGGCAAAACAGGGCCGTAATCGTAAAACCCAGGCCATTTTGCCACTCAAGGGGAAAATACTGAATGTTGAGAAAGCCCGCTTTGACAAGATGTTGCAGTCGGCGGAAGTAGGCACCTTGATCACCGCCCTCGGTTGCGGAATCGGACGCGAGGAATTTGATATCGAGAAGCTGCGTTATCACCATATCATTATCATGACTGATGCCGATGTCGATGGATCGCATATCCGCACTTTATTGTTAACTTTTTTCTATCGACAGATGCGCGAACTGGTCGAACGCGGCCATGTTTACATTGCTCAACCACCGCTTTACAAAGTGAAAAAGGGAAAACAGGAACGTTACGTAAAAGATGATAAGGAGTTAAATGCCTACCTGTTACAACTTGCTATCGAAGGCGCCAGCTTGCACCTGACTGATGAGACTCCGCCGATTTCCGACCTGGCGCTAGAGAGCCTGGCCCGACAATACATAACTATTCTGGCTATTTTTGACCGCCTCGGCGGGCATTACCCGGATGAAGTGTTGCATGAACTGATTGATATGTCAGAAGTGGATGAAGCGGTACTGAGCAGTGAAACAACCATGGGTAAATGGGGAGCGCTGCTGGTAGAGCGTCTCAACCAGAAGAGCGAAGCCTCGGTGTCCTACAGGGCGTCAGTTAAAAGCGACGACGACAGTAATCAGTTTGGCTTGTTGCTTGACAAGCGCCTGCACGGCCTGGTCACCTCCAGGTTATTGAGTAGTGATTTTTTCAATAGCGCCGACTACCTTCAGATCGCCCAGTTTGTGCAACAGGCAGGTGATTTGTTCAGTGAAGAAGAATCCCGTGTTAGTCGGGGTGAACGCAGTCAACCGGTGAGTAAATTCAGCGATGTCTATAGCTGGCTGATGAACGAAGCTCGAAAGGGATTGAATATTCAACGCTATAAAGGCCTAGGTGAAATGAATCCCGAACAACTCTGGGAAACGACCATGGATCCGGATAATCGGCGTTTGCTCAAGGTTCGCATCGAAGATGCTATCGCGGCTGATGAAGTCTTTACCACCCTGATGGGTGACCAGGTCGAACCACGGCGGGATTTCATCGAAGCCAACGCGCTCAATGTCAATAACCTGGACGTATAACAACTTCTTGATTTTATTGAAATAATCCCTATATATAGGGATTATTTCAATAAAAAGGATAAACCCAATGGATATTGCCAGCATTATATTCTGGGCTGTGGTGGTAGGGTTGGCGCTGTATGTCATCGGTATATACAACCACCTGGTGCGACTCAAGCACAATGTTTCGAAGGCCTGGTCAAACATTGATGTTTTACTCAGGCAACGCCACGATGAAGTTCCGAAACTGGTCGAAACCTGCAAGCAATACATGAAATTTGAGCAGGACACCCTGGAAAAGGTCATGCAAGCGCGTTCGCGAGTTTCCGAGGCAAGGCAGAGTCAGGATGTCCCCGGTCTCGGTCTGGCTGAGGGAGCGCTGCGTATGGGGCTGGGGCAGCTGTTTGCGCTGGCCGAGGATTACCCGGAACTGCGCGCCAATGAAAACTTCCAACATTTGCAGGGGCGCATTTCCGCGCTCGAAAACACCATCGCCGATCGCCGCGAATTTTATAACGAATCCGTGAATATCAATAACATCGGCATCGAAACATTCCCCGACCTGATCGTGGCCAGGTTATTTGGCTTTGGTTCCCGTGATCTGCTCGAGTTCGAAGCCAGTGAAATTGAGGATGTCAGCGTAAAACAATTGTTCGAAACCTGATATCCGGCACCTGAACCCAGTCATGTACTCCTGGCTAGAGTCTGAAGTCTTGGCGCTGTCTGAGCCGGATTACCTGGTTCTGTTCACGATGCTGGTCGCCTTGTTTGGTTACCTGGTCTACTTCTGCTACCGCGCCTTCAAACGCTTTCGTTTTGTCGACGGCACCGCGACCTCGAAGATAAGATCGGCCGCACAGGGACAGGTCGAGCTCAAGGGGTTGGGTGAATGGTTACCCGGGGATTCTATAAACTCTCCATTCAGCGAAAGCCGCTGTGTCTGGTATCACTGTACTATCGATAAAAAGCAACGCAGCGGTAAACGTACCACCTGGATCAGTATTTCAGACGAGTGTAGCAGCCACCTGTTTCGGTTGGTCGATGACACTGGTGACTGCATCATCGATCCCGACGATGCCCATGTCATTCCGGAAACGGACATCACCTGGTATGGCCGCGATGCGGACGCGCGCACCCGGGCCCCGACCAGGGCCAGCTGGGTTCAGCTCGGCATTGGTAATTATCGCTTCCGAGAATGCCTGATCCGTCCCGCCACATCGCTTTATGCACTCGGCTGGTTTCGCACCTTGCACAGCAATCCCTCCGAAGAATTTATTGCCAGGCAGGTTGACGACCTGGTCAGGCAGTGGAAACTGCAGCCACACCGATATCTCGGTGAATTTGATTTCGATGCGAATGGAAAAATCCAGAAACAGGAGTGGAAGGCGATCAGGGCGGCAGCTCGCAAACAGGTGTTGGCAAAATTGAATAGCGAAAACAGGGAACATCATGTCCTCTCGCGCCCGCAAGACAAGAGACACCCCTATATTCTGTCGGCAACCGAGGAAGAGGGACTGGTAGCACGTAAAAAGTTATACGCCTATGCCTCGGCGAGCGGGGCATTTTTGACTCTGGTAGCGCTAGCCGTCATATCCGCCATCCGACTGGTTTTTCCGGCTTGATTGCCTGACCGGGATCGGTAGACTAGTGCTCTTTCAACCCTATAATTACGGATTCAGCGCCCCTGTGGTGTTAGCTTGTCTACGCCTACGGACTGCGTCGCACCTCTTGACAGGGGTAGCGCCCATTATTTTAATCACAGAGACCAGATCTTGACCAATCCGATACTCAATCCCGGCAGCCTGCCGGCGTTCAGCGAAATCGACCCCGAAATGATCCAGCCCGCCATCAGCCAGCTGATCGATCAAAACCGGGACGCGATAGCAAAGCTTGGCGAGCAGCGACACGTAAACTGGGACAAACTGATAAAACCGCTCTCGTTGATGAATGACCGCCTGGAAAAAGCATGGTCGCCGGTGCGCCACCTGAACTCGGTCAAAAGCAGTCCGGAGTTACGAGACGCCTACAACAACTGCCTGCCGCTACTGAGTGAATACGCCAGCGAGGTAAGCCAGAATCACGCGCTTTACACGGGTTATCGCAGCATTGCCGAATCCAGCGCTTTCGCCGGGTTCACAGCGGCGCAGCAAAAAACCATTACCGATGCCCTGTTGCATTTTCGCCTGGGCGGCGTAGAGCTAGAAGGCGATGACCGGGCGCGCTACCAGCAAATCCAGACGGAACTGTCGGAATTGCAGTCGCGTTTCGAAAACAACCTGCTCGATTCGACCCAGGCCTGGCAATACCTGACCGAAGATGAAGCTGACCTGGCGGGGTTGCCTGACTACGCAATAGCGATGCTGCGACAGCTTGCCGAGCAAAAGGAATTGCCGGGTTATCGGTTGACGCTGGATATGCCCTGTTACCTTGCCGTCATTACCTATGCCGACAATCGGTCGCTACGCCAGACCATCTACGAAGCCTATGTAACGCGCGCTTCGGATCGAGGAATCACCGATAAAATCTGGGATAATGCGTCGATAATGCAGGAAATTGTAGCGAAAAGGCAAGAAAAGGCGAAAATGCTGGGATTCTCCAACTATGCCGAATACTCACTGCAAAGCAAAATGGCGAGCAGCGTCGAACAAGTGCTGGAGTTCCTCCACGATCTTGCCGCACATTCGCGCCAGGCTGCCAGTGACGAAGTTCGGGAGCGCCAGACCTATGCCGAGTCGTTGGGCTTTGACGGCGAATTGCAAGCCTGGGACTGGGCCTACTACAGTGAAAAACTGAAGCGGCATCGCTACCGGATTTCAGACGAAGACCTGAAGCCTTACTTTTCCGACAAGCGGGTGATCGAGGGCCTGTTCGAGATCGTCGCCAAGCTTTACCGCATCCGGATTAGCCGTATCGACGAAGGCGTCGATCGTTGGCACGAGAGCGTCGGTTTTTACCAGATCGAAGACGCCGAGGGTGCGCCGCTCGGTCAGTTTTACCTGGATCTCTACGCGCGTGAGAACAAACGAGGCGGCGCGTGGATGGATGAATGCATCAACCGTTATCGCATTGACGGCAAGACCCAATTGCCAGTGGCCTACCTGACCTGCAACCTGACGCCGCCACTGGGCGACGAGCCCGCGTTGTTTACGCATGATGAAGTGATCACGCTTTTTCACGAGTTTGGCCACGGACTGCATCACCTGCTTACGCGTATCGACGTACCGGATGTCGCCGGCATCAATGGCGTCGAATGGGATGCCGTCGAGTTGCCGAGCCAGTTCATGGAAAACTATTGCTGGGAATACGACGCCCTGCGTCTGTTTGCCCGCCACCACCAGAGTAACGAGCCGTTACCGCAGAAACTGTATCAACGAATGCTGGCCGCGCGGAATTTTCAAAGCGCGCTACAAATGCTGCGCCAGATCGAATTTGCCCTGTTCGACATACGTCTGCATCAGCAACCCGACATCACCACGGCCGATCAGATACAGCAGACCCTGGACCAGGTGCGGGACGATATTGCGGTGGTCGATACCCCGGCGATAAATTGCTTCCAGAATGGCTTTTCACATATTTTTGCAGGTGGGTATGCGGCAGGCTATTATAGCTACAAGTGGGCGGAGGTCCTGTCCGCCGACGCTTTTGCGGCATTTGAAGAAGAGGGGATTTTCAATCCCGGGACCGGGCAAAGATTTCTGCAATGCGTGCTCGAAAAGGGCGGTTCCAGACCCGCAATGGAATCTTTCTGTTGCTTTCGTGGGCGTGAACCGGATATCGAAGCCTTGTTAAGGCATAGTGGAATAGGTCAGTGATAAATAGATTTCTCCTTGGGTTGACCCTGCTTGCGTTGAGCCTGCCCGTGCTCGCCCAGGATACCGATAATGCGGACAAGGACCGGCAGTGGGTCACCGACCAGCTACGCCTTTCGCTCTACCAGGACCCCAACTCGCAGAGTAAAGTCCTGAAGCTGTTGCGATCCGGGGATTTGCTCATCGTCGATGAAATTCGCGGCCCCTACGCCCTGGTCACCACCTCCGATGGCGTTCACGGCTGGGTTAAAAGGGGCTTCCTGGTCAGTAACCCGACAGCAAACATCCTGCTGCTTGAAGAACGACAGAAAAGTGCGAGCCTGTTCGACGAGCTGGAAAAACTCGGCAACAGCAAGACCGTCATCGATACTTATGAAAAGGATATGGACGGCCTGGTGGCGAAAATGGAAAATCTCGAAGCCAGCAAACGCGAAGCGACCGAAACCATTGCCAGGCTGGAGCAGGAAATCGAGGCTGCACAACAGCAGGGGGACAATAGTAATTCGCCGCAAAGCGTATCGCCGCCCTCGGATTTACTGGATATGTCGAGAGATCACTGGAAAGCCATCGCCTCGATACTTCTCGTCATCGTCTTGCTGACCTTCCTGATCAGCAAGCTAATCATCGAGGCTCGAATCAAAAGTAGATTCCACGGCATCAAGATCTGGTAAATGGAATACCGGGATCTGCGAGACTTCATCGACCAGCTGGAAGCGCAGGGTGATCTCAAGCGTATCAGCCAGCAGGTTTCGCCCGAGCTTGAAATAACCGAAATTTGCGATCGCGTGTTACGCGCCGGAGGTCCGGCACTGCTGTTCGAACACCCCACTAACAGTAAAATTCCGCTGCTGGCGAATCTTTTCGGCACCGCGCAACGGGTCGCGCAGGCGCTCGGCGAAGAAAATGCAGAAACCCTGCGCGAGGTGGGTAAGCTGCTCGCATTCTTGAAGGAGCCGGAACCCCCCAAGGGCTTCAAAGATGCGATGAAAGCCCTGCCTATTTACAAGAAAATCCTCGATATGTCGCCAAAAGTAGTGAAAAAAGGCAAATGCCAGGAAGTGCAGTTCCTGGCCGACGACGTCGATTTGTCTATGCTGCCAATCCAGACCTGTTGGCCTGACGATGTCGGACCACTGATCACCTGGGGGCTAGTCACCACCCGGGGACCCCACAAGAAACGTCAGAACCTGGGCATTTACCGCCAGCAATTGATCGGCCGTAACCGCCTGATCATGCGTTGGTTATCGCATCGTGGCGGCGCACTCGATTACAGGGAGTGGCGCCGGCAGCACGGCGACGAGCCGTTCCCGGTATCGGTCGTACTCGGTTGTGACCCGGCGACCATACTCGCGGCGGTTACCCCGATACCCGATACCCTGGCCGAGTACGCGTTTGCGGGGTTGCTGCGCGGGTCGAAAACCGAAGTGACCCGATCGCTTTTGTCAGACCTCGAAATTCCGGCGCGCGCCGAGATAGTCCTGGAAGGGCATATATATGCCGATGATGAAGCCGAAGAAGGCCCGTTTGGCGATCACACCGGGTACTATAACGAAGTCGAGCGCTTTCCGGTGTTTACCGTGGAAGCGATGAGCATGCGTGAAAATCCCGTGTACCACAGTACCTATACCGGCAGGCCGCCGGATGAGCCATCGGTGCTGGGGCTGGCGCTAAACGAGGTTTTCATTCCCATTCTGCAGAAGCAGTTTCCTGAAATTATCGATTTCTACCTGCCACCCGAAGGTTGTTCCTACCGGGTAGCCGTGGTCAGTATCAAGAAGCAGTACCCGGGACACGCCAAGCGCGTGATGATGGGAGTCTGGTCATTCCTGCGCCAGTTCATGTACACCAAGTTCGTGATCGTCGTTGACGACGATATCGATGCGCGCAACTGGGAGGACGTCATCTGGGCGATATCGACGCGCACCGACCCGGCAAGAGACATCACCATGGTCGAAAACACCCCGATCGATTATCTCGATTTCGCTTCACCGGTATCGGGACTGGGCTCGAAAATGGGATTGGACGCGACCAACAAGCTTTCTGGTGAGACCACCCGCGAATGGGGTAAACCGATCAGCATGTCGGCCGACATCATTGCCCGAATCGACGCGTTGTGGGATGAGCTGGGCCTCGATTGAGGGCCCTGGATCCAACCTGCCGGCGCTTTCCCGGGGAGGTTCTCGCAAAGACGCAAAGACGCAAAGACGCAGAGACCGCTGAGGGCATGTTGCAGGGTAGGTGCCCGGGCTCTCTATTTCAACAACGACAACCTCTATACCTCTTCGCGCGCCCTGCGTCCTTGCGTCTTCGCGAGAACCTTTTTTGAATAGCTCCGCATCGTGGACCCGTTGGTGTAATATGCGGGCCAGGGGCAGGTTTTGCACCACCCCGGAAATTGGACGATAATCGAAAACCCGGACAACGGAGGTAACATGCGCTCGATCATGGTATTGAATTCCAAGGGAGGCTCGGGCAAAAGCACCATCGCCACCAGTATCGCCAGCTATTACGCCACGCAGGGGAAAAAAGTTCTCCTGGTCGATTTTGATTCACAGGCGTCCAGCCTCGACTGGCTGGCTGCGCGACCCAGCGGTCGCAGTTCGATAACCGGGATCAATGGCGCCGGCGGCCATTTCCGGGTACCGCGCAGTGCCGACTATGTTATCTACGATACCCCGGCCGCGGTCCACGGCGCCGAACTGAGCGCTTTTCTGCGCCGCCCCCAGAGCATCATCGTCCCGATATTGCCATCGCCGATCGACATGCGCGCGGCAACGCCCTTCGTGCAGAAGCTGCTCGACTATGGACGCGTCGCACGCAAGGAAGCCAGGGTTGCATTAATCGCCAACCGCTGTCGCGAACACTACAACGTCTATCATCAACTCGACACTTACCTGCGCAAGGTTCGCAAGGCGCCCTTCATCAGCGCATTACGCGAAACCCAGAACTACGTTCGCGCCGCCGAGCGCGGTCTCGGAATATTCGAGCTGCCGCCCTATCTGGTGCGCAAGGATCTCGATCAATGGGACCCCATCATTCGTTGGCTCAACAGCAAGCGCAGTCAACCGCGAACCTGAATTCATCGCCAGTGCGGTCTACCAGGTTACGGTTCTGCCGGGCTATTCGCGCAACGCGTAGTCGACCGCCTGTTGGGCATGGATTTCGGTGGTATCGTAAAGCCTGATATCGGTGTGCCGCGATTCCAGCAACATCCCGATTTCGGTACAGCCGAGAATGACGCCGTCGATTTGCTGCGCGCGCAAGCGATCGACGATGGCGAGGTAAACCTCGCGTGACTCGGCATCGACCTGGCCCTGGCACAACTCCTGGTAAATGATGTCGTGCACCATTTGGCGGTCGTGTAGCTCGGGCACGATGACTTCGATACCGTATTGCTGCTGGATGCGATCGCGAAAAAAGCCGAGCTCCATGGTAAACGCGGTGCCGAGCAGGCCGATACGCCGCGCCTGATCGTGTCGCAGCACCTCACCGGTGGCGTTGGCGATATGTAACAGCGGTATGCCGACAGCATCTGCGGCGGCACCGGCCACCTGGTGCATGGTATTGGTCCCGATCAGAAAGAAATCGGCGCCGCCGGCTTCGGGCCGGCGCGCCGCGTCGATCAGGATTTTGGCGGCGCCATCCCAGTCACCGCTGTGTTGCAGCTTTTCGATCGGCGCGAAATCGACGCTATACATCAGGAGCTGTGCCGAATGCAGGCCGCCGAGGCGCTGCTTGACGCCCTGGTTGATCAGCCGATAGTAAAGCAGGCTGCTTTCCCAGCTCATGCCGCCGATCAAGCCGATGGTTTTCAATGGTCTAGCCCCCTATTCATTTTCAACAGCGCAATCGGCCTATACAAGAAGTCAAGCCGTGCGCTTGCTTGCTGGCGAGCTTTAGTCTTCGATTTTACCGACGATATCGATGTGATGGTCGATGAAATCAATCTGGTCGCCGGCGCGAATTTTCTTGCGCTTGCGCGTTTCGACTTCACCATTGACGCTGACCAGGCCATCGGCGATGGCCTGCTTGGCGCTGCCGCCGGTTTCGCTCAGACCTTCAAACTTCAGAATCTTGTAGAGTTCGACAAATTCCAACTCGAGTTGCGCGATGATATTGTCCGAATCACTCATGTCTATTCGTCGCAGTCGATATGAGCATCGTTCGAATGTCGCCACACCACCTTGCGATCGGTAACCCGCTCGATTACTTCGAAATCGGGACTACCCCCGCCAAAGCGGAAAGCGATAATCGAACCGACGTCGCCGGCCCCGCGGGTGTTGGAGGTCCACCATTTCGATAAATCGGCGACGGTAGTCGGAAACGGGTAGATGTCGTGCTCGCCACTGCGGATACCGACACGATGCTTGATCTCAGCCATGACGACAGTACTCCTTTGATGAAATACCAAAGGAGTACAGTTTAAACGTTTTAATGACATTGGGAATAGACTTGGCGAGAATAACCATTTTACCCGATTTAGAGACAAGACATGATTCAATGGTATCCGGGCCATATGCACAAGGCGAGCAAGGCGTTCAAGGAAATCTTGCCGCATGTCGATGTCGTCATCGAAATGCTCGATGCGCGCCTGCCGGGTTCCAGCGAGAATCCTATGCTGGCGCGCCTGCGCAGGGACAAGCCCTGCATCAAGCTGCTCAATAAGAGCGACCTGTCTGATCCCGACCGCCTCGCGGCCTGGGTTGTAGAGCTGGAGCAACATAGCCTGGTCAAGACGCTGGTCTGTAGCAGCACCGATAATATTCATAACCAGCTGCTGGATCTGTGCCGAGCGATGGCGCCGAAGCGGCAGAATCGTTCGACTATGGTTTACGCCATGATCGCAGGTATACCCAATGTCGGAAAATCGACCCTGATCAATCGGCTCGCGGGCCGCAGAATCGCCAAAACCGGCAATGAAGCGGCGCTCACGCGCATGCAACAACGCATCGAAATCTCTGCCGAACTGACCCTGATCGATACCCCGGGAATGCTCTGGCCGAACATCGAAAACGAGGCCAGTGGCTACCGTCTCGCCGCCACCGGTGCAATCCGCGATACCGCGCTTGAACTGCAGGATGTGGCCAGTTTTATCGCCGAGTTTCTGATCGAAGTCTACCCCCAACGCCTGATTCGGCGTTATGATATCGAAACACTGCCCTCCGCCGAGGTTGAATTGCTTGAGCTGATTGCGCACCAGCGAGGTTGCCTGGTGTCCGGTGGCCGAGTCGACCTGGAAAAAGTATCTCGCCTGCTGATCAGCGAATTCCGTGCCGGCGAACTGGGCGGTATGTGCCTCGAAACACCCGCCGGATTCGCTGCCGAATGGGAACAGGTCGCGGTTATCAGGGCGCAGAAGGCGGCCGCAAAAGAAGCGCGCAAGTCAAGGCGCCGCAATAAGTAACAGGAGATAGTGGAACATGATTATTCGCCGCGCACTCGCACAAGACGCTGCCGAGCTGGCCGAGTTTAACATCAACATGGCGCGTGAAACCGAGTCCATCGAACTCATACCCGAGGTGATCGGCGCCGGCGTCAGGACCATGATCGAAAATCCACAGATGGGCTTTTATCTGGTCGTCGAACTCGACAACGGCATCCAGGCTTCGCTGATGATCACGACCGAATGGAGCGACTGGCGTAATGGCATGTTCTGGTGGATTCAAAGTGTTTACGTGCGCCCGCAGTATCGTCGCCAGGGCCTCTACCGGGAACTCTACGCCCGCGTCAAGGAACTCGCGGAACAGGAGCCGACGGTATGCGGCTTTCGCCTCTACGTCGAAAACGAAAACGTCCAGGCGCAAAAAACCTACCAGTCGCTGGGGATGTCCGAAACCGAGTACAAGGTGTTTGAAGAACTCAAGCAGGACCTCGAATATCGGAAATAATGCCATTTAACCCGCATCGCTCACCGTTTGCGTGCAGTGAAGCGGATTCCCGCTTGCGCGCCAAACGAGCGGGTAATATAGTTAGTCCTCCTCAACGGGGTGCTCATTCCGAGCTGAGAGTTGTCTTGCCGACATCAACCCGATGAACCTGATCCAGTTAATACTGGCGTAGGGATGTGAGTGGATCCGAATATCCCCCACCCTCCGTTTATTCATTCCAGCTAGATGGAGACCAATATGTATTCCTTTTTTTGCAGCACCGGCACAGGCCTGGCGTTGTTGTTGCTTTCCTTTAACCTGCAGGCGGCGCCTCCCAACCTGGTCGTCTATACCTACGACTCTTTCACCAGCGAGTGGGGTCCCGGTCCCCAGGTGAAGACCGCCTTCGAGGCGAAATGCGCCTGCACGCTCGAACTGGTGGGTCTTTCCGACGGAGTCGCCATGCTTAACCGGTTGCGCCTGGAGGGCAGCAACAGCCGTGCCGATGTTCTGCTCGGCCTCGATACCAACCTGACCGCCGAGGCGCGCGCCAGCGGGCTCTTCGAGCCTCATAACCTGACGCTGCAGGCCAGTGCGTTGCCCAGGCCGTGGCGGGACGACCTGTTTCTGCCCTATGATTTTGGTTACTTCGCTTTTGTTTACAATCGCGAGAAGCTCGCCAGTCCGCCGCCGAGCCTGCGTCAGTTGGTAGGCGACCCGAACGGACCGACCATTCTGATACAGGATCCGCGCACCTCGACCCCGGGTCTCGGGTTGCTGCTGTGGATGAAAGCGGTGTTCGGTGACGAGGCGGATGAGGCATGGGCGAGCCTGTCGCCGCGGGTGGTCACGGTCAGCAAGGGTTGGAGCGAAGCCTATGGTTTGTTTCTCAAGGGCGAAGCCGACATGGTGTTAAGCTATACCACCTCGCCGGCCTACCACATCATCGCCGAACAGGACGGCCGTTACGCCGCGGCGCCGTTTAGCGAGGGCCACTATCAGCAGATCGAGGTTGCCGGCATGCTGCGCAGCAGCCGGCAAAAGAAACTGGCGGGTGAATTTCTCGAATTCATGCTAAGCGACGATTTCCAGCAGATCATTCCCACCACCAACTGGATGTATCCGGCGGTCGTGAGCGAGTCCGTGCTGCCGGCGGAATTTGGCGAGTTGATCGATCCCTCTCCCGCGCTGCTGCTCGAGGAAACGCAGGTAGCCAGGGAGCGCAAAGCCTGGGTCGATGATTGGCTGGAGGTTATGTCGCGCTAGCGCATGACCGATATGTCGCGGCGTCTCCCTGCAGTTCTGGTCCTCGTCTTGCTGGCGTTTATGGTGCTGGCGCCGATGGCGGGCCTGCTCAATCTGGGCGGCTTGCCCGGATACGAGGCGACCGATCTCCGTTTCTGGCAAAGCACCTATCTGCGCCGGGTATTTTTCTTCAGTGTCTGGCAGGCGTCACTGTCGGCCCTGCTAAGCGTGTTGCCGGCAATACTGGTGGCGCGCGCCTTCGCCCTGCAGCCGGATTTGCCGATGCGCCGGGTCCTGTTGCGACTGTTTGCGTTACCGTTGGTGGTGCCCGCGGTCGTTGCGGTGATGGCGGTGGTGTCGGTTTATGGCAGCGACGGCTGGTTGCCGTTCGGGCGTTCGCTTTACGGGCTCGACGGAATTTTAATCGCACACGTTTTCTTCAATTTACCGCTAGCGGTGCGCCTCTTGCTGCCACAGTGGCAGGCGATTCCGCGACACCACTGGCAGTTGAGCGAGCAACTGGGGATGAACAGCTGGCAACGCTGGCGCTTTCTCGAATGGCCAATGTTGCGCGAAGCGCTGCCCGGCGTGTTGCTGTTGGTATTCATGTTGTGCCTGACCAGTTTCGCGGTGGTGTTGACGCTGGGCGGAGGCCCGCGCAGCACGACCCTGGAGGTCGCCATCTACCAGTCGCTACGCTTTGATTTCGATCCGGCGCGGGCGGTAGTGCTGGCGTTGTTGCAGCTGGGCTTGTGTATGCTGGTCGCCATGGCGACGCTCAAACTACAGCGTCTGCCGGAGGTCGAGATCGCCGATTCGGCGCCGGCTGCCCCGCTCTCCGCGTTGCATAAAGCGATCGATATCGCGCTCATTGTGGCGGCCACGATCTATGTGGGCATGCCGCTGCTTTCGGTGCTGATCGACGCGCTGGGAGGGCCGGTGTTGAGCGTGCTGTCCGGCGCTTCCCTGTGGCGTTCGATCGTTAACACCTTGTTGATCGGCCTGTCGGCGGCGGTGCTGGCGGTGTCTGCCGGCTGGTTCCTGCTGCGCTACAGCGCCAGTCTTGCGCACGCAGGCCATAGCCGGCGCGCGCGCCTGGTCGACCTTGCCGGCTCGATCGTCTACGTGGTGCCGCCGCTGGTTATCGGCACCGGTATGTTCGTACTGTTGTCGCCGCATGTCGATGTCCTTGACTGGGTTTTTCCGATCGTGATATCGATCAATGCGCTGATGGGGCTACCTTTCGTGATTCGTTGCCTGGGGCCGGCCATGCGCCAGAATCACGCGCGTTATCACCACCTGTGTCTGAGCATCGCACTGCGGGGCTGGTACCGTTTTCGTTACCTGGAATGGCCGTTGCTGCGGCGGCCGCTGGCACTGGCCATCGCCCTGGTCACGGTATTGGCGATGGGCGATCTCGGTGTCATCGCGCTGTTTGGTTCGCCCGCCAGTGCGACCCTGGCGCTGCTCATCTATCAGCAACTGGGCGCCTACCTGATTCCGCAGGCTACCGTGACCGCGATGGTGTTACTGTTGCTCTGCCTCGGCGTCTTCGCTTTGCTTGAGCGACTTATAGGAGGAAACAGAGATGCTGGTTATTGAGCGCCTTGAATTTGCATACGATGTTGCCTCCGCGGCGTCCATGCGCTTCGAGCTCGAGGTCGCGGACGGTGAAGTACTAAGCCTGATCGGCCCTAGCGGATCCGGTAAATCAACCCTCCTCAACCTGATCGCGGGGTTTCTGCCGGCCCGCTCGGGGCGCATATTGATCGATGAGGTAGCGATCGAAGGATTTGAGGTAGCCGAACGCCCCGTTTCTATCGTATTTCAGCAACATAACCTGTTTCCCCACCTCGACCTTTACACTAATGTCGCCCTCGGAGTCGAGCCTTCGTTGCGCCTGAACGGCGCCCAGGTGGAAACAGTTCGGGAGGCGCTTGCGAGACTGGGCCTGGAACAGTTACAGCGACGTAAGCCTGGCGAGTTATCAGGCGGCCAGCGCCAGCGCGTGGCGCTGGCGCGAGCGCTGGTGCGAAAACGTAAAATCCTGTTGCTGGATGAAGCCTTTGCCGCGCTCGGCCCAGCCATGCGGGCGGAGCTGATCGAACTGGTCAAGGAGCTGGTGTGTGAGCAGGGGATGGTCGGATTGCTGGTGAGCCACCAGCCGCGCGACGCGCTGATCGCTTCCGCGCGTACCGCGTTTATCTGCGATGGACAGGTTACGGCGAGCGCAACCACGGCAGAGCTGCTCGAGCAGACCGAGTTGCCGGAACTGCGAAATTATCTGGGGTCAATGTGACTGACGCAGAGCTCTCGCGGGTATTTTCGAGCGTACCGCTACTTCGGGACTACAGCATCGGTGATTTCACCATTGCGCCACTGCCGGGTTACACCAATCGCAACTACCGGCTTTACAACCAGCGATTCGACTGGGTTCTGCGCATACCGAAACCCGCTACCGGTTGTTTTATCGATCGCGACGCGGAGGCGCATAACCAGGCTCTGGCGCGGCAGCTGGGCCTGGCGCCGCAAGTGGTGTGGCGAGACGCGAGCGGGCTTAGCCTGACCCCGACACTGACGGCCAGCCGTACCCTACGCGCCGCCGATTTCGCGGCTGATGACATAGCACGGCTTTGTGTCAGGTCGTTGCAGCAACTGCATCGTAGCGGTCTTCAGTTTCGGGGACGGGTAGACCTCGGCGTCTTGCTGCACGAGCATTTTGCGCTGTTGCCCGAGGCCGACCGGCAACGCTTCAGTAAGCGCTTGTCACGGGCGGAAGACCTGCTGGCACGGCTCGACGACGCCGATCAGGGCTACGTCGCATCGCATAACGACCTGGTGCTGGGAAACCTGCTGCTCGAGCGCTCGCGCCTGTGGATCATCGACTGGGAGTACTCGGCCATGGCTTCACCCTACTGGGACCTGGCGACGCTGTGCAACGAGGCGCAATTCGACCGTCAACAAAGTCGTCGCCTGTTGCGGACGTATTGCGCAGGCGGCGAAGCAATGAAAGAATCGACGCTCTTCGATTATCGGGACCTCCTCAAGTTGCTCAGCGATTGCTGGATGGCCGCGCTCGCGGATTAACAAGGGCTCTGTATGTTGACTCACTCGATAACCCTGTACCTGTCAGCGGTCCTGATCTGGGGTTCCACCTGGTTCGCGATCAAGTTCCAGCTCGGTGTGGTGGCGGCCGAGGTGTCGCTGGTTTATCGCTTCGGCATGGCGGCGGTGCTGTTTCCGGTGATTGCACTGGGGCTTTCGACCCTGTTCGAAGATTACCAGTGGACCCTGCGCGCTCTCTTCGGTTTCGCCCTGGTGCTGCTCGGCAACTACATCGTGTTGAATCGTAAGCGAAACCGACGTTGAGGCCTCCGCTTATGAAGCGCGAGGCGGTTCATACTCCCGACAGCGGATCTCCCAGCAGGTTGGAGACGTTCGGCACCTGTTCAAGCGCCCATTTCAACTGATCGCGCGCGGCCGGGCTGACACTGCCCGGGGAGACACGATTCGACAGCGGGATACCGGCTTCGAGGTCGAGCAACTGTTGCAGCAGGATGGCGTTGAATATGATGCGATGCGCTTCCACCATGTTGCGCAGCGTGGCCTGCATCTTGCCGAGGTCATCGCTTACGGCGGCGAAGCGTTGCGGGGTCGACTGCACTCGCTCGCCGTGCTTGATGGCGAGGATCCTGGCGGTCGAAAACAGCGGCATGATGCCCCCCATTTTCAGGTCCATGCGTCCATTATCGAGCTTGAAACGGCCGAACATTCCGAGCGGTGGCGAATTCTTGCAGGCGTTGATCGACATCAGCTTGACAAACTGATTCGATTTACGCGCCCATTTGAAGGCCTTCTTCAGCACCGCCTTGGCGAGGCGCATATCGCCATGTACCCCGACGGCATCGAAAAAGATGTCGCAGTTCAGAATATCCTCGGGTGACTGGCGACTCAACCAGGTTTTTACCACGGCGTGCCAGCTCTCCAGCGACCTGCGCCACTCCGGGTTGCTGGCCATGATGTTACCCTTGCAGAAGGGTACACCCGCTGCATCGAGCATTGTCGACACGCGTTCGCCGAGCTCGGCGAACCAGCGGTCCTCGGGTCCGCCGGGTTCGCCTTCGGCGTATACGATGGCATTGTCCTGGTCCATCGCCAGCAGGCTTTCACCACGCCCGCCGGAGCCGAGCACCAGCATCGCGTAAGAGCAGGGCGGCGGCGACTCCATGCTGCGCTCGGCGAGAATACAGGCCTGGCGTGTGAGCGCGCACAGCTCGCGTGAAATGACCGCTGCGATATCGCGCACATCGACATCCTCGGCGACCAGGCTTTTTGCGACCAGTGTGATCTTGCCCCATACGGCCGACATTTCACCGGTTGTCTCGGCGGTGTCGATATGATCGCCGAGCAGAATGGCGTCGTCGGCGCGCTGGCGCAGCAAGTCACGCGCCGACAGCGCACCGATGATTTTACCGTGCTTGTTGTGTACGCCGAGATGGCGGACGTGCATTCGTTTCATGCGCGCGATTGCGCGATAGACGAAAGCCTCCGCGGACAGGCTCGCCAGCGGATAGACCGTGATCTCGCTCACCGGCAGTGCAAAAGCGGCCTTCCCTGCCTGGTGAAGCTTTCGCAGCAGGTCGCGCTCGGTAACGATGCCGGGTTTGTCGCCCTCGACGACGGGATGCACGTAGAGCGAGCTGATCTGGTTATCGATCAGTTGCGCCAGCGCCTTGCGTAAACTGATCCCGGGGTCGATCATGATTGGCGGGCTGTTCATCAGATCGCCGAGGCGATGCCGGTACGGAAAGCTGTCGATGCGCTCTAGCGTGGTGCGCGTCTTGCTGGCTTGCTGGATGTCGAGCCAGCCAATTTGCGCCTCGCGCGTGCTGGCCTCGTCGAAACGCTCGCAGGCGCGTTCGACCTCCGCCAGGGTACGGATGCCGCGGTCCCGCAGCAGCGGAATCAGCTCAACGAAAATGTCGGCGGTCGCAATCGCATCACCGAGCGCACTGTGCCGATGCTTTATCTCGACACCGACCCAGCCTGCGATGGTGTCGAGCGAAAAGTCCGGCAGGTTGGGCGCCAGCAGGTTGACCAGGAAGCGCACGTCGAGACAGCGCGGCGCAACCCACTCGAGGCCGGCCAGCTCGCGCCCGCGTTTCAACATCGCCAGGTCAAACCCGCTCGCGTAACCCACCAGCACCGAATCCTGTCGCCACGCCTCGAAGTCCTTTACAACCTCGGCAAAGCCGGCGGCATCGGCGACATCGGCATCGCTGATGCCGTGTATCGCCTGGCTGGCTGGCGGAATCGGTACGCCCGGGTTGATCATCGCCCGGAAACTGTGCGATTCGTCGACTTCGCCGTGCACAATACGCACCGCACCGAGTTGAATCATGCGCGCCTGGCTGGTGTCGAGCCCGGTGGTCTCGCTGTCGAAAGCGATCGCGTTCAGCGACAGCAGCGGAATCGAGGCGGGATTGTATTTTGCAGCCATGGGAATCCTCAGCGCCCCCCGGAAACATCGACGAAGCTGCCGGAGGTATAGCTCGAGGCATCGGACAGCAACCACAGTACCGCCTCGGCTACCTCGACTGGCAATCCGCCGCGCTGCATCGGTACACCCGCCTTGAGGCGGTCGACACGCCCGGCTTCCCCGCTATCGGCGTGGATATCGGTATAGATTAGCCCGGGTTTGACGGCGTTGACGCGAATACCCTGGTCGCCGACCTCTTTGGCGAGGCCGATGGTCATCGCATCGATCGCCCCTTTTGAAGCGGCATAGTCGATGTATTCGTGCGCCGCGCCGAGATGGGCCGCGCGCGAGGACAGGTTGACGATAGCGCCTCCCTGTCCGCCATTGCGGGTCGACATGCGCCGCACCGCTTCGCGCGCGCACAGGAAACTGCCGATCACGTTGATGTCGAGGATGCGCTGCCAGCGCTCGCGCGACATGTCGACGAGATCGCTCTGCTGTTCGAGGATGCCGGCATTGTTGACTAGCCCGTCGAGGCGCCCGAATTCGCGATCGATAGCCTGGTACATCGCCATCACCTCGGACTCGACGCCGACGTTGGCCTGGTGGGTTATGACGTGATGGCCGTCACCGGCAAGTGACGTAACCAGTTTCTCTACTGCACCGTGGCTATGCAGGTAATTCAGGCAGAGGGCATAGCCACGCTCGGCGGCGAGACGCGCGGTTTCGGCGCCTATGCCGCGGCTTGCCCCGGTGATGAGTAGAACTTTCGACATGGCGCTGGCATCTCCTTCGGCGATTTCCAGAGGCTCTAGCCCGCATCGCTCACCGATTTCCTACTGCGGACGCCGCAAAGCGCACTGTGGCGCGCCGTACTCCCGTCGGCCCGCTAAACGTAGTGTAAACTACGCCGGCGCGGACCTCTGGTCCGTGCGGCGCGCCACAGCGTCTTTGCAACGCCCTCGCTACGTGAAACGGTGAGCGATGCGGGCTAGCGTTACTGGTAGATCAGCTCGAGCGTTTGCGGGCTTGTATTGCGGTTGCTGATCGCATGCAAGCCCAGCACTCCCTTGGTATCCTGCCGTATCTCGATAAATACCTGGCTGTCTGGAACCGTCAGTCTATCCACCAGCGCGAACGCGTCGGCATGCTGATTGTAAACGACGACCGCCTCGGGCCGGGCATCGAGACTGACCTGCAGTTGATGCTGATCAAGGCAGGGTTCGCAGTCGGCGGCGCCCGGCATTAACAGCGCCACCAGCGGTTGCGCCTCCAGGTTTACGGCGCGGGTGATAATCCGGTAACTGCAACTGCGCTGGATGGTCAATGTCATATCTATTTCAACTTGTCACGCAGGATCGTGTTCACCTGTCCAGGGTTAGCCTTGCCGCGGGATTGGTTCATCACCTGGCCGACGAAGAATCCGAGCACCTTTTCCTTGCCGGCGCGAAACTGCTCGACCTGATCGGGATTGGCCGCGATGACCTCGTCAATGAGGGTTTCGATTGCGCCGCTATCGGTAATCTGCCTGAGGCCACGCGTCTCGATGATTTCATCGGCGCCGCCCTCGCCCTGCCACATCGCGTCGAATACCTGCTTGGCGATTTTACCGGAAATGGTGTTGTCTGCAATGCGAGCCACCAGCTGTACCAGCATCGGCGACGAGATCGGCGAATCGACGATATCGAGCCCGGCCTTGTTGAGTGCGCCGGCGAGGTCTCCGAGAATCCAGTTGGCGAGTTGCGCGGCGGCCGCGCTGTCGCCCTCGGCGTAGGCGGCCTCAAAGTAGACGGCGGTATCACGGTTGGCGGTTAACTGTTCGGCGTTGTAATCCGACAGGCCGAGATCGTCGATGTAGCGTTGTTTCTTTTGTTCGGGCAGCTCCGGCAGTGCGGCGCGAATTTGAGCGATATCCTCGTCGCTGATCGCCACGGGCAATAAATCCGGATCGGGGAAGTAGCGGTAATCATTGGCCTCCTCCTTGCTGCGCATCGAGCGGGTTTCATCGCGCTCGGAATCATATAATCGGGTTTCCTGCACGACCGTACCGCCATCCTCGACCAGGTCGATCTGGCGCTCGATTTCGTAATTGATCGCGCGCTCGAGGAAACGGAAGGAATTGATGTTTTTCAATTCGGCGCGCGTGCCAAGCCGGTCGTCGTCCTTGCGGCGTATCGAAACGTTGGCGTCACAGCGGAACGAGCCTTCCTGCATATTGCCGTCGCATATTTCGAGGTAGCGCACCAGGCTGTGGATCTTGCGCGCGTAGGCGACCGCCTCTTTGGCCGAGCGCATGTCGGGCTCCGATACGATTTCGAGCAACGGCGTGCCGGCGCGGTTAAGGTCGATACCGCTTTGCTCGGGAAACTGGTCGTGAGTCGATTTGCCGGCATCTTCTTCGAGATGGGCGCGTGTTATGCCGATTTCCCTGTGCTCGCCTTCGGCGGGACTGATGCCGATGTGCCCCTTGCCGACGATCGGATGTTCGAACTGCGAAATCTGGTAGCCCTTGGGCAGGTCGGGGTAAAAGTAATTCTTGCGCGCGAAAATCGATTGATGATCGATGACGGCATCGATAGCGACGCCGAAACGAATCGCCATGCGTACCGCCTCGCGATTCAGTACCGGCAACACGCCCGGCATGCCGAGGTCGACGGCGCAGGCCTGGGTGTTCGGCTCGGCGCCATAGGCGGTCGAGGCACCCGAAAAGATCTTGCTCGCGGTCGCAAGCTGCGCGTGTATCTCGAGTCCGATGACGCTTTCCCATTGGTTCATGAGATTGGTGCTCATGAGAATGCCTCCGGGGTTTGCAGGTGCCAGTCGCTGACCTGCTGGTACTGGTGCGCGGTCTGTAACAGCCGGGCTTCGTCGAAGTAGTTGGCGATCAATTGTATGCCGACCGGCAGGCCGTCGACGAATCCGGCCGGCAGTGACATGCCGGGCAGCCCGGCGAGGTTTAGCGAAATTGTGTAGATATCCTGCAGGTACATGCTCACCGGATCGTCGGTCTTGGCGCCGATGGCGAAAGCGACCTCGGGCGTGGTCGGACCCAGGATCAGGTCGACGCTGTCGAAAGCCTTCTGGAAGTCATCCTTGATCATGCGCCGCAACTGCTGCGCCTTGAGGTAGTAGGCATCGTAATAACCGGCCGAGAGTGCGTAGGTGCCGATGAGGATGCGGCGCTTGACCTCTTCGCCGAAACCCTCGCCGCGCGAACGTTTGTAGAGGTCTTCGAGATCGACCGGGTTGGCGCAGCGATGACCGAAGCGAACGCCGTCGAAGCGTGACAGGTTGGAGGAAGCTTCCGCCATCGCGATCACGTAATAGGTCGGAATCGACAGGCCGGTATTGGGCAATGAAATTTCACTGATGTCGGCGCCTAGCTTACGCAATTCGTCTATCGCGGTGTCGATAACCCCGGCCAGCCTGCTATCCAGGCCTTCGGCGAAATACTCTTTCGGTAGCCCGATCCTGAGACCCTCGACGCCCTGCTCGAGGGACGCGCTGTAGTCGGGGACGTCGGTTTCGGACGAGGTTGAATCCCGCCCGTCGAATCCCGCCATGGCCTGCAATAACAACGCGCAATCCGCGGCGCTGCGCGCGAACGGTCCCCCCTGGTCGAGACTCGAGCCAAAGGCGATCATGCCGTAACGTGAAACCCGGCCATAGGTCGGCTTGATACCGGTTACGCCGCACAGGGCTGCCGGCTGGCGGATCGAGCCGCCGGTATCGGTGCCGGTGGCGGCCGCAGCCAGGCCGGCGGCGACGGCCGCTGCGGAGCCGCCCGAGGAGCCGCCAGGTACGTGGGTGGTCTTCCACGGGTTGGCGACGTTGCCGTAATGGGAATTTTCATTGGAAGAACCCATCGCGAATTCATCCATGTTGGTCTTGCCGAGCATGACCGCGCCCGTTTGTCTGAAGCGCTCGACGACGGTGGCGTCATAGGGGGCGACAAAATTATCGAGAATGCGTGAACCACAGCTGGTTCTGACGCCGTCGGTGCAAAACAGGTCCTTGTGCGCTATTGGCACCCCGGTCAATAATCCCGCCTTGCCCTGCGCGAGCCGTGCGTCGGCCTGGCGCGCCTGATCGAGCGCAAGCGCCTCGGTAACGCTGATAAAACAGTTGAGCGTCGGGTTGTGCTGCGCGATCCGCGCCAGGTAATCGCGGGTGATCTCGCTGCTGGAGAACTCGCCGGCCGCCAGTCCCTGGCGAATTTCGGTAACCGTCATCGGCATTATTCGATCACCCTGGGAACCCGGTAAAGGCCATCGGCGACATCCGGGGCGATCGCCTGAAACTTCTCGCGCTGGTCGCCTTCGGTGACTTCATCGGCGCGCAGCCGCTGGCTTGCATCGAGCGGATTGGCAAGGGGTTTGACGCCGCTGCTATCGATCTGGTTCATCTGATCGACCAGCGTCAGAATACTGGACAAATCATCCACATACCGGTCGACAGAGTCATCGTCAATGTGGAGTCGCGCGAGGTGAGCTATACTTCGGACGTCATCGGCTTTCAGGGTCATTTGAGGATATTTCTAAAGCGCTTCGGAAAAGTCCGCAAACTTACCACAGTTTCACCGCTTGTATAAGCAAAAGACTGATTTTTAAGGTATTTCGCCTTGTGAAAATGACGAGCCGTTGCTAGAGTACGCCCGTTCTGCGGTAAATTAGCGCAGCCTCGGGGAAAAACAGGCAAGCGCGCATCCACAATTTTACGATAGGTTAAAAGCACAGCATGTTTGCAGCTATTCGAGGCGTGTTATCCAACGATTTATCGATCGATCTGGGTACCGCCAATACGCTTATCTATTCCCGCGGCCAGGGAATCGTCCTCAACGAGCCATCGGTGGTCGCAATTCGTCAGGATCGCGGCCCCGGCGGCCCCAAGTCGATTGAGGCCGTCGGCACCGACGCCAAGAAAATGCTGGGACGTACACCGGAAAACATCACCGCCAAGCGGCCGATGAAAGACGGCGTTATCGCCGACTTCACCTATACCGAAAAAATGCTGCAGCATTTTATTCGCAAGGTGCACGAAAACCAGTTCCTGCGGCCGAGCCCGCGCGTACTCATCTGTGTTCCCTGTGGTGCGACCCAGGTTGAACGCCGCGCGATTCGCGAGTCGGCCCTCGGGGCCGGCGCGCGCAAGGTATACCTGATCGAAGAACCGATGGCGGCGGCGATCGGCGCCGGCATGCCGGTCGATGAGGCGCAGGGTTCGATGGTGCTCGACATCGGCGGCGGCACCTCGGAGGTCGCGGTCATGTCACTCAACGGCATCGTTTACTCGGCCTCTGTACGCATCGGCGGCGATCGCTTCGACGATGCCATCATCAACTACGTACGCCGCAATTACGGCATTCTGATCGGTGAAGCGACCGCGGAAAGAATCAAGGTTGATATTGCCGCGGCTTACCCGGGCAAGGATTTGCTCGAAATCGAAGTCAAGGGACGCAACCTCTCCGAGGGCGTACCGCGCGCCTTTACCCTCAACAGCAACGAAATCCTCGAAGCCCTGCAGGACCCGCTCTACGGTATTATCTCCGCGGTCAAGAATGCACTCGAACAAACGCCTCCCGAACTGGGTTCCGATATCGCCGAACGCGGCATCGTGTTGACCGGCGGCGGCGCGCTGTTGCGCGACCTGGATCGCCTGATCATGGAAGAAACCGGGCTGCCCGTGATAATCGCTGAAGATCCGCTGACCTGCGTCGCCCGCGGCGGCGGACGGGTGCTCGAAATGATCGACGAACATGGGCTGGATTTTCTGGCTGTAGAGTAATCCATATCGCCACCGCCTAAATGAAAATTCTATTCCAGGCTCGTGGCGCAGCGTTGCAGGCGCTTTTTCTGATCGTCCTTAGTATCGCCATCATGGTGGTCGACCATCGCTTCCAGCACCTGGAAATCGTTCGCTCCAACCTTGCGCTGGCGATCTCGCCGCTGCGCTACCTGGTCAGCCTTCCCGCGACCGCCGGCAACTGGCTCGGTGACTGGTTTACCTCGCATACCGAGTTGCTTGAGGAAAATGAGACGCTCAAGGCCGAGGGCCGTATCCTCAACGCACGCCTGCAAAAGCTCGAAATCCTGGCCGAGGAGAACGCACGCCTGCGCAACCTGCTGGGTTCATCGCGCAAGATAGCGGACGATGTCATCGTCGCGGAACTGTTATCGGTCGATCAGAGTCCCTATCGCCGGCTCATCGAAATCAACAAGGGCAGCAGCGATGGTGTCAAAATCGGCCATGCCGTGATCGACGATTCCGGGGTTATGGGACAGGTGATCCATGTCAACGCGCAATCGGCGACCACCATTCTGATCTCCGACCCCGAACATGCCATCCCGGTGCAGTTTATCCGTAGCGGTACCCGCTCGGTCGCTTTTGGCCGGGGCTCGACGCGCCAGCTTGAACTACGCTACCTGCCCGCGACCGCCGACATCATGATCGATGACGAACTGGTCACCTCGGGACTGGGCGGTCGCTTTCCCCCCAACTATCCGGTCGCCAGGGTTACCTCGATCAGCGAGGATCGTATCCGTGGATTCGTCTCGGTGATCGCCGAACCGAAGGCGCAGCTCGATTCAAGCCGTGAAGTGCTTGTGATCAAGCCCAGGCAATAACAGTGTCGCAGCTGAAATATCTGGTTATCTATGCAAGCCTGGTGGTAGCGCTGATTCTTATGATCTTGCCATTGCCCGACTGGGCGCAGATCTATCGGCCAAACTGGGTGGCGCTGGTGTTGATCTACTGGAGTATGGCCCTGCCCAGGCGTGTCGGCCTGTGGTTTGCCTTTTTCTCCGGAATCGTGCTCGATACCTCGCTCGGTACCCTGCTCGGTCAGCATGCCATGGGGCTGGTCATCATCATATTTTTCAATCTCAATTTTCACCAGCGCATTCGCGTACTGGGTCTGGCGCAACAGGCCGTTTACGTATTTGCGCTATTGCTCATCAACCAGGGAGTGGTTGCCTGGGTGGAAGGAATCATGGGTCGCCCGATACCCTTGCTGGCGTTTTTCAGTGCGCCGCTGGTGGGTATGCTGATCTGGCCCTGGGTATTCGTCATACTGCGCGACATACGGCGCAAGGCGCTCTTGAGATAGAATCGAGTGACCCGGGATTACAGTTATATCGACAACGACGAAGCGCTGGCTCGATTTTGCGCCGATCTCGGCGAGGCCCCCTATTGTGCGATCGACACCGAGTTTATTCGCGAAAGCACCTACTACGCGGAACTGGCGTTGATCCAGGTCGTCAGCGGTGACCGTTTCGCCTGCATCGACCCGCTCGCAATCACCGACTTCGAGCCATTTGCCGAGCTGCTGGTGAAGCCGGATTTAGTGAAGGTATTCCACTCGTCTTCC
The DNA here is from genome assembly GCA_024232855.1 of Gammaproteobacteria bacterium. Lineage (GTDB taxonomy): Bacteria > Pseudomonadota > Gammaproteobacteria. The sequence continues at coordinate 37,362 of JAAEPH010000330.1, forward strand.
CAGGATCTCGAAATTCTCTACCAGAAGTTTGCAGCGGTGCCGTCCCCGGTTTTCGATACCCAGCTTGCCGCGGCGGTGCTCGGATATAACCACCAGATTTCCTACGCCGACCTGGTGCAGCAGCTCTGCGGAGTTACGCTGGAGAAGAAACATACCCGCGCCAACTGGAAGCGGCGCCCCTTGAGCGAGGATGAACTCGACTATGCCATGGATGACGTTCGCTACCTGTTGTCGATCTATGAGCAGTTGCACGAACAATTACAGGCGAGTCGACGCGCGAGCTGGCTAGAGCGTGATTTACGCGACCTGACCGATCCCGAGAAGTACCGGGTGGACATGGGGCAGTTGTGGAAACGACTTAAGGGTGTACAAAAGCTCAAGGGTGAAAAACTGCAGATTGCGAGCGATTTATGCCGCTGGCGCGAACAGCAGGCGCAACGCCGTAATCGACCGCGGCGCTGGATCCTCAAGGATGACATCATCATCGAAATCGCACGCCACAAACCCGACAGCATCGAAGCCCTGTCACGGATCCGGGAACTGGGCGACAAGACGATCCAGCGCCACGGCGACAAGTTGCTGCGAACTGTCGCGCAGGCTCAAACCGTGGATGCGCAGCAGTGGCCGCGACTGGACAAGGTCGAGAGTCTCAGTAAGCAACAACTCGCGCTCGGTGATTGCCTGATGGCGCTGTGTCGCGTCTTTGCCGAACAGAATCAGATTGCGCTGGCGACGCTGGTGACGCGTAAGGATATCGACAACCTGGTTCTGAACCATAAAAACAGTCGCCTCACCCAGGGTTGGCGCTTCAGCATGGCCGGTGAAAAGCTGCTCGAATTCATCCACGGCCAGTCTGCGATCAGCGTCGAGGACGACCAGCTAAAACTCAACCCACGCTAAAGTCCTGAACCCTCGGGGACAGATTTTAATCTGTTCCCTTCGTAGGCACAGCTGCGAGGCTTCGATGGGGACAGACCGGTAGGTCTGTCCCCGAGTGTCAAGAGCTGAAAATATCAGGAATTGCATGGTTATTACGGCGCGCATTTGTACTATAGTTGTCGGCCTGTTTTAACGCTCCGACAGTTTATTCATGACCCCCGAACAGATACAGCAGTTAATTGTGGCCCACATACCCGATGCGACCGTGGCGGTCAGCGGCGGCGACGGCAATTTTGTCGCCAATGTGACCAGCGATGCATTCGATGGGCTGACCCCGATAAAACGCCACAAGCTGGTATATGCCTGCGTAAACGATGAAATTGTTTCCGGGGAACTGCACGCGCTAACCATAGTTGCAAAGACGCCGGCCGAGCTGGCCTAGTCGACCCAATTCGGGAGCATTCCGGGACAGGCCCCCCGGTTTACGGGATGACAATGTTTACCTGCTCGGCGTCGCGTAAAGGTCGTATTCGTCGGCCGCGCTGATTTCGACCTCGCAGAAATCCCCGGGTGCCAGTTCGGTATCGGTTTCAATATGCACCAGGCCGTCGATTTCGGGCGCATCGGCATAACTGCGGCCCTGGTATCCCTCCTGGTTACCGGTTTCTACCAGAACCTTCATTTTCTGACCGACTCGCTGCCGTAGCTTTTGCGCGCTGATGGCCTGTTGCCTGAGCATGAATCGATGGTAGCGTTCCTGCTTGATCGACTCGGGTACCGGGTCCGGCAGCGAGTTGGCGGCGGCGCCGTCGACGGCGGAATAGGTAAAGCAGCCGACCCGGTCGAGCTGAGCAATCTCGAGAAAATCGAGCAGTTCCTCGAAGTCGGTATCGGTTTCACCGGGAAAGCCGACGATAAAGGTACTGCGAATAACGAGATCGGAGCAGATTTCGCGCCAGTTTGTGATTCGCTCGAGCACCCGTTCGCGGTTACCGGGACGCTTCATCGCTTTCAGAATTCGCGGGCTTGCGTGCTGAAACGGAATATCCAGGTAAGGCAGGATGGCGCCATCCGCCATCAGCGGGATGACGTCATCGACATGTGGGTAGGGATAGACGTAATGCAGGCGCACCCACACCCCGAGCTGACCGAGCGCGCGCGCGAGGTCAAAAAAACGGGTCCGCAAGGGTTGCCCGCGCCAGAACCGGGTCGCGTAGCGGCAGTCCACGCCGTAAGCGCTGGTATCCTGTGAAATCACCAGGATTTCGCGGATACCGGCCTCCGCGAGGATTTGCGCCTCTTCCATGACGTCGTCGATCGGGCGGCTCACCATGTCGCCGCGCATAGACGGGATGATGCAAAAGCTGCAACGGTGGTTGCAGCCCTCGGAAATTTTCAGGTAGGCGTAGTGCCACGGCGTCAGGCGTACCCCCTGCCTCGGCACGAGATCGAGAAAGGGATCGTGTGGCGCCGGCAGGTGCCGATGCACCGCCTGCATAACCTCGTCGCGGGCATGCGGGCCGGTCACCGCCAGCAGGGAAGGAAAACGCTCCTGGATCATGTCGGCGCGTGCGCCGAGACAACCGGTGACGATGACGCGGCCGTTTTCCTGTAGCGCCTCATCGATGGTTTCGAGCGACTCTTCGACCGCGGCGTCGATGAAGCCGCAGGTATTGACGATGACCATGTCGGCGCGATCGAACTCGGGTTCGATATCGTAACCCTCGGCGCGTAACCGGGTAATCACCTGTTCCGAGTCGACCGTCGCCTTGGGGCAGCCCAGGCTGACGAAACCGATTTTGGGAGCGTTTTGCGGCATTAGCGGGAGGCCGTGTGCGAGCGCAATGGATCGGGTTTCCGCGCGAAGGTTAAACTATACTGTAAAGATGGACATGGGCAGGGGCGTTTCAAATGGGTGATACCGGGCAAAAAAGGACGTCGCATTATCCTTGAATTAGTAAATCAGCGCAAAAATGAAAAGCCCGCTGCACTGGATGAAACGCTTGATCCATGATTTAATCTTGTATATCAGAAGAGTACGGTAACATTATGAAATTTCAAAGTTTGCTGTTTGTGCTACTCGCTCTGCTCAGCCTTGCTTCCGGCGCTCGCGCCGAGCTCAAGGATCAGGGGTTGAGTTCGATCATGGACATCATTGACAAGGCTATCGCCGAGCTTGAGCAGCATGCCGGCGAAGGTAATTCGGATATCGACCCCACCGACCTCGAAAATGCACTCAAGAATGCGTCCAATGCCGTGATCAGCCTGTCGCGAACGCTGGGAACCTTGAGCTATTCACGCCTGCAGTGCGGGCAGGCGGAGGTGCTGTCAGAGTTCACTCGGCGTGTGCAATTGATGCCGGATGACAGCCGCGACCCGATGCGCGATGCCTTTCAGGAAGGTTTCGACAAGAGCAAGGAAGAAACCCCGCTGTTATCCGAGGATGAATGCCAGCGCCTGACGCGTTCGCGTTTGCGCACCGAAGCCACCGAACAAGCCAATGTACAGCAGGAAAAGTCCACCGCGGCGGCCGAGGAGCCGGTGGTCGAAGAAGTTGTTGAGGAACTACCGGCCGAAGATCCGAAGTTTCGCCACTTACGCGTCGCCGAGCTTTCCGGACAACTCGCCTACAAGCGCCGTTTTTGCGCCGACGAAAAGGTTTTCAACCGCGACTACAACGAATACCTCGAATCTATTCCCGAAGACTATTGGGAAGAAGCGAAAACCGCCTACTGGAAGGGTTACAAGCACGGCAAGCGCCTTAATAAAAACCTGACCCGGGATCAGTGCTAGCCCGCATATCTCACCACCGTTCTCGGCAATTGCTCCTGCATTGCTCTACCTCCGGAACGCCGGACCGCTGCATCCATGCAGTCGTACTGCGGCGCCGCTATGCCGCACCCTGCCTGGCTTTCACTCGGTCAGGGCGCTCAACATAGTGTAACTATGCCTGCGCACTCTTCGGTCGCGACAAATCTGCCGGGAGCAGATTTGAACCTAAAATCCTCAGTTGAATCTACTGCGGTCGTCTACTGCACTGAATCTCATGCATTTTTTCATTATTTTAAGCTCACCCGTAGAGTGACTACGCGATCGCCTAAAATAACGAAAGAAATACCTGATATTCAGCAC
>JAAEPH010000331.1 GCA_024232855.1 Gammaproteobacteria bacterium
AGCCCGCCGCAAAATAGTAAAACACGTCCATCACCTGGTAGTCATCGATGGTTGCAAGACCCTTTACCAAATGGGGGTGATCGGCATAGTCAAACAGAACTGTTTTTCCGTCTGCCATCAGCAATAGGCATCTGGTTTCATAGTGCGTACACCAGATTTGCATATTCGTGGCATCACAGGCGTATCTTATATTCAACGGATCCAATAACAGCATCGCTGCATAATCATGCTTAAGCAGTTGCTCGCATATTCTATCGCGACGATAAAATCGAACTTTATCCAGGTCCGTCTCCGAAGTCGTAAATTCCATACCGCCATGCGGGCGAGCCCAGCTTCCAGCTAGCTTATGGGCCTTCAGCCGCGTCATTGCATCGGAGCGGTCCGTCAATCCCGCGCCCCCATACTCGCACCGCCCTGGCCAACGGGTCGCTTCCCCAATATTTTCAAAGCAACCAGGCCGAGTTTGGTAGTAACGATAAAGTCGCTGCTGGCTCCAAAACGATTGTTCAAGATTACATCCGTTGTCGGTTTTCCGGCCGGCG
>JAAEPH010000332.1 GCA_024232855.1 Gammaproteobacteria bacterium
GCCTCCACCGCATTCGTGCTTCCTTGCACATCATCGCGCAGGGCTTTGGATTCACAAGGGATTTTCTGAAGGAGCGGAATAACAGTGCGTAACCCGCCTGAAGAAAATCCCTTGTGGATTCAAAGAACAAGCGAGGGCCCGTCATCCTGGTGAGATATGCGGGCTAATTCCATCCGTCCTCCCGAGAGTATCCCCTACTCTCCTCAAGACCTGGCCCGCGCACCGCGCGGGTCTTTTTTGCCAGTCAACCGGGCACGGGGCCCGGTTTCGCGATTCCCTCTAATCAGCGACAATGTCTCCTTGCAGTTTAGGCTGGTAAAAATAATAAAGGAGTCGATCATCAATTCCCCTGTTGCTTCACGCCCGACGTACAGTTTTTGGGTTGTGCTCCTGATAATGGTGCTGGCCGAATCCGGCAGCATCATGTCAACGGATCTTTATACTCCCAGCCTTCCACACCTGACCGAATTCTTCGCAACCACGCCAGAACTGCTCAAGTTGACGATTAGTCTGAACCTGATTGCCTACGGTTTCGCGCAACTGATCTACGGCCCGCTATCCGATCGATTCGGTCGCCGGCCTGTTTTCCTGGGGTCAATTTTCTTGTTTACCGTCGCCAGTATCGCTTGCGGGTTTGCAAAAAGCATTGATCAATTACTGATCGCGCGAGTGTTGCAGGGTCTCTTCGCGGCCGCGCAAGCGGTAATGTGCCTGGCGGTTTTCAAGGACTTGTTCACCGAGAAGGAACAGCTCAAGGCCTACGCCATTTACGGCATGGCGATTGCACTGACGCCGGCGGTCGCACCCGTTTTTGGCGGCTACATACACGTCCTGCTGGGGTGGGAATACAATTTTTTTATCACCGCCGCGGTGGGAGTGCTTACCGCGATTCTGATCTACTTCCTGCTCCCGGAATCCACGACGCCCGATCATCACGCGTTGAAGCTGAGATCAATCCTGCAAAATTACTGGTCGGTCTTCACCAATCGTGGCTTTCTGGTCTACGCCGGCCTGGCGGGCGTTGCACTGGGGTTTGTTTACATATTCGTAACCGCGGCGCCATTTATCCTGATTTCCTATTTTGGCGTGGAAACGCAGCACTTCGGCTACTACCAGGCGGTTATTGTCGTGGCATTTTTTCTTGGCAGCATGCTTGCAACCCGGCTGGTCGATTTCTGGCAACCGTTGCAGGTGTTGAATCTCGGCCTGTTGATAACGCTTGTTGGCGCGTCGATTGTTCTGGGACTGGTGTTTATCGGAGGATTGTCGCCCCGTAGCCTGTCTTTCGCCTACCTTTTTATCGCCTTTGGCCTGGGACCCATATTTGCGGTCGCACCCACCAGGGCGATGGCGGCAGTCGAAAAATCGGTGGGCAGCGCCGCCGCCACTTTTGGCAGCCTTGAGGTCGGGCTGTCGGGAGTCATCGCGGGGATCGTCAGCGTGTTTCACGATGATACGCCCGCGCCATTTGGTTTCGTGATTGGCTTGACCGCGGTATTTGCCATTGTTCTGGGCATCGCAGCGAATCGAACGAAGAACCAGTAACCGGGGGCCGCTGCGGGGTTGTTTCCTTGCCGGATCACGGTTTAATATCGCCGCCAGGGTAACCGTAACGCCGGGCAGCGCATTCGACCCGTCGGGCGAGCATCATGTGCGCCTGGCCTACTGCGTCGACGAGGACACGATCAACCTCGCCTTCGATCGTATCGAAAACTATTTCCCGGGGGATTGAACAACGCGCCTGCCGCCCCGGCAGGCGCCCGAATTTATCCAGAAGCTACTTGACCACGATGCAGGTGCAGGCTGCGCGGTTTGCTACCTTGTGCGATACGCTGCCAAGAAACAGGCCCTTTAAATCGGTTAGTCCACGTGAACCCATAATCACGCAGTCAATTTTCTCCGCCTCGATACATTCCAGAATTCTATCGGCCGGATCACCAATCTCAAGACGGGCGTCGATATTTTCCAGGCCATTTCGCTCTGCACGGCCCTTTGCTCCATCAACAATATGGTGACCTACCTCGATCAATACCCGCGATGATATCGATGTATCCTGGAATGCGGTATCCGTCGCCACGGAGACCCTGTAGTCCATCGATCTCAGGCGGTCTATTTCCGTATTGATATGCGGCGCCAGCCCCTCGATTTCGGCAAATCGCCGTAGAGCGTCGATATTTTCAGAGCGATGCGGCACGTGCAATATGACAAGCCTGGCATCGTACTTTTTGGCCATATCAATTGCGAGATCGAGCGCTTTGTAGGCATGATCTGAACCGTCGGTGGGACATAGTATTTTGTTGAACATGACAGATCTCCGTAATATCTACCAGACTGTTAAGAATCACCATACCTTGATAGCGATCTGTCATATTGACGCAGCTCAACCGGGATAAAACTCCGGAATCAGGGGAGGAATCAGGGGACAGACCA
>JAAEPH010000333.1 GCA_024232855.1 Gammaproteobacteria bacterium
GGCTAAAGGTACCGCACATGACGGTTGCCGGTGACCAGATGCCGCCGACCGACGCCGACGGCAACCCACTGGATTGGAATGACCCCTACGAGGCTTATGTCGGCCATCCAAGAACTGCGGGCGCTCATGCGGCAACACTTCGCCTGGCCAGAGAACATAATGTGCCCTTGATGCATATGATTGCACAGAACAGCTATTGGGCGGCGAAACATCTAGGCGATACCGGCCTCGAGGCCATGCAGATTCGTGGTCGGATGCAGGAGGGTATGGTTGCGGACATCACGATCTTTAATCCCGAGACCGTTACGGACAATGCCGCCTACAAGATCGGTAGCAATGGTTTGCCTTCTACCGGGATTCCGTCTGTGCTGGTCAATGGCGTAGTTATAGTCAGGGATTCCAGGGTGGCGGAGGGTGTCTTTCCAGGCCAGCCTATACGGTTTCCAGTGGAAGAGAAAGGTCGATGGGTTCCACTTGAAAAGGAATCTTACTTGGATGAATTGCTCAAGCCAGATATACCGTTCGATGACGGACTGGGGGGCCAGGCACGGCAGCCGTTAAGCAGACTTGAACCACCCGAAAACAACAAAATCACCCAGAGTTCGATCCAAAAGTTTGATCCATTGGCAATTTCCGCATTATCCCGGGAACCAGGTACAGGCCGGCAACGTCTGCAATGTAAATACTTTGCGCCCTGCCTGGGGGCCCACCGCAATGCGATAGGTGGTCACTCCCGCGCATCCATGCGCCCGCGACATTCGTGATTCCTTTCACATCATCGAATGGCCCAGTAACTGATTCATCGGATCTTCCAGGACCGCATCCGAGGCCAGATAGCTGTTCTCAGCATCCCGTTCCAACAGGCCCTGACGGCATGCCAGCCTGGTTGATATTGCCGCGCGCCAGGAGCGTTTTGTCGCGCAAAACAATACCTATACCACCGAAATATCGGCCAACACCGGGCTCGGCATCGGCAGCACGACATCGCGCGAAGGCTATTACAATATGACCGTCGGTGCCTGCGGCGGCGGCGCCATTGCCAACTGTTACCTGATCACCGCAACCGCGACCGGCAGCCAGGCCAGCGATACCGGCTGTGCTACCATCACTTACGACAGCGCCGGCGTAAGATCGGGCACCTCTACCGATTGCTGGTAACGGAAACGGCAGTAGCCCGGCACCCGGGCTTGCCGACTGGCACCACGGGGAACCGAACAATCCCGCGGTAAGCTGATACCCTCCGCTCAGGTCCCGAGCGGAATATCCGGCAGCAGCGCCGACTTCCCGGCCGCGTAGCGGCTTAGCACTTCCCACGGCGAAAACTTCCGGTGGCGGAAATTCTCGCGTGGCACCATGAAGGTATTGATCATGGCGAATTCAATCTGTTTGTGCCCGCCAGGCCGCGATCAGGGCATTGGATGCACGTTCGATCTCAGCGTCGGTTGAAGGGGTACCGAGAGACAGGCGCACCGCGCCGCGGGCTCGCTCTATTTCGATCCCCATGGTGCCGAGCACGCCGCTGACCGCGTCGCCTTCCTCGTGGCAGGCCGATCCCACCGATGCCGCGACCTCGTCGGCCGCATGCGCCAGCAAATCGCGACCATCCACCCCCGGGAAGGAGATATTAAGCGTGTTGGGCAGGCGCTGCATGGGCTGCTCCACCGCGGGGTGCTCGACCGCACTGGTAACCAGGTGCCGGCCCTTGTCACGTAACGCCCTGGCCACACCGCGTATCGCCAGGTTGTTGGCCTCGGTGGCGCAGCCGGTGAAGACAATTTCGACATCTTCGGCGGCGATCAACCGGGCCAGCTGCTGGCGCGCAAGCTCGACTGCCTGGTGGGCATTACGCCCGTAGACGTGCGTGGACGATGGGTTGCCAAAATGCTGGCAGAGGTAAGGTTCGATAACCTTTGCAACCCGAGGATCGACCGGCGTGGTAGCGTTATAGTCGAGATAGACAGGAGCGTTCATTTGTTCAAGTAGCGCGGGGCTAGTTACACAGAATCCTGGATTTGGCCGTCGCGACTTCGACTTCCTCAATCGTTGTTGCGTCGAGTAATTCCTGCTTGGCCAGCGCACATTTATCGGCTTCTTCGCTCAGCTCGTCCTGCAATTCGGTAATCGCTTCCTCGACCTCGGGATTGCAAGCCACCGGGTCCTGTTCGCGAATATTGGTCATACTCCTGGCCTCCTCGACGCTGACGCAGTCGCCGACCCTTAAATGGACTTGATCGCTGACGACGACGGCCAAACTACCGTCGGCAAACTTGACGGTATACTGCATGCCGGGAGTGGTGCCCGAGCTTCCTATCGCGCCGCCGACCGCGCCGCCAATGATCGCGCGGCGACGCCTCTGCGACGAGCTGTTGCCACTGCCCAGGTTGTAACCGATGGCTGCGCCAGCCACCGTCCCGCCAGCGCCGCTTTGACCGGTATTTTGCAGGGTTACGCTTTCGGCCTTTTCAACCACGCCAATGGTAACCCTGGCGCCCTGGCCGCTGGATTGCGCAAGTGCGGGCGCGCCGGCGGCTAGCAGCAACAACAGTGCAATAGTGAGCATGTGTTTCATGGGTATCTCCTTAAATCGATTCATGTATGGATAGGCGGCCTGATTCGGCGAATTTTATACCTTTTCCGAGTGACTGATGTGTTTTTATCAGTCTCATTCCGTGAAATTGCGCCTTTCAGCGCCATTTTAACGAATTTCCCATTTACCGCTAAAAGCCTGTGTTTTACCCAATTTGGGCGATGTATTGAGAATCCTAAGTTGTTAGGGTTTCGGTCATGATAGCAAAAGTATAGGAAGAATTAACACTCTATTTTCCTTATCCCGCCAGGAATGGAAAGAGACTCTCAACGCCGATCCAGGCTCGGGGCATCCGAAATATGCCCGATTCCTGCCGACACGCCCAATATTGTGCCTTCCCACCGGTAAAGCCTGCCAAATTTCAGGTTGTCCCTTCTTAAAACTCGTCTGCCTTGATTATATTGAACTTTTTAGTCAACAGCGGTTAGTCTCTACGCCATGAGTAAATGGCTGAAAATTTATCTGGGAACGCTTTTATCCGCCTTCCGAGCACAAAGCGAGTTGGCAATAGAGAATTTGGCATTGCGCCAACAGTTAGCCACTTTGAAGTCTCGCAATCCTCGTCCAAAACTATCTAATAGTGATCGGCTGTTCTGGGTCGTTATATCCCATTTGTGGAGTAATTGGCATGCTGGTTTACATATTGTGCAACCTGCAACAGTAATACGATGGCATCGTATGGGGTTCAAACTTTATTGGAAACGAAAGAGTCGGCGTCTTGGGAGACCTGGTACTGACTTGGAAGTGAAACAACTAGTTCAGAAAACAAGTCGTGAAAACCCACTTTGGGGTGCGCCAAGAGTTCATGGTGAATTGCTGAAACTGGGCATCCAGGTCTCACAGGCAACTGTTTCTAAGTATCTCGTCAGAAGTAAAAAACCTCCATCCCAGACTTGGCGCACATTTCTCGATAATCATGCCACCGACCTGATCTCGATTGATTTCTTAACTGTGCCTACGGCGACGTTTCGAGTACTTTATGTTCTAGTGATTCTAAGCCATGAAAGGCGCAGGATTCTTCACTTTAACGTGACAGAAAACCCGACTGCGGCTTGGACATCCCGACAACTCCTCGATGCGTGTGGATCTGATGAACAACCGAGATTTCTATTACGGGATCGCGATGGCGTTTATGGGAAGCTATTTTCCAGGCAAGCAGTTGCGCTTGGAATCACAGAGGTTGTCACTGCGCCACGTTCTCCTTGGCAAAACGCCTATGTTGAGTGTGTAATTGGTTCCATAAGACGCGAGTGCCTGAACCATTTGATTGTGCTGACTGATCGTCAACTGAAACGGATACTACTCGAATATGTGGATTACTATAATAGAGTCCGGACTCATCTCTCACTAGATAAGGATGCGCCCGACTACCGACTGAAGAAACCTCCCGATGTAGGTAAAATAGTCCGGATTCGTCGAGTAGGGGGACTTCATCACGAGTACACTCGAATGGCGGCGTAACTATGAACTGGATGAATAAATAGGAGGGACACCCTGGTGAAATTGAAGATATACTAGTTGGTTAACGGCAATCTTATTGTTGCGCGAGTTCCCTGGCCCGGTATGGATTGAATAAACAATTGGCCACCATGTTCTTCTA
>JAAEPH010000334.1 GCA_024232855.1 Gammaproteobacteria bacterium
CTCCTGCCTCCACCGCATTCGTGCTTCCTTGCACATCATCGCGCAGGGCTTTGGATTCACAAGGGATTTTCTGAAGGAGCGGAATAACAGTGCGTAACCCGCCTGAAGAAAATTCCTTGTGGATTCAAAGAACAAGCGAGGCCCCGCCATTCTGGTGAAATATGCGGGTTAAATACATCCGAATCAGTTAAACTTTGCGCCGGTTGGCGTTGTCTTACCGTGCAGCCTGCGCCGAAATCAAAAATACCGAAACAGATGAGAGGTTGTTACTTGTCACAACAGGAAATACTGAATTTGAAGTCGGCCGTGAGTGCCCGCATTGTCGGCCAGGAAGGGCTTATCGAACGCCTGCTGGTGGCGATCCTGGCGGATGGCCACCTGCTGGTCGAAGGTGCGCCGGGGCTAGCCAAGACGCGGGCCATCAAGGTGCTCGGTGAGGGCATCGAGGGCAGCTTTCACCGCGTTCAGTTCACGCCCGACCTGCTACCCGCCGATCTCACCGGAACTGAAATCTATCGTCCGCAGGACGGTAGTTTCAAATTCCAGCGTGGTCCCTTGTTTCACAACCTGATTCTCGCCGATGAAATCAATCGCGCCCCGGCCAAGGTGCAGTCGGCGTTGCTCGAGGCCATGGCCGAACGCCAGATCACGGTCGGCAGCGAAACCTATTTGCTGCCGGAAATATTTCTCGTCATGGCGACCCAGAATCCACTCGAGCAGGAAGGTACCTATCCGCTTCCCGAGGCGCAGCTCGACCGCTTCCTGATGCACGTGCGTGTCGGCTATCCGGGCGCTGCCGACGAAAAAACGATTCTCGAGTTGACGCGTGCCGAGGCGCGCTCGCAATCGCGCCGGCAATCCGCCGCGGCGGTTATCAGCCAGCAAAACCTGCTCGAAGCGCGCGATGCGGTACTCGATATCCACCTCGACGACAGCCTCGAGGATTACATTGTCGAAATCATCATGGCGACGCGCAGCGCCGGCCGCTACGGCGAGGAACTGGCCGGCTGGATTCAGCACGGCGCCAGCCCGCGCGCCACCATGGCGCTGGATCGATGCGCGCGCGCCTATGCCTGGCTAAACAACCGAGATTACGTAGTGCCCGAGGATATCCAGCTGCTCGCCCCCGACGTACTGCGGCATCGCATCATTCTGAGCTTCGCCGCCGAGGCGGAAGGCAAGACCGCCGACAGCTGTATCGAAGCGGTCCTCGACCAGGTCGCCGTTCCCTAGCAGCCGTTCCATGGAAACAGGTGACGACATAATCCGGGTGAAGCTGTCCACGCTGATCGGGCTCAACCGCGAGGCCGCCGGCTTGCCGTTGATCTCGAATTCGGTCAAGGCGCAGATGGCGGGTGGCCATCTTTCGAGGTTTCGCGGGCGCGGTATGGAGTATCACGAGTCGCGTCCCTACCAGCCGGGTGACGATATCCGCAGCATCGACTGGCGCGTCACCGCGCGCAGCGCGCAGACCCATACCAAGATTTATCGCGAGGAACGGGAACGCCCGGTACTGCTGTGGCTGGACCTTACGCGCTCGATGTTCTTCGGTACGCAGGTCTGCTTCAAGTCGGTACTGGCGTCGAAACTGGCCGCGTTGCTGGCCTGGAGCACTGTGCAGCATGGTGACCGCCTGGGCTACCTGGTGTTTTCCGAGCAGCAGCACATCGAGTTTCGCCCGACCCGCGGCAAGCGCGCGGCCCTGCAGTTCATCCGGCAACTGGCGGCACATCGCGCCTGGGACATGGGCGATGGCGATGCGGTCGAGCACAAGGCCGAATTGCATGCCCTAAAGCGCCTGCGCCAGGTCACGCGCCCGGGGAGCCTGCTGATGCTGCTGAGCGATTTTCGCTTCCTCGATGGAAGCTGCCGTGGGCAGTTGGTCGAGTTGGCGCGCCATAACGACATCGTCATGATCCACAGTTTCGACCCGTTCGAGTGCGCCCTGCCGCGGCCGGGATATTATCGCGTCACCGACGGCGAACACAGCGTCGATATCGATACCTCGATTGTCGATATCCGCGAGCAGTACCGTGAACGTTACGACGAGCAGCAACAGGCCTTGAAGCGTCTTTGCAATGAACTTGGCCTGTTGCAAATTGATATCGCCACCGATGGCGATATGCTCGGTGATCTGAAGTCCGGCCTGGGGTTGCAAAGCCGATGAATCAGCTCGAACTGAGAGACATTCATCTGCCCGAATCGGGCCTGTGGTGGCCGCCCGCGCCTGGCTGGTGGCTCAGCCTGCTGCTGATATTGCTGCTGGCGATATTGCTGCCGCGCCTGTTCAGATGGTACCGGCATAAGCCGCTCAAGCGCCTGTCGCTACAGGAGCTCACGCGAATCCGGCAGGCCTACAGGCAGGGGCAGAGTGGAAAGGCCGTGTTGAATGAAGTCGCCGGCCTGCTGCGCAGGGTTACCATCAGTTACTACGGGCGTAATGCCACGGCGGCTGTCACCGGCGCGCACTGGCTTCGGCAGCTGCAGCGATTGTCGCCGCAAACCGGTTTCACCGAGCAACAGCTCGAGTTGCTGGTGCGCGAGCGTTACCGGCCACAATGCGAGTTCGATATCGAGCAGTTGTTGCAGAGCTGTGAGCGCTGGCTGCGCGCCTTGCCGCGGGGCAGGAATCATGTTTGAGCTGGAGTGGCCACTGGTGTTCGTGCTGTTGCCCCTGCCGTTGCTGGTCTACCGGATGCTGCCCGCCACAGGTTCCGGGCAGCAGGCGGCGCTGCGCGTGCCGTTGGTCGACGATTTCCGCTTCGCCGTAGCATTCAGCGAACGGGTCAACGCGAAGCGTTGGCGCCAATGGCTGAGCCTGCTCGCCTGGATACTGCTGGTGTTGGCGGCGAGTCGGCCGCAATGGCTCGGTGAATCGATCGCGATCCCGGTCAGCGGGCGTGACCTGATGCTGGCGGTCGACCTCTCCGACAGCATGCGCACCGGCGATTTCATGATCGATGGCCGACAGGTCAACCGCCTGCAGGCGACCAAGCGGGTGGCGAGCCGGTTCATCGAGCGCCGCCGGGGCGACCGCCTCGGCCTGATCCTGTTCGGCACCCGGGCCTACCTGCAGGCGCCGTTGACCTTCGATAGTAAAACCGTCAACCGGCTGTTGCAGGAATCGGCCATCGGCCTCGCCGGAGAACGCACCGCGATCGGTGACGCCATCGGGCTCGCGATCAAACGCTTCGACCTGGAGCCGGACAATTCAAGGGTGCTGATCCTGATGACCGATGGCGCTAATACCACCGGTGAAGTTACGCCTTTGAAAGCGGCCCGGCTCGCCGCCGCGCGCGGTCTCAAGATATACACGATTGGCATCGGCGCCGACGAACAGATCGAAAGCACCTGGTTCGGCCTGCGCCGGGTAAACCCGTCGGCGCAGCTCGACGAAAAAACCCTGCGAGAAATCGCCGGTCTGAGTGGAGGGCGTTACTTCAGGGCCCGCGACAGCGACGAACTGGCGAGGATTTATCAATTGCTCGACGAGTTCGAACCCTTACCTCGGGACAGCCGTAACCTGCGGCCGGTGAAGTCCCTGTTCATGTGGCCGTTGGCGATTGCACTGGTGCTGGCGGGTTTGTTGATCGCTCCCCGCCTGTGGAGTCGGCTGTGATCGAGCAGTTCCATTTTCTGCGCCCCTGGTGGCTGTTGGCGCTGGTCCCGCTCGCGGCTGCCATCTGGTTGCTGATCCAGGGCCGTTACGATAGCGGCAACTGGCGCTCGGTAATCGATCCGCGCCTGCTGCCCCATGTGCTCAGCGGCGCCAGCCGGCATGCGCGCGGCTCGATACGATGGGTACTCGCCACGGTAGCCGGGCTGGCGATCGTCGCGCTTGCCGGGCCGACCTGGGAAATGCGACAGCAAGCAGTTTTTGACCGGCAGGCGTCACTGGTGGTGGCGCTCGACCTGTCGCGCTCGATGGACGCGGCCGATATCAAACCGAGCCGCCTTACCCGTGCACGGCACAAGATTACCGACATACTCAACCTGCGCAAGGAAGGGCAGACGGCGCTGGTGGTATATGCCGCCGATGCTTTCGCGGTAATCCCGCTGACCCACGACACGGATACCATTCTTGCGTTGTTGCCGGATCTCGACAGCGAGTTGATGCCGGCGCAGGGTTCGCGCGCCGACCGGGCCCTGGAACGGGCGCTGGAACTGTTCGAGAACAGCGCAATCCGCCGCGGCGATGTGCTGCTGGTTAGCGATGGATTGAGCGACCTCGAAGTCGCAGGCCTCGAAGCGCTGCTCGACAGGCACCCGGGCCAGCGTCTCTCGGTGCTGGCTATCGGCACGCCTGAAGGCGGGCCGGTACCGCTCAGGAACGGTGGCTTTCTCAAGGACCGCGCCGGCGCTATCGTCATAGCCGACATGAATGTCGATAACTTGCGCCGCGTCGCGCGCCACGGTGGCGGCGCCTACGCGACCATCAGTGGAGACGATAGCGACATCGACACGCTGAGCCGTGCGTTGGAGTCCGGCCCGGGGCAGCGCGAGGCCCGGCAGAGCGACTACTCCGCCGACCTGTGGCGCGAACTCGGCCCGGGCCTGGTGCTGTTGCTACTGCCGTTTGCGGCGCTGGCGTTCCGGCGCGGGCTGATCTGGCTGCTGCCGCTGTACATCGTGGTTTTACCACCCGATGCACAGGCCCTCGATTGGCAATCGCTGTGGCGCAACGACGATCAACGCGCGCTGCAGTTGTTCCAACAGGAACAGCACCAGGCGGCGGCGCAACTGTTTGCCGACGATGAATGGCAGGCAACCGCGAAGTACCGCGCCGGCGACTACGAAGGCGCGGCGCAGGATTGGGAGCAGCTCGACAGCGAGGCGTCGGGTTACAATCGCGCCAATGCACTCGCGCAGCAGGGCCGTTACGAGGATGCCCTGGCGGCATATGACAGGCTGCTCGAAGAAAACCCGGCGCACGAAGACGCGCGCTTTAATCGGCAGGCAATCGAGGACTGGCTCAGGCAGCAGCAACAGCAGCCGCCGCAGCAAGGAGACGATCAGCAGCAACAGCAGCAGGACGGACAGCAGTCGCAGCAGCAGGACGGACAGCAGCAACAGCAGCAGGACGGACAGCAGCAACAGCAGCAGGACGGACAGCAGTCGCAGCAGCAGGACGGACAGCAGCAACAGCAGCAGGACGGACAGCAGTCGCAGCAGCAGGACGGACAGCAGTCGCAGCAGCAGGGCTCGCAACAGCCGCTGCCGGGCGAATCGCAAGCGCCGACCGATAGCGCACAGGATGAGCGCGAGCCGGGCGACCCCGGCCGGAGCGAAGATGATTCGCGACAGGACCAGCAGGCGTCGGCGCAGCCGCAGCCGCCGGATTCGGCACAGTCCGAAGCAAACCAGCAGCGCTCCGACGAAGAAGTCGCCGCTGCCGATCACCAGATGTCGGAGCAGGCGGCGCAGCAATGGCTACGCAAGATCCCGGATGACCCGGGCGGCCTGTTGCGGCGCAAATTCATCTACCAGTATCGCGCACGCGGCGGCGTCGACGCGGAGGCACAACCATGGTGACGACGGGCGACATAAACAAACTGCTTATGCTTATTTTACTGCTGTGGGGCGGTCTTCAGCCGGCCGTGGCCGAGGTAAAGGTCACCATCGACCGCAATCCGGTACAGGTCAATGAATCCTTTCAAATGGTATTCTCGCTGGATCAGAGTCCCGACAGCGCCCCTGACTTTTCTGTACTGCAACAGCATTTCCTGGTTCTCGGTAACAATCGCAGCAACAGCATCAGCATTATCAACGGCGAGTACCAGCGCAGCGTCAAGTGGTCGCTGCAACTGATGGCCAGGCAGGTCGGCGAGTTCGTGATCCCGGCAATCCGCTTTGGCGCGGAAAGCAGCGAACCTTTCCAGGTAACGGTGAAACCCTCGACTCTGGCTTCGGTACCGCACGATCAACACCTGCTGGAAATGGTCGTCGACAAGCCCGAGGCCTACGTGCAAAGCCAGGTCATCGTGACCCTGAGGCTGCTGAGCGCGACCGATCTTTCCGCGTACCAGTTCGGTGAAATCCCGGCCGAAGATCTCGACGTGGTGGTCGAAGCGCTCGGCGATGTGCGCCAGTACCAGACGCGCATTGCCGACCGCTCATACCTGGTGCTGGAAAAACAGTATGCCCTGTTTCCGCAGCGCAGCGGACAGCTCATTATTCCACCGGTGCTCGCCGATGTGCGCTTACGCTCGCGCTCGAGGATAGACCCCTTCCAGAGCGGTGGTGAAATCCTTCGCTTTCGTTCGCAACCACTGGTCATCGATGTCACCCCGGCGCCGGCCGGATTCAGTGGAGATTACTGGCTTCCGGCCGATCGGGTCGAACTACGCGAACAATGGCCCGGCGATCTGTCGGCACTGGTCGCCGGCGAGCCGGTAACGCGCAGCCTGACGTTGATAGCAGATGGCCTGACCGCGGTGCAACTGCCCGAGCTGGAACTGCCGGCGATCGACGGCATCAAGCAATACCCGGATCAACCGGTCCTCGAAAATAGCCACAATAACAAAGGCATCAGCGCCCAACGAGTACAGAAAGTGGCACTGATCCCGGGTGCCGCCGGCGTCTATCGGCTGCCCGAAATCAGTGTCGACTGGTGGAACCGGGCGACCGGAAAAATGGAAACGGCGACGATCCCGGCGCGCGAGCTGCAGGTCGCCGCCGCTGCCGCCAGTGCGACCGCCACCGAGACATCTATCGCGCCGCCGCCGGTCTCGGCGCCGGCGGCACAGGCCGTTGCCGGCAATCGCTTCTGGTTGTGGATGAGCCTGTGCCTGGCCTGTGGCTGGGCCCTGAGCGCCGGCTACTGGTGGTTGCGGAGCCGGCGCTCGGGGCGGTCGGTTACAGCCGTTACCGTGCCGTCAAGCCCGCGCCAGGCGCAACGTCAGTTACAACAGACCTGTGCTAACAACGATGCGGTTGCGGTGCGAGCGGCCTTGCTGGCCTGGGGCCGGGCGTTGCTTGCGCCGCGTCGGATTGCTAACCTGCATCAACTCATCGACCTGTTGGGCGACGAGTTGCGACTCGAAGTCGAAGCCTTGAACCAGAGCCTGTATGCCGGCAGCGGCGCGGTATGGCAGGGTCAGTCGCTATGGCTACTTTGCCAGCGGCTGCAAAAGCATGCGCAATCCGCCGATTCATCCGCAACCTCGGACTTGCTGCCGCTAAATCCCTGACTCTCCGTCACCCCGCCGTCCTCCTGCTCTCCCCGTCCACCCGGCGAAAGCCGGGACCCAGGGCAGTTGTCGAGAGAATTGGTTTCACCACTGGATTCCGGCCTTCGCCGGAATGACCCCGGAGGGTCAGAACGACGGCTTTCAAATGCCTCGCGAGAGGCGTTCATCTCGGTTAGACTGGGCGCGTATATACGTCATTTCAAATGCCATGGAAGCGATCACAAACGCCGATTTAGTCTGGATTATCGCCGCGCTCGCGGGTCTCGTGCTCGCCGGGCTGCTCTATGGCTTGCGCCAGTACCACAACGCCAACCGCGAATTGAAAGGCCGGCTCGATGTGGCCCTCAAGAACGAGTTCACCTTCCGCGAAGGTCTGCACGCGGCGGAGAAAAACGTGCAGCAAAAGCAGTTGCAGTTGGAGAAGGAGAGGGAACTCACCGCGCAGAAAATCGCGCAGTTCGAAGAGAATCGTAAACAACTTAAAATCGAGTTCGAAAACCTCGCCAACCGCATCCTCGAGGACAAGGCGCGCGCCTTCGACAAGACCAACAAGGATTCTCTGGAGTCGCTGCTGAAACCGTTTCGCGAACAGGTCGAGGGTTTCCAGAAACGCGTCAACGAAGTGCACAGCGAGTCGGTCAAGGGCAATACCCAGCTCGAAGGTGAGATCAAGAAGGTGCTCGAGGTCGGCCTGAAAATGGGCAGCGATGCACAGAACCTGACCGAGGCACTCAAGGGCGATTCGCAAAAACGTGGCAGCTGGGGTGAAACTCAGCTCGAGAAAACCCTGCAGATGAGCGGTCTGCTCGAGCTACACCATTACGAGAAACAGACTTCGTTACTGGATGCCGACGGCAAGCGCAAACAAACCGATTTCCTCATCAAACTGCCCGATAACAAGCACATCATCATCGACAGCAAGGTGTCGCTGGCGGCCTATGATCGCGCCGTTGCGGCCGAGAACGACGAGCAGCTCGAAGCCGCGTTGAAGGAGCACATCAACGCGGTTAAGCGTCACATCGACGACCTGCAGAGCAAAGATTACACCAACCTGATCGGCATTCGCAGCCCCAGCTTCGTGTTGATGTTCATGCCCATCGAACCGGCATACATCGAAGCGCTCAAGTATGAAAAAGACCTGTTCTCCTACGGTTACGAGCGCGGTATCGTGATGGTGTCTCACACCACGCTGATCCCGATCCTGCGCACCGTCAGTAACCTGTGGTCGATGGAGCGCAGCACGCGCGAGGCGCGCGAACTCGGCGACAAGGCCGGCGATATCTACAACCAGGTACGCACCGTGGCGGAGCGCCTGAGCCGGCTCGGTAATAGCCTGCAGGCCGCCAACAATCACTTCAACGACACCGCTACCGCGCTTACCGGGCGCCAGGGGTTGCGCGGCAAGGTCGATCGCTTCGCCGAGATGTCGAGCAAGGTCACCAGGAGCATCCCGGAAATCGAGCCGCAACACAGCGACCTGCAAACCGAGAACCTGAAGTTGCTGGCTGAGCCCGTCGACAGCGAGGAAGCGGTGCAGGATGAAGCGGTGCAGGATGAAGCGCCAGGGGTCGAGGAAGAGACTCCCAGCACTTGAAAAGCTCCGTAAAATGCCTACTTATCAGGAATCGCATTTAAACCAGACTTATCGTGAAATACCAGGATTACTACCAGATTTTGGGCGTTTCCCGTGACGCCGAAACCAGTGATATCAAGAAGGCTTACCGCAAGCTCGCGCGTAAGTATCATCCGGATGTCAACCAGGCGGCGAGCGCGGAAGAAAAGTTCAAGCAGGTCAACGAGGCCTACGAGGTGCTCAAGGATACCGACAAGCGCCAGGCTTACGATCGCTTTGGTTCCGACTGGAAGCACGGGCAGCAGTTCGAAGGCGCTGGCGCCGGTGGTTTCGGCGGCGGCGCCTATGCCGGCGGCGGCGATTTCAGCGACTTTTTCGAGTCCATCTTCGGCGGCGGCTTTCAGCAAGGTGGCGGGTCGCCGTTCGGGCAGGGACGTCATGCGCCACCGCGGCGCGGCGCCGATCTTGGGCTGAAACTCGATATTACGCTCGAGGAAGCCTTCAACGGCGGCCCCAAGACTATCCAGTTTGCCGGTATCTCTGGATCTTCCGAGATGAAAAAGCTCAAGATCAACATTCCCAGGGGTGTCCGTAGCGGTCAGAAAATTCGGCTCGCGAAACAGGGCCAGGCAGCGCCCGCTGGTGGCGAGCCGGGCGATCTCATGCTGGAAATGAATGTCCTGCCGCATCGATTGTTTCGCCTGGACGAGCGTGACGTGATACTGCGCCTGCCGCTCGCGCCCTGGGAGGCGGCCGCGGGTTGTACGCTGAAAGTGCCGACCCTGTCCGGTTCGGTTGAGCTCAAGATCAAGCCGGGGATGCAATCCGGGCAAAAAATGCGGCTCAAGGGTAAGGGCATGCCAGGCGCCAGACCCGGTGATCAATTCGTTGAAATCATGATCCATGCACCTCCCGCCGACAGCGATGCGGACAAGGCGTTTTACGAGGACATGAAGGCCAGGTTTAATTTCAACCCGCGGTCGTTTTAGGGTCTCGCGCATGATCACGAACATCCAGCGCGGTGATCGTGAGTTATATATTCTTCTAAAATGATAGAATCCGCCACATGAGCAAGTTAACCCACTTCAACCAGGCCGGTGAAGCGCACATGGTCGATATCGCCGACAAGGCGTCGACCGCCAGGCGCGCCGTCGCTGCCGGCCGCATCGTCATGCAGGCGCGAACCCTGGAGTTGATCCAGCAAGGCAAGCACAAGAAGGGCGAAGTGCTGGGCGTAGCGCGCATCGCCGGCATCATGGCGACCAAGCGCACCGCGGACCTGGTGCCGATGTGCCACCCGTTGGCGTTGACGCACGTGTCGGTCGAGTTCGAAACCGATGCCGGCCAGTCTGCGATCGAATGCACGGTGACAGCCGAAACCACCGGCCGGACCGGGGTCGAAATGGAAGCGCTGACCGGGGTGCAGGTGACCTTGTTGACGATTTACGACATGTGCAAGGCGGTGGATCGCGGAATGGTCATCAGCGATGTGCGCCTGCTGCAAAAATCCGGCGGCAAGTCCGGCCTCTGGCAGCGCGACTAAGCATCACTAACTGTCGGCCCTGCGCAAGCAGGGACTTTACAATGCGCCGTATTGGTATGGATTCTGATCTCTGTTCTCGCGGAGGCGCGGGGAACGCAGTGGGCGCGGAGCAGGAAATGGGTGGCGCGTGATCAGCACGGCTCGCCGGGTTTGGGGTGTACACCTTCGATTATCCTAGAATCCTCAGTCGCTCGTAATCACCGATACGAGACTTCTTCGGATATTTCCTTGTGAAATCAATATACTGCGCGATTTTTGCGCATATTTATGAATTCTCCGGGCTAGGTCGGCACCTACGGCGCCGGAGTCAGCGACCCTACCGTCCACCGGCTGGGGTGTCATGGTATGCGCATTTATACAAGCAACTAGGCTTGTTGCAGCTCTGACTGC
>JAAEPH010000335.1 GCA_024232855.1 Gammaproteobacteria bacterium
AATCTCGCTTGTCTATTGATTCCACAAGAAATATATCCTCAGTCGCTCGTAATCACCGATACGAGACTTCTTCGGATATTTCCTTGTGAAATCAATATACTGCGCGATTTTTGCGCATATTTATGAATTCTCCGGGCTAGTCTCGGGATTTAGTAATGGTTTGGAGATTCACGCTTGATGCCAGGCCCCATGTAAGCTGGTTTTTCACCCATGTAGGTCGGGATATCCGGAAACCTGGCTTGTACGGCGGGATCCGTCAGATCACCCAGATCGGGCAGATTCTCTTGTGAACCATCCGCCATTATGACTTTTTTCTGGAAAGCGGCGGCCGGCTTGAAGAACATGTGGGCAAATTTTGACCACAGCACGGTACCAAACAGGATGGTGGAGGCCAGGATAAAGATCACGAAGAAAAGTATGTTCAATGCGCCGGCGCCACGCGTGACAGACCAGATCAAAGCAAAAGTGGTGGTCATCAGCAGCGACAGGATGAACAGATCGGCGCGCACCAGGCGATACCAGGGCTTGCCTTCGGAATTGACATCGCAACGGATGAAGAACCAGAACCAGTAACCGCCGACACAGACCATCAGGGCGCCAATATGCCACAACGCCGCAAGTATCCCTGGAGCGGCTTCAGCAGGCGTCGGGTAAGCAAAAATCATCGTCGCCGTCGTGACGACGAAAATGATGAAACCGTACATCGTCAACAGATGTGATTTGCGGCGTTGCGGATTGCAAAACTCGGACGAAGTCAATACCTCAGTGGTCAGGGTCGAAATAGCAATCGAGATCTTTTCACCACCGGCTACGGTACGTTTCGCAGATTGCTGGGCTTTTTGAGCGTTTTCAAAGAAGTATTTTGCGCTCTTTTTGTGAATCATGTCGATGACGGTGCCACCGATCACCGCCAGGAACATGGCAACGACGTAAATCTGCATAATGGTGGGTGTCAGGAAACCCAACAAATCGTAAAAAGGGCTGGTAACGGACATGGGAACTCCAGTATCTAGGTTAACAACGGTATGCTAATGACTCTCACGTAAATAACCAATCAAGTTTCTTTGTTGCATGATTAGTCAATTTAATCATCGCATAAAGATAGTCCGGCGGTCGATGGAACTCGCAAGCCGTTTTGCGTATCTAAGCAACCATGGCATCGCAATCGACACGCACCGGCTCCGGTCCGATAATTACAGCCGCGTGGCTGCCCGTATACTACCTGTTACTCGCCTTCAGGTGGGCGGTCTTGAACAGCCGTTTTCTGTACCTGGTCGCCGCTGTGCTCGTCGGTAGCTCCTTTGTTATCAGCTTTCATGCCGATGCCTGGCACTGGTTTCAGCGTTCCGGCGCGCTGCTGGTGAGTATCGGCGCCTTGTTGAGCACGCGGCGCGCGTTGGGATTGATGCTGGATTCCATGATCTACAGCGGCAAGCTGGCGCAGTCGATGCAAGACGAGAAGACTGCCGCTTACGAAGCGGGTGAACTGCAAACCTGCGTTTGCGGATTCCTGTTTGTCGCGATGGGTACGTTTATCTGGGCCTACGGTGACTTGATGGGGTGCCTGTTATCCTGGGAAATGTCCTGCCTGCCGTGAGTAACGAGAGGATTAGAACAGCATGAACCGGCAACGTCGAAGATTTAGCGGCGCATTCGCGACAGGCGTATTAGCCGTACCCCTGGGCGGACTGATAGTGCCATGCGCGACGTGGGCGGCGGATCTGCCGAAACTCAGCCCCGATGACCCGGCGGCAAAATCGCTGATGTATGTCCATGAATCGGCCGACGCTGACAGGCGATGCTCGGGTTGCCAGTTTTACAGCGGTGCGGCGGATGCCGACTGGGGGCCTTGCGTCATATTCCCGGAAAAGGTGGTAAGCGCTCGCGGTGCCTGTAATTCCTGGTATAAAAAGGCGGGGTAGCCCCGGCAGGTCCTGTATCAGTCCGCCGCCGCGCCACCCTCGGCGCTGCGCCGTTCGATAAACGCCCGCAGTTCTTCGTTGCGCGCCTGGTCTAGCGCCGGCGCTTCGAAATCCCGCAGAACCTGCTTCCAGATACCGTTGGCGCGCTGGGTTGCGGTGAGGCTGCCGTTGTCGGTCCACTGACCGAAATTGCTCCGGTCGGAAACCAGCGGTTCGTAAAACGCGGTCTGGTAGCGTTCCATGGTGTGTTCGCAGCCGAAGAAGTGGCTACCGGGGTCGACCGCGGCGATCGCCTCGTAGGCCAGTTCGGCGTCGCTGCTGGTGAGCGGATTGAAGATCTCGGCGAAAGTCTGCAGCATTTCGATATCGAGTATGAACTTTTCCATGGAACCGGTGAGGCCACCTTCGAGCCAGCCGGCGGCGTGCACCATCATGTTGACACCCCCAAGTATGGCGCCCCAGGCCGACATCAGGTATTCGTACACCGCTTGCTCATCGGGCGCGTTGGATGCGGTCGCCGCCGAACCCCGCCACGGCAAACCGATATGGCGCGCCAGCTGGCCGGCGCCGAAGGCGGCGCGCACGAATTCGGGTGTGCCGAAGGCGGGCGACCCCGATTTCATGTCGACGTTGGAAGTAAATGAGCCGTACACCACCGGCGCCCCGGGGCGCACGCTTTGCGCCAGCGTGATGCCGGTGAGCGCCTCGGCGTGTTGCAGCACCAGCGCGCCTGGCATGGTCACCGGGGCCATTGCGCCGGCGAGCGTAAACGGCGTGATCACGGAAGCCTGGCCGGCCCGGGCAAAATCGATGATACCCTGGCACATCGGGATATCGAGCTGGCGCGGCGAATTGGTGTTGATCACCGTGTAGCACCAGGGTTTCGCTTCAAATTTCTGTTGGCTCAAGCCGTAGCCTATGCGCGTCATGGCGAAGGCGTCTTCGACCTGCGCCGAACCCCGCGAATAAACGAAGAAGGGTTTGCGGCTCAGCGTGAGCTGGCTTTCGATGACCCGGTAGTGGCGCAGATGCACCGGGATATCCTGCGATTCGACGTTGGGCGACTGCAGGTGAATCACGTCGAAATGCTCGCCCAGTCTGATGATGTTGCGCGTGTCTTCGAGAGTCGCCGGGCGCTTACCGCGGTCCAGGTCTGAAACATGGGGTGCGCCGCCAACCGGTACGAAGGCGATACTGTCACCACCGAGGCGAACGTCGTATTCGGGGCTACGGCCGTGCAGGGTGAACTCCGAAGGCGCCGATTCGAGCGCGGCGGTGACCAGTTCACGGTCGATCTTCACCATTTGCGAGGCTTCTTCGATGCTGGCGCCGGCTTGCCTGAGGATTTCCCGAGCTTCGTCGTTGAGCACCTTGATGCCCAGTTCTTCGATGACGCGCAGCGCGGTGTCGTGAATCGCCTCGAGCCTGTCCTCACTGAAAGCGGGTTGGCGAATCAGCGGATTTTTCAGCCCGCGATAGTTAACCTTGCGCTGCCGAGATGTTTCGGCGATACCGTGATGCCGGCCGCGGCGCTTGCGTCTGCTCATGTCACAGTGCTCCGTAGTTATCCAGGATGTGGCGGCGAAAACCCGCGCTTTCGCGCGCCGTCAGTTGCCGCCCGGTAAAGGCTTCGAAATAGGCCTCGGTGTAATCCAGTCGGGTTTCCAGGGACTCGCGCGTGCCGAGCGCGTAGAAACCGATCTGCGAGTAGTAAAGTACCCGCGCGCGGATCAGCGCCTGCGGCATCGGGTATTCGAAGCGCAGGTAGAATTGCCGCAACGCTTCGATTCGGGTCTCGTCCTCGCCATCGAGCAAGGCGCGAATTTCCGTCGAGCGTCGTGCCCACTCGCGCAGGGCGAGGTCCAGCCTGGGGTCGAATTGCGAGCTGTCGATGCAGGTTTCGAAAAAGCGGAAAATGCCGTCCGCGAGGCTCGAAGCTCGCGTCACCGACTCGATGATGGCGGCACTGTTTTTGTCCTTCCAGTAACTCACCAGGCTGTCGATCAAGTCTTCACGATTCTGGAAATGCCAGTAGAAGCTGCCGCGGGTGACGCCGAGATCTTCGGCAAGGCGGGTAATGCGAATCGAGTCTATGCCTTCCTCAACGAAGATTTCGAGGGCTTTGAGGAGCCAGTCGAAACGCTGCAACTGGTTGCGTTCCGGGCTGGTAACGCCGCGTTCGGCGACGGCTCTGAGCAGACTGGTGTCCGACATTGTTGATTCCATACAGGTCTGTATGGTTAAATATACAGATCTGTATCCCAGTTGCAACCGGTGAATTCAATATGACCACAAAGAAAGCCCCTGTAAGAGTCGAGCGTTTCCACGAACTCGAGTTTGCGCCGCGCTTCGAGTACGGCGAAATGGCCGAGGTGGCTGGAATCTGCGGCGGCGATGACGGCACCGAGCTGGGAACCGGCTGGGGCAGGCTGCACGACGCCCGGATTCCGTGGACGATCAAGTACGATGAAGTGCTGACCGTGTTCGAGGGCGAGCTCAGCTTGCACGCCGAAGGCGTCGTGCACGAACTGCAGGCGCGCGACTGTATCTGGTTGCCAAAGGGCACCGAGTTGATCTACGAGGCGAAGTCGGCGCTGATCCACTTTGCCATCCATCCGGCCAACTGGAGTGCGCAAGCGTGAGCGTCCGGCAGATTACGCACTTCCCTGTCGACGACAACGGCAACGGCTGGAGTCGGATCCTGCCGCCGCGAACCCCGGGGCCGGCCTTGTCCGGTTCGCATAAGGCCGACTGGGTCGTGGTCGGCGCCGGATACGCGGGTCTTGCCGCAGCACGCCGACTCGCCGAAAACCGTCCTGACGATTCGATCCTGTTGCTCGACGCGGGAGAGGTGGGTGAAAACGCCTCGGGCCGCAATTCCGGTTTTGCCATCGACCTGCCGCATGTCGTCAGCAGCAACATGGATGAACTCGACGGCTCGCATCGTTACATGGCGCTGGCGCGCGCCGCGATCGATTATCACCAGGTTCAGATCGACCGCTACGGCATCGATTGCGACTGGAGCCAGCCCGGCAAGTACCAGACCGCGAGCTCCGATGAAGGGGTGCGCGACCTGCTGGAGCCGTTTGCGCGCGAACTCGATGGACTCAACGAGCCCTATACCTGGATTGAGCGGGCGCAGCTCCCCGAACTTCTCGGCACGACGCATTTCAAGGCGGCGGTCTATACCCCCGGCTGCCGCTTGCTGAATCCGGCGGCGCTGGTGCGGGGGCTGGCCGACAACCTGCCGGAAAATGTAACGCTCTGCGAGAACACCCCGGTCACCAGTCTCGATACCGGGTCGGGAGTTTATCTGACCACGCCTGCCGGCGATGTCAGTGCCGGCAAACTGATTCTCGGGGTCAACGCCTTTGCCGAAAAATTTGGTTATTACCGGCGCCGCTTGCTGCCCTTCGCCGCCAACGCCAGCCTGAGCCGCCGTTTAACCGAGACAGAACGCGCCGCGCTCGGGTGCGAACCCAACTGGGGCGTGACCCCGGCAAATGCATTCGCGTCGATCACCATGCGTTACACCAGCGACCACCGCATCCTGATTCGCAACAACATCTACTACAATCCGGACATGCGTGAAACCACGTCATTCCTGGCGAAAATCGCGCGCCGCCACAAGCGCCTGTTCGACGAGCGTTTCCCGATGCTGCCCGCGGTAGAGATGGAACATACCTGGACCGGTTACGTCTGCCTGTCGCAAAACGGCGCGCCGGGTTTTGGCCGGCTCGCGGACAAGGTGTATACCTCGGTCTGTCAAAATGCGATCGGCGTGACCAAGGGTACTGCCGGCGGCATGCTCGCCGCCGACATGGCCTGTGGAGTCGACAACGAACTGATCGGTTTCATGCAAAGCATGGGTGAGCCGAATCGACTGCCGATGCAGCCGTTCCTCGATATCGGCGTCAGGGCCCGGCTGGCCTGGGAGTTGTGGAAAGCGCGCAAAGAGGTTTGAGGTCATCCCTGCCTCACAACCCTCTGAACCCTCGGGGACATGTCACGATTTTTCGCCGAGTTGTCTCGACGAACGCACATAAAACACCGAAAAATGTGCCGTGTCCCCATCGAAGCGCGGACCGGATACAATTAACTACTGGATCTCCACAGCACCGCGAACCAGTCCTCGCGCATGCTCTCATACGGAGGTATGGCGTGATCGGTCCAGGGCGGCGATATCGTTGGCGTCGGTCTGGTGAGCCGGCAGCTGGTTGGTATCGATACTGATGCCCGCTTTATGTCAGTCGACGGTGTTTACGTTGAATGAATTGGACCGTTGTATGGTTCCTCCCGGACGATCAGCGTAAAGCCCTTCCCGAGTACTGTAAAACGGGCCAAAAACATTTGCTTTGCAATGCGGCCGCCTTCGATTACTCTCGGGCCGCACAGGCTAGCAACAGTTTACCCACATGTCCGAAACCCTCGTCGCCAGGCTCGAATCGCCAAACATCAGCTATTTCAGCGGGGTCGTGCTGGTATTGATGGCGGGCGCCTTCTGGTCATCGATGGGGCTCGGCATCCGCATGATCGAACAGGCCAACGTGTGGCAAATCCTGTTCTACCGCTCCATCGCATTGGCGACTTTCCTGTTGTGCATCATCACCATCCGTTCGCGATACAGACCTGTGCGCGCGATTCGCAGCGCCGGCTTAGCCGGCGCGATCGGCGGCGTTGGGCTGGTGTTCGCCTTTGCCGGCGGTATCTACGCGATCCAGACCACCACCGTCGCCAACGCGATGTTCCTGTTCGCCGCGGCACCGTTCCTCGCCGCCGTGGCTGGCTGGGTTATCCTGCGTGAACAAGTCCGCCGCGCCACCTGGGTGGCCATGGTGTTCGCGGTCATCGGCATCGCCATCATGGTGATCAACGGTTTTGCCGCCGGCAAGATGGTCGGCAACCTCAGCGCGCTGCTGTCGGCAGTCGGTTTTGCCGTGTTCTCCATTGCGTTGCGCTGGGGTAAGCTGGAGGACATGCTGCCGGCGGTATTCCTGGCGGGTATCTTCGCCATCGTCACCGCGGGCGCAGTTTGTCACTTCGCGGAGTTCGGCTTCGAGTTGCCGCGAAACGATATTGCAATCGTGGTCGTCCTGGGCGTATTCCAGGTCGGCATGGGTCTGGTTTTATACACCATCGGTTCGCGCGTGGTGCCTGCCGGCGAACTGGTGCTGCTGTCGATGACCGAGGTCGTGCTGGGGCCCCTGTGGGTGTGGATTTTCGTCGGTGAAACGGTGAGCTTTTATACGCTACTCGGCGGCGCTATCCTGATGCTTGCGATCGCCGGCAACGCGATCAGCGGCTTGCGCCGCAAGCCGGTGCCGATTATCTGAAGGGGAGTAATCGATGGCTTCCAACCATTTATACGACGGTTTGTTGAGCGGACGCGAGTCCTCCACGCACTGCCTGCTCGACGTGCCCGGCGGGCGTAGCTGGTCCTACGCCGAGCTGGTGGCGTTGAGCGGCCAATTGGCTAACCTGTTGCGGGCTGAAGGCGTGGCGCCGGGCGACCGCATCGCGGTGCAGGTGCAAAAATCAGCCGAGGCGATTGCATTATACCTCGCAACGGTACGCGCCGGGGCGGTGTTCCTGCCGCTGAACAACGCCTACACGCGCGCCGAAGTCGCCTATTTTCTCGAAGACGCCGAACCCGCTGTCTTCGTTTGCGGTAGTGAACGCGTAGACGAATTTGAAGGCGTTGAAGCGCGTGTTTACAGCCTCGATGGCGATGGGGGTGGTAGCTTGATTGAGGCAGCCGCTGACCAGTCGGAAGCGTTTGACAGTGTTGCCAGGGGTCCGCGGGATCTGGTCGCGATACTCTACACCTCGGGGACGACGGGGCTGTCGAAGGGCGCGATGCTGTCGCATGACAACCTGTTGTCGAACGCGCTCACCCTGGTCGACTACTGGCAGTTCGATGGTGACGACGTGCTGCTGCATGCCTTGCCGATCTTCCATACCCATGGGCTCTTCGTCGCCACCCATATCATCCTCGCGGTCGGCGGGTCGATGATCTTCCTGGCGCGTTTCGATATCGACGCGATGATTGCGCAGTTGTCGCGCGCGACCAGCATGATGGGCGTGCCTACCTTTTACACGCGCCTGCTCGCCGACGCCCGCTTCGAGCGCGAACTGGTAGCCCACATGCGCCTGTTCATCTCCGGCAGCGCGCCGATGCTCGCCGAGACACATATCCAGTTCGAGGAGCGAACCGGGCAGCGCATTCTCGAACGCTACGGCATGACCGAAACCAACATGAATACCTCGAACCCCTATCACGGTGAACGCCGCGTCGGCAGCGTGGGCTTTCCGTTGCCCGGGGTCGATATCCTCATCAGCAACCCCGAAAACGGTGCCGAATTGCCTGCCGGAGAAACCGGAATGATCGAAGTGCGCGGCCCCAACGTATTTCTCGGCTACTGGCGCAAGCCCGAAAAAACCGCACTCGAGTTGCGCGATAACGGCTTCTTCATCAGCGGCGATCTGGGCCGGATCGACGACGATGGCTACGTTTACATCGTCGGCCGCGAGAAAGACCTGATCATTTCAGGCGGCTACAACATCTACCCGAAACAGATCGAAACCGAGATCGACGCGCTCGACGGTGTGCTCGAGTCGGCCGTATTCGGCGTGGCGCACGCCGATCTCGGCGAGGCAGTCGCCGCCGTGGTGGTGCCGCTGGCCGGCAACGAACTCGATCCCGAGCAGCTTGTTGCTTCGTTGCAAGCGTCGCTGGCGCGTTTCAAGCTGCCGCGCAAGGTCTTCGTGCTCGACGAACTGCCGCGCAACGCGATGGGCAAGGTGCAGAAAAACCAGTTGAGAGAACGCTATGGATGATTTGATTCGTAAAGGCGCCTGCGACATCGTCGCGTTGCTGCAAGCCGGTGAAATCAGCACCGACGATACGCTCGACGCACTCGCCGCGCGTATCGAGGCGGTCGAACCCGAGATCAATGCCTTGCCGACGCTGTGCTTCGAGCGCGCGCGCGAACGGGGTCGGGCCGGTGACTTCAAAAGTTCGCTGCTCGCCGGGATTCCGATCGCGATAAAAGACCTGACCGACGTCGCCGGGGTCAGGACTACCTATGGTTCGATGCTCCACGAAAAACACGTACCCGAGAATTCCGACCTGCTGGTGGAGCGACTGGAGAAAAACGGCGGTGTGGTTTACGCCAAGTCGAATACGCCCGAGTTCGGCAGCGGTGGTAACAGTTTTAACGACGTATTCGGCGTAACGCGCAATCCCCACGATACAACGCGCAGCGCCGGGGGCTCGTCGGGTGGCGCGGCGGCGGCGCTGGCGAGCGGCACGGCCTGGTTGGCGCAAGGCTCCGACCTCGGTGGCTCGCTACGTACGCCGGCGGCATTTTGCGGTGTCACCAGCCTGCGCCCCTCGCCCGGGGTAGTGACGACGAATTCGGGTCTGAGCCCCTTTAATGTTTATTCGCAGAAGGGGCCGATGGCGCGAAATATTGCCGACCTGGCGCTGTTCGCCGACGCCCTGGCGGGGCCGTCCGCGCTGGTGGGGGTTAGCAAACCCCACGGTATCGATGATTTCCGCAATGCCGCGGCAAAACCGGTGAAACCCCTGAAGATCGCCTATAGCGAAGACCTGGGTGTTACCCGGACATCGGCCGAGGTGAGCGAGGTTTGTAACCGTGCAATGGAAAAACTCGGTGCGGAGAAAATCGCCATCGAAAACACCCATCCGGACCTCGGCATGATGGATGCGGCCTTCGACGTACCGCGCGCGCTCGATTACGCGATGTCGTATGGCGCGGATCTCGATGAGATACGCGATATCATCAAACCGGAAAATATCTGGAATATCGAGTTTGGTTTGCAATTGGGCGCCGATGAAATACGCCGCTCGCTGGAAGTGCAGGGCCAGGTGTTCAACAATGCCGCGCAGTTCATGCGGCAATTCGATTTACTGGTCTGTCCGGCGACGATCGTCCCGGCTTACCCGGTGGAAGAGCGTTACCCGGGGTTTAGCGAAGGCGTTCCTTACGCGGAGTACTATCGCTGGCTTGCGATCTGTTGTGCGATCACGACAACTACCTTGCCGGTGATCACGTTGCCCTGCGGCAAGACCGGCGCAGGTCTGCCTGTCGGACTGCAGATTATCGGTAAGCCGCACGGCGACCTCGAACTGTTCGCCTTTGCGAGTTTCCTCGAGCGGGTCTTCGGCTGGGATGGAGGGCAGCTACTGGTATGAGCAGACTGCTACTCACCGTTACCAGGGGAACTCTTCCTCTATATATCGGGACGTAGATGCGACCAGGGCATACCGTTTTCGATTGCGGCGCCGATGCGCCACGATCTGCGTCGCCGTGGGCAGGTCGTCGACGAAGCCGGATGGCACCGACAGCGCCGGGCATTGCGCCATGTAGTTAAACGGCGAAGTCATATCCATGAACTTTGACAGACCCTGTTCGTTGAGGCGCCGAAATCCCAGTCGCGCATTTCCACCGGTGGCGCAGTAATAGCCATGGTCGGGCACCCAGTCTTCAAACAGCCTGGAGACGCGCGTCGTCAACTTGCCCCGGGTCGGCGTGAAATCCTTGATCGCGAGCGGGATGCCTTCGAGCTGGCGCGCCTTGCCGGACCCCAGCCTCTGTTCGGCGGCCTTTGCCGTCGCGAGCGCTTCCTCGGGACAGGTGAAGCAAAAGCAATTGAGGGTTGGGTTGACCTCGTCTATGCGCGCAAGCGGGTTCTGTACTACCTCGACCGGTGAAATATCGCCGGCGTGATAGCGGCGCAGTAATTCGGTCGCCGGGGTGTAACAGAGATCCAGATTTACCATTCGCCAATTAGCTCAGAGGATAGTGAAAGTCGGTTATCCAGCCGCCACTTTCAACCTAAAATCCTCAGTTGAATCTACTGCGGTCGTCTACTGCACTGAATCTCATGCATTTTTTCATTATTTTAAGCTCACCCGTAGAGTAACTACGCGATCGCCTAAAATAACGAAAGAAATACCTGATATTCAGCACATTAG
>JAAEPH010000336.1 GCA_024232855.1 Gammaproteobacteria bacterium
CCCAGGCCTTTACGGTCGACGGGTTGCAATCGTATGAATTCATTTCCAATTCCTGATTTCTCGAATTGGAAACGATGTTACGGATGGCGGCTTAAACGAAGCTTAAAAAGGGCCTAATCTGCGATTTTTTTGATCTGGTAACGTATAAAATTCAGGAAAAACAGGGACTACAACATCAGGGCGACCCGAATGACGAATGCGTTGACGACATCGACAAAAAAGGTCGCGATTGGCGCCAGGATGATAAATGCCGTTGGCGCGGGCTCGTGCGCCCTGATCAGGCACCTTTTCCCTGGCTGGCGAGTCGAAACGCGGTGCCTACGCCAAATAGCAGGAATAACAGGTCGATCCACCCGAGGCTGGCGACCATCAGGTCGATGGTGGATAGATCCTCGATTGAATCGCTCAGGCTGTAGTGTTGCCATTCTTCGAAACTGGGCTGGTTCAGCGCAATTTTCCGCAACCTCGGGTCGGTTACCTCGAGAAACAACCCGATTTCCTGATCGGTCACCTGTGAGGCCTCGGTGAATTCGCTGTACTCGCGTGTCACCATGAAGTGCCGCATGCTAGCGTCGTCATCCGGCAACTTGACGTATTTACGCGCATCGTTCACTTCCTCCGCGTAAACCGCTTTGAGGTCGATGCCTTCATATGCGTCGGGGCCAGATAAAAATTCGACGAGCTCGGTTTGCTGGCTGGACACGACCATGTACTTGCCGCCACAGATCGACATCAACGCCAGCAAACCACAGATCACGCCGATCGCGTTGCCGCGGGCGCCGCTGGCTAACGCGGAGAAACCAATGGCGCCTCCAATCAACCAGGCTATCAGGCCATACTCGTATTCCAGCTTGATCGCAATCAGGTACCACAACAAAGCTCCGAGCACGGCCGCGACTACCGGTGCGATCAGCGAAAGCAGCCCGGGGGCTTTATCGTCTTGCGCAACATGCTTTGGCGACTCGTCCTCGCCTAACGGCGACTCGGTTCGTTGCGAGGCGATCGTCGCACCCTCGATTTCGGCCGCCCGTTGCATGAACTTTTGAATAATCACGCCACAACCACTGCACTCTTCCGCCTTTGGCTGCTTCAACGCACATTTGGGGCAAAGCATCTCGTCGGCTCCTGGTGGCGCGCTTTCACCCTGCTCGTCCGAAGACGCGGATTGCACCGGCTCCAGGGCCAGTTCGTCGATGCCGCCATCGCGTTTCAACAGAACTTCGACGCCAATGCCGGCGAGTTTTCCCTTGTAGGTCTTGGCAACCTGTAAATCGACCTCGCGCTTGACGACAAATTCGGTGCCGACGATGCTACCGGCCTTTTCGGGGGTGAGTTTGAACAAGCGCGCAAAGGCGTCAATGACCCGTTCCGGTTCAAAACCGGCCCTGATATTGCCGCTCAATACGACGCTGTAGGTTGCAGATTCGATCATTGGTCCATCCCTGACAGACTGATGTATGACGTTATAATTACTTAATATACGTTTTTCGGGAAATTACCGGAATATTTCGCGATAACGGGACAGGCGGTAATATCCGGGTGACGCAACATGTCCAGCACCAGGCCGCTGCTAACCTGCTCGAATTGAATTAGTCAGTCAATTTTCATATACATACAAAAGTTTCAATTCAGAACTTATAGCCGATGGTTTATGATTGCGGTTTTAACCCGGAAATTTATGAATTTTCCGGATTAAGTTATAAACTAAACCTTCGCCACGCCGAGACAGTTCATGGCCACCACCAAGAAGAAGTACGCAAAGCCCGTTTATCTGGTAGACGGCAGCCGCACACCGTTTCTAAAGGTGCGCGGCAGACCTGGACCCTTCAAGCATGCCGACCTCGGTATCCATGCAGCGCGTTCGCTGCTGTTGCGCATGCCGTTTGCAGCGACCGAATTCGACGAGGTGATATTCGGATCCACCATGCCGGGACCGGACGAAGCCAATATCGCGCGCATCGTCGCGTTGCGCCTGGGCTGCGGCGATCATGTTCCGGCCTACACGGTGCAACGAAATTGTGCCTCGGGCATGCAGGCGCTCGATAACGCGGCCATGTCGATCGCTTCGGGCCGTTCCGACCTGGTACTGGCGGGTGGTATCGAGGCGATGAGCCATGCACCCCTGTTGTTTCACCTGAACACGGTCAACTGGTTTGCCGACTGGTGGGGCACCAGGTCCATCGGGCAGCGGCTCAAGGTGCTGGCCGACTTCAGGCCACGCATGCTGGCGCCGGTGATCGCCTTGTTAAAAGGGTTAACCGACCCGGTTGTCGGGCTCAACATGGGGCAGACAGCCGAGCAAATTGCGTATCGCTTCGGTATTACGCGTGCGCAAATGGACCAGTTTGCGCTGGAAAGCCATCAAAAGCTGCACGCGGCGCAACAGCAGGATGAGTTACCCGAAGTGACGCCAATTTTCGATTCGCAGGGCAAGGTTTACGATTTTGACGATGGCGTGCGCGCGGATTCGAGCCTGAAAAAACTCGCCAGCCTGCGCCCTGCTTTCGACAAGCCTTACGGACTGGTAACTCCCGGTAACAGCGCGCAAATCACCGACGGCGCGGCTGCACTGGTACTGGCTAGCGAGGCTGCCGTGAAGAAACACGACTTGCCCGTGCTCGCGCGCCTGGTCAGTACCGAATGGGCCGCCCTCAGCCCGGCTGAAATGGGACTGGGGCCGGCGCATGCGATTGCACCATTATTGAAGTCGCAACGGCTCAAGGTCGGCGACATCGATTTCTGGGAAATCAACGAAGCCTTCGCCGCGCAGGTGCTCGCGGTGCTCGCCGCGTTGAACGACAAGGATTATTGCAGGCAGCAGCTGGGATTGAGGTCGGTGGTGGGTGAAATTCCACGCGAGCGGCTCAATATACACGGCGGTGGCGTCAGTCTCGGCCACCCCGTTGGCGCCAGTGGTGCGCGCATCGTACTGCATCTGGCCAGGGTGCTGGAACAGAAGAACGCCCGCACCGGGGTGGCGTCGTTATGTATCGGTGGCGGCCAGGGTGGCGCGATGCTGATCGAAAGGAGCCCGTCATGAGTACCGCAACGTCTGACTGGCAAAGCCAGGTCGATGACGATGGCATCCTCTGGTTGATCCTCGACAAGCGGGATACCGAAACCAACGTGCTCTCGATTGCGGTGCTGGAGCAACTCGATAGTCTGATCGACGGAGTGGCGGAAAATCTTCCCAGGGCGGTGGTCTTCCGTTCCGGCAAGTCCAGAGGTTTCATCGCCGGCGCCGACGTCAGCGAATTTCTCGAGGTAAGCTCTACCCAGGAAGCGCTGATCATGATCAAGCGCGGGCAGACGCTGTTCAGCCGCATCGCGGCTCTGCCCTGCCCGACCATCGCCCTGATTGAGGGGTTTTGTATGGGTGGCGGCACCGAACTCGCGCTCGCCTGCGATTATCGCGTCGCACTCGACGACAGTACAACCAAAATTGGCCTGCCCGAGGTGAGGTTGGGAATCCATCCTGCCTACGGCGGTGTGGTGCGCGCCACGGCCATTGTCAATCCATTGAAATCACTGGAACTCATGCTCAGCGGTCGCGCCCTGTCGGCGCGCGCGGCGCGTGCTATCGGGCTTGTCGACGCCGCGCAGCCGCGGCGACAGATCGAACGGGCGGTGCGTAGTATCGCGCTGTCAAAACCGCCGAAGCAACGCATGCCGCTGCTCGGCCGGTTCCTGTCCCTGCCCGGCATCCGCAACCTGCTGGCCGAATTCATGAAGAAGCAGGTGGCCAAAAAAGCGCCGCGCCAGCACTACCCTGCCCCGTATGCGATTCTCGACCTGTGGGCTAATTACCGCGGCAATCCGCGGCGCATGATGGAAGAAGAGGCCAACTCGGTGGCGCGCCTGATCCAGGGCGACAAGGTGCGTAATCTAATTCGGGTTTTCTTCCTGCAGACCCGCCTCAAGAGCCTGGGCGACAAAAAATCTTTTTCGCCCCGGCACATCCACGTCATCGGCGCCGGCACCATGGGCGGCGATATTGCTGCCTGGTGCGCCCTGCGCGGATTCCAGGTGACCCTGCAGGATCGCGAGCCGAAGTACCTGAGCAATGCCTTCAAGCGCGCGCATGCGCTCTACGCCAAACGCGTGAAATCCCCGAGCGAGCGCAATGCCGCGCTCGACCGCCTGGTACCCGATATCAATGGCGACGGCGTGCCCCGCGCGGACGTCATCATCGAGGCGATCTTCGAGGATATCGATGCCAAACAGGCTATCTACCGCGATGTTGAAGCGCGCATGAAATCCGACGCGGTGCTTGCCACCAACACTTCGAGCATCCCGCTCGAAACTCTGGCGACGGCGCTCGAGCAACCGCAGCGACTGGTCGGCATTCACTTTTTCAACCCGGTCGCGATGATGCCGTTGGTCGAAATCGTCAGGTCGGAACTGTCATCCGAGGAAACCATACAGCAGGCGATCGCCTTTACCCGGCACATCGGCAAACTGCCATTGCCGGTCAGGAGTTCGCCGGGATTCCTGGTAAACCGGATCCTGATGCCGTACCTGGTGGAAGCCTTCACGCTCTACGACGAAGGTGTTGCAGCCGAAGCGATAGACAAGGCCGCAACCGATTTCGGCATGCCCATGGGCCCGGTACAACTCGCCGATACGGTTGGGCTCGATATCTGCCTGTCGGTGGCGCAGAATCTGTCCCAGGCCTATGGCATAGCGGTACCTGCGGGGCTGAACAAGTTCGTCAAGTCGAAGCACCTCGGCAAGAAATCGGGACGCGGGTTCTATCGTTATAAAAACGGTAAACCGGTGATGGATAAGGATATCGATATCGGAGATCAGAAAATGATTCAGAACCGGCTGATATTTCGCTTCCTCAACGAGGCCGCGGCCTGCCTGCAGGAAGAGATTGTCGCCGACCGGGATCTACTCGATGCCGGCATCATTTTCGGCACCGGTTTCGCACCCTTTCGCGGTGGGCCGATGAACTACAGCTTGAATGAGGGTGTCGATTCGGTTATTGCGGCGATGATGGAATACGAGGAGTGTTTTGGCGAACGTTTTCGACCGGCCAGGGGTTGGGCGCGGCTCGGCGAGCATGGTTCGTAAATTGGGTACCTGAAACACGCAATACGAGGCTAGCCCGCATATCTCACCACCGTCCGTCGCGAGGGCGTCGAGAAGCCGCTGTGGCGGGGCGCACGGACCAGAGGCCGGTGCCGGCGTAGTTTAACACTACGTTAAGCTGGCCGGCGGGAGTACGCCCCGCCACAGTGAGCTTATCGGCGGCCGCAGCAGGAGGGTGGTGAGATATGCGGGCTAGAGCTTTCAGGCTCGTTGCGGATAAGGCTCCGGCAGCAAATCCAGTTTGTTTTGCGCTCGCCCGTAGCGCGCGTTCCGGCCCTGCCCGAGCAGCTCCCAGAGGCGCTTTCCACGCCAGGCATCGGCGCGCTCGGCAAACAGGGCGGCATCGAGCCGCGCGCCAGTTCGTCAATCAATTCGGGCGATCCAGCCCTGACCTCGATATAGTGCAGGCCGCTAATGTGGGCGTCAGCCCAGTGCAACCTGCCCCATTCGATCAAGACGCGTCGAGTCGCGCCGGCATCATTTGCATGACAGGCGCGCCGCAGTCTTTGCCGGCAGCGGCGACGGCTGCCGGCTAGCGCCAATCTATCGCCAATGCGCGTACGCAGCCGCCCTGCGCCGGCAAACACGGCAGCCATTAACAGGCCGACAGCCAGTGCTGTCAGCCAGGGCCAGTGACGGTATGCAAACGCCGGCAGCAGGCCACGCAGGGGTGTGGCAGGCTGCACCCCGACATCGCTGATCGCAGCATTGTCGTCCGCAACCGAGTCACTGGGGGCGACCTGCACTACCCTGGACTCGATCCTGGCGATCCGTTCCACGGCCTGCTCGATATCCCACCAGGCCACGGCTAACGCCGGCATAACGAGTGCTCCGGGTTGTTCTGGAATGATGACGAAGCGTTGCAGCAGGCGCCCGACGAGCTGTTTCCCATCGAAATGATTAACGATTCTGGTGTCGCGAACTGCTTCGTCCGCATAGATTTTATACTGGCTGGAGTCAGTGACCAGTAAATCCGCGGGCAGCGCCCCGGCGGGCAGTCCGGTTGCTTCCATGCTCAGGGTGACGCCCAGCGAATCACCCGCTCGCAGATTATCGGGAAGCTCGTCCCATTGCAGCGCCTGCTCATCGATAGACAGGAAATCCGAAATCAGGACGATGTTGGTCCCCGGCCTGACGACGCGATTGAGCTCGCTCAGCAGAAAATTGAGCCGGCTGGCAAAGGGTGGTTTCAACGGTAGCGACATGCCCGTGCGCGACAGGTGATGGAATACCCCGAGCAATCCCGAGCGCGTCTTGCCGGGTCTGATTTCGCTGTGCTGCGTGGGCGTTACGATAAGACCGCCAACGCGTTCGCCGGCAAAGCTGGCGAGCCAGCCGGTGTGAGCGGCGACCTGGGCGGCGGCCCAGGATTTAAAGCTGTAGCGGGTGCCGGTACACGTCGGTTCCGGTCAGGTCGGCCGGCAGCAGGTCGGGCGTAAACTGAATGCGTTGAAATTCGCCTTGCAAGCCGCTGGCCAGTGTTTTCACGGCCCGGGTCTTGGCAAGTCCGGGAGGACCCTCGACCAGTATGTATCCATCGGCCAGTAGCGCCACCAGCATTCTGTTCAGAAGTTGCTGTTGTCCGAGTATGCGGGAGTCTATGTAGTCCCGTAACACCAGGATTTGTTCGCGTAGTGCCGTCGATTTCAATTCGGACATGTTGCGCGTTTCATTACCGTTGTTGAGAGAGGGTCGTCTGCTGGTGTCGGCATTGGGTCTTTCAGTAGCATAAACACCCTGTCACGGAATTTCCAGCCTGTAGCCTGCTCGACTGCCGGATGTAGCGCGCTGCCCGGGGCTAGTGCAGCCCGAACAGCCGGTTTGCATTCTGGTAGGTGGCGCTGGCGAGTGTTTCCATTGATTCGCCGCGAATTTCGGCGAGTATTGCGGCGACCAGTCCGACGCGGCCCGGGTTATTGGTTTTCCCCCGGTGTGGCGCCGGGGAGAGCCAGGGCGCATCGGTTTCGATCAACAGCCGGTCGAGCGGTATGCGTTGCGCCATGTCGCGCACGTTTTGCGCCTGCTGAAACGTGACTATTCCCGAAATGGATATGTAAAATCCCAGTTCGATTGCCGCGCGCGCCATTTCCCAGTCCTCGGTAAAGCAGTGCATGACACCGCCGACCTCGTCGGCGCGGTGCCGGCGCAATATTTCGAGGGTATCTTCGCGGGCATCGCGCGTATGAATGATCAGCGGCATACCGCATTCGCGCGCGGCATCGATATGGGTAACGAAGCGCTTGCGCTGCCAGGCGAGGTCACCGCCCTGGTGGAAATAGTCGAGGCCGGTTTCGCCGATGGCGACGACCCTGTCGTGCCGGGCAAGCTCACAGAGTTTTTCGACACTGGGTTCGGTGGTATTCTGGTAACCCGGATGCACGCCGACGCTGCAATAAACCTGGTCATATCCCTGCATTTGCCGATGCATTGCGTCGAACGATTCGAGGTCGACGCCGATACAGAGCATGCGCGTGACCCCGGCCTGTGCGATGCTTTGCAGCAACACATCGAAATCATTGTCGAATTCACCGAGATCGATCCGATCCAGGTGGCAGTGCGAATCAAAAAACATCGTGCTTCCCTGCGGGAGGGTTGGCTACATGGTATGCGTCGGGCGATCGGCCTGCAGTGCGCCGGCGAGGAAACCTTCGATCTTGTTGCGGGTAGTGCCGTTGTCCTGCGAGCTGAACTGTACGCCGATACCGGCGGCCTTGCTGTTTTGCGCACCCTGCGGGGTTACCCAGATGATCTTGCCCGCGACCGGCAGGCGCTCCTTGCTATCCATCAGGCTCAGCAGCATGAATACCTCGTCGCCGAGCGCGTAATGCTTGTTGGTCGGGATGAACAAGCCACCGTTTGTAACATAAGGCATGTAAGCGGCGTAGAGCGCACTCTTGTCCTTGATGTTGAGGGAAAGAATACCTTGACTGCCTGGGGCTGCCATCAGATCAATCTCCGGGTAAGTATTTGTCTTAATGATATTAGCACGTCTTCGAGCTGAAGTTGAAAATCGAGATTATTTTCTTCCACCTGCAATTGCAGCTGTGCCCGCTGACGTAAATCCAGTAATCGCATTGCCCTGCCCCGATCTTCGCCAGCGCCTTCATTGGCATCGCTATCGGTGCCGCTTGCCTGGTAGCAGTAAGCGTTCAGCGTCATCTCGATGAGGCGTCGCGTGATCGCGGCTTCGCTGGATAACAGGCCCTTGCTGAGTTCGCTGGCGCTGAGCCCGCCGCGCAGAAAAGTAGCCAGACGGGATTTGAACTTCTCCACCAGGCTGGCGTAGTCCTGCTGCTGCAGGTGCAGCGCCAGCAGCGGATCCCCGGCGGCAAATTGCAGGTGCCTGGCCGCCGTCGCGGCATCGATTCCCTGGTTGCTCAGCCATTCCAGCGACAGGCTGCTCGAGGGTGGTTTTATGGTCCAGGTTTGACACCGACTGCGCAGCGTCACCGGGATGCGTCCGCGGTTATGCGTCAGCAGCAATATCAAAACCCGCGGCGCCGGCTCCTCCAGTGTCTTCAGCAGCGCATTGGCGCTGGACTTGTTCATGGATTCGGCCGGATAAACTGCTGCAATTTTCAGGCGATCGTATCTGCGCGTTAACGACACTTCATGTATCAGATTACGTATTTGCTCTATCTTTATGTTTCTATTTAATTTTTTAGTTTTACTATCGTGTTCGAGCGTGACCATGCTGTAATCGGCATAGGTGCCGGCTGACATCATCCGGCAAGCCTCGCAAACACCGCAGACGGACCGATTTTCGGGGTTATCGCAAAGCAGCAGCATCGACAGGGTGTGCGCAAGATCATCGATGCCGTGGTCGCTGCAGGTATCCACCAGTACCGCATGGGGTAGAAGCTGTTCATTCCTGAGTTGCAAGGCGTGTTGCAGGACATCGCCTTGCCAGGGTAACAATGAAGGATTGCGCTGCTCCACGATCAGGTTCTGCCGACGGCTTCCAGTTGTAGCGAAAAGCACTCATTCACGGCGCCGATGATGTCGCGATTGACGCTATCGATATCCTGGTCGGCATTGATGACCCGATAGCGTGTCGGGTCCGACTCGGCGATATGAAGGAAGGCGGCGCGCACCCGGGCTTGATACTCGTTACCCTTTTTCTCGAAGCGATCCTCGTCGTCACCGCGCCGGCGCGCCCGCGCCAGTGCGATCGACTCGGGAATATCGAGAATCAGTACCAGTGCCGGTTCGAATTCACCGGCCACGAGACGGTGAACCTGCTCAACCGTGCCGAGGCCCAGTTCACCGGCAATGCCCTGAAAGGCTCGACTGGAATCGGCGTAACGGTCGCTGACGACCCAGGTCCCCGCCGCCAGTGCCGGCCAGATGGTGTCGCGCAGGTGGGAGCGGCGCGCGGCGTACATCAGAAGTAACTCGGTCATCGCATCCCATTTCTCCGGCTCGCCCTTGACCAGCAGCTGGCGAATCTCTTCCGCTGCCGCCGAGCCACCGGGTTCCCGCGTCAGAATGGCGGTTTCACCGGCATCGATTAGCGCCTGCAAGAGTCGCCGCGATTGTACGCCCTTGCCGGAACCATCGACTCCGTCGATGACCATCATGCGATTCTGTCCGGGGTTGGTATTCACGACTGTGTTCTGGTCTGCCTGTTTATTTTCGCTTGTTCAACTGATATCGACTTACCGCGGCATTGTGTTCGTCCAGCGTGGCCGAAAACTGGTGCGTGCCGTCGCCTCTTGAGACGAAATAGAGGGCATCGGTTTGCGCCGGGTGCAATGCCGCACGAATCGCCTCGAGCCCGGGCAGCGCGATGGGCGTTGGCGTCAACCCGGCGTGCAGGTAGGTATTATACGGCGTGTCTTTTTTCAAGTCCCGTGAACGTATGTTGCCGTCAAATTGCGGGCCGAGTCCGTAGATGATGGTCGGATCGGTCTGCAGGCGCATGTTGCGCTTCAGGCGCTCGATGAAAACGCCGGCGATCAGTGGGCGCTCGAAGCCGGCACCGGTTTCCTTTTCGATAATCGAGGCCAGCGTCAGGGCCTGGTAACTCGATGCCAGTGGCAGTTCGGGCGCGCGTTGCTCCCACTCGCGCTGCAGGTGTTTCTGCATCACCTGGTAGGCGCGTTTGAGGAAATCGACATCGTTGCTGCCCTTGGGGAAGCGATAGCTATCCGGGAAAAACATGCCTTCGGGGTGGCTCCCTGGATACCCCAGTAGCGCCATGATTTCCGCATCGGTTTTCTCTCCCAGGGTATGCTCGAGGATAGGATCCTCGGCCAGCGCCGCGAGTAGCTGGCGGAATGACCACCCCTCTATGATCGTGAAGTTGTACTGAATGGCGTTGCCGCGCGTAAATTTATCGAGCAACTCGTCAGCGGTGATGCCAGGTTCGATCTGGTACTCCCCGGCGCGTACGCGGGTCTCGAGCCCCCTGACCTTGGCCAACAGGATGAAAAACCAGGGGTCGTTGATTATTTCCTGGCGCGTCAGGTCATGGGCGATGGACTTGATATTGCTGCCGGAACGGATCAGGAAAACGGTGGGCTGCGAGGTCGACTGGATTGCCCCGTGCTGGAATTGCAGAAGTTGAAAAATCAGCACCGCGATCATCAGAATTACGGCGACGAGGCTCCAGGCAAACAGGCGTTTGATGAATTTATACATCACTGCGTAACTGAAACACCGCTGTTAGCGGTGG
This sequence comes from Gammaproteobacteria bacterium, assembly GCA_024232855.1. Classification (GTDB taxonomy): domain Bacteria; phylum Pseudomonadota; class Gammaproteobacteria. Next base: position 10,772 of record JAAEPH010000336.1, read on the forward strand.
CAAGTGGCGATTACCCCGCTGCGGTAAAGCCCTTCCCGCCAGGTCAGTTGATTTCCGGTAGAACCTCACGATGCATTGAATGAGATCTAGACTAACTTGAAAACGCAGGTGCCGTTGGTTCCACCAAAGCCAAACGAGTTCGACATGGTCGCCTTGAGGCGGGTCTCTCGAGCGGTATTGGCGACGTAATCGAGATCACATTCGGGATCCTGGTTTTCCAGATTGATGGTCGGCGGCACAATCTGGTCGCGTAACGCCAGGATCGAAAATATCGCTTCGATACCGCCGGCAGCGCCGAGCAGGTGCCCCGTCATCGACTTGGTCGAACTGACCAGCGTCTTGTAGGCGTAATCTCCAAAGGCCAGTTTGACTGCATTGGTCTCGGCGATATCGCCTGCCGGGGTAGAAGTACCGTGGGCATTGATGTAATCGATGTCCTCGGGGTTCAAACCGGCGTCGTTCATGGCGTTCAGCATGCAACGCGAGGCACCTTCTCCGCCCTGCGAGGGCGCGGTCATGTGGAAAGCGTCACCGCTCATGCCGTAGCCTACGAGTTCACAGTAGATTTTGGCGCCACGTTTCTTCGCCATCTCGTACTCTTCGAGTACAACCACACCGGCGCCATCACCGAGAACGAAACCGTCACGATCACGGTCCCAGGGGCGGCTGGCCGCTTCCGGGTCGTCGTTTCGGGTCGATAACGCCCTGGCCGCGGCAAAACCACCGACGCCGAGCGCGCAAGTCGCCATCTCGGATGCGCCGGCAACCATGACGTCGGCATCGCCATAGGAAATCATGCGCGCCGCGTCGCCGATATTATGGGCACCCGTGGTGCAAGCGCTGACGATCGAGATATTCGGTCCCTTGAGTCCGCGCATGATCGACAAATTACCCGACACCATGTTGATGAGCGAGCTGGGCACGAAGAACGGTGAAATCTTGCGTGGTCCACCGGTGACAAAGGCGTCACGATTTCTTTCTATGGCCGGCAGCCCACCGATACCGGAGCCGATTGCGACACCGATGCGTTCGGCGTTTTCTTCGGTGACTTCGAGACCCGAATCGTCCAGTGCCTGGATGCCGGCAGCGACGCCGAAATGGATAAAAACATCCATTTTCTTGGTGTCTTTCGGGGAAATGTACTGGGTAGCATCAAAGCCTTTCACCGAGCCTGAAATTCGGGCTGAAAAACCACTTGCGTCGAAGGCAGTGATCGGTGCGATGCCGCTTTTGCCGGCAACTATGTTCTTCCAGGACTCTTCGACGGTATTGCCGACCGGAGTCAACAATCCGAGGCCCGTTATTACGACGCGACGTTTTGACAAGACTTAATCCTCTTCAACAGTGTGCATTCTATTCAATAAATGAAAATGCCGCTTAACATGCTAGATGATAAGCGGCATCCATCAAATCGAGTAGCTTTCTACAGGTTGGCGTTGACGTAGTCGATAGCGAGTTGAACACTGGTGATTTTTTCGGCTTCTTCATCGGGGATTTCGGTTTCGAATTCCTCTTCCAGTGCCATAACCAGCTCTACGGTATCGAGGGAGTCAGCGCCAAGATCATCGACGAAGGATGCCTGGTTGGTTACTTCCTCTTCCTTGACGCCTAATTGTTCTGCAACAATTTTCTTAACACGTTCTTCTACAGAGCTCATTTTGAGAGTTTCTCCTGTTTGATAAATCGAAAAGCTTGTAAGGTGCGATATTGTATTGAAAACCTTGCTTAGTTGCCACAAATGTCGAAAATTTTTTTTAAGCCCAAAAAGGCTTAAAAATCATATGTTTAGTACTTTTTCCGCCGCCTTTAACTACGCCATATACATTCCACCATTGACGTGAATCGTTTCACCGGTGATGTAGGCAGCAGCCGGAGATGCCAGAAATACGACTGTCGCCGCAACTTCATCGGCGCTGCCAAGACGTCCCAGCGGGATTTGCGCGGTCAGCGCGGCACGCTGTTCTTCGGCTAGCTCGCGCGTCATGTCGGTGTCGATAAAGCCGGGCGCGACGGTGTTGACGGTGATATTTCTCGAGCCGATTTCACGCGCCAGCGATTTACTGAATCCAACCAGGCCTGCCTTGGCGGCGGCATAATTGGTTTGCCCGGGGTTACCGGTGCTGCCTACGACCGAGGAAATATTGATGATACGGCCGTTGCGTTTTTTTATCATGGCACGGATAACCGCCTTGCTCATGCGAAAAATCGAACTCAGGTTGGTGTTGATGATGTCATTCCATTGGTCGTCTTTCATCATTATCAACAAATTATCCCGGGTGATGCCGGCGTTATTAACCAGAATGTCGGGAGCCCCATAAGCGTCGTTTACCTTTTTCAGGCAGTTGGCGATCGATTCCGCATCGCCCACATCGAGCACCATGCCCGTGCCCTTGACACCGTTTTCGGCAAATGCGCTGGTAATGCTGTCGGCTCCCGCCTGGCTGGTAGCCGTGCCGATGACCGTCGCCTGCTCGGCGCCGAGCGCCCTGGCAATGGCCTGGCCAATGCCGCGACTGGCGCCGGTTACGAGTGCTATCTGATCATTCAGCATTTTGCAGGTCTCCGATTGATTGTTGGCTTTGGGCGCAGGAAGCAATGTCGAATATGGCAAACCCCTGCATCGACTTCTCGATCCGACGCGTGAGTCCGGTCAATACCTTGCCCGGTCCGCACTCGATCAAAACGTCAACACCCTGGCGCTGCATGGATTGCACGCTGTCAACCCATTCGACAGGCGTATAGAGTTGTAGTTTGAGGCGCTCCCTGATTTCGCCGACCGAGTCCGCCACGCTCGCGCCGTGGTTGTGGATTACCGGAACCCGGGGAAGACTTATATCGACCGCTTCGAGTTCGACGGCGAGCTGCTCGGCGGCATTTCGCATCAACGAACAATGCGAAGGCACACTGACGGGTAACGGCCGGGCTCGTTTGGCGCCGAGCGCCTTTGCGTTCGCCATCGCAGCCTCGACCGCAGCAGCTTCGCCGGCGATGACAACCTGCCCCGGCGCATTGAAATTGACCGCTTCGACAACTCCGCTGTCGACGCTCTCGCAGGCTTCGCGTACCCTGCTATCGTCAAGACCGAGGATGACGGCCATCGCGCCCTCGCCTTCCCTGACCGCGCTTTGCATCAGCCGACCTCGCCGAGCTACCAGTGCCGCCGCATCGCGCAAGGCGAGGCTGCCGGCACAGACCAGCGCGCTGTATTCGCCGAGGCTATGTCCGGCCATCAACGCCGCCGTTGGCATGCCGGGTTGTTGACTGGCGATACGCCAGCTGGCGACGCCGGCGCATAACATGGCGGGCTGCGTCACTTCGGTTTGATTCAGTCTCTCGAGCGGTCCCTCGGCGGTAACCGACCAGAGGTCGTAACCGAGTACCTCGGAGGCTTCCGCGAAAACCTCGCTTACCATCGGCTGCTGTTCGCCCCATTCGGTCATCATGCCCACGGACTGTGAGCCCTGGCCGGGAAATACATATGCAAAACTTGTCATCGCTGAAATAATCGAAAAAAAGGAATGTTATCACAGGGCTTTACGCTGCGTTAATCGCTCTATTGATATACCCGGTAAATAATGGATAATGGCGCGCTTTAAACACTGAGTGAGATTATGCCAAAAGGCGATCACATCGAAATGCGCGGCGTGGTGAAGGATACTTTGCCGAACACCATGTTTCGCGTCGAGCTGGAAAACGGACACGTCGTTACCGCCCATATTTCCGGGAAAATGCGTAAACACTATATCCGCATTTTAACCGGGGACACGGTAACGGTGGAATTGACGCCTTACGATCTTACCAAGGGAAGAATTACCTTCCGCGATAGATGACGGTCTTCGCCGTCATCCTGATGGCTAGCTGAGCGAAGCCTCTTCTTTTTCCTTCTTTGTCTTCACCACCTGGCAGTGCAAGCTGTCGTCGCGAACATCTATTTTGACCCTGCCGCCACTGGTGAGATCGCCGAACAGTAGTTCGTTGGCGAGCACCTGCTTGATTTCGTCCTGGATAACCCTGGCCATCGGACGCGCGCCCATCTTCGGGTCGTAGCCCTTTTCGGCCAGCCAGCGCCGCGCATTATCGGTTACCGTCATGCTGACCTTCTTCGCCTCGAGTTGCGATTCGAGTTCGATCAGGAACTTGTCGACGACATTCAGAATGACATTGGTATCGAGCGCCTTGAACTGAATGGTCGCATCGAGGCGATTTCTGAATTCGGGCGTAAAGGTTTTCTTGATCGCCTCGCTGCCGTCCATGGTGTGGTCCTGCAGGGTGAAGCCCATCGAGGCGCGACTCATCTGTTCGGCGCCGGCGTTGGTGGTCATGATCAGTATGGTGTTACGGAAATCAGCCTTGCGCCCGTTGCTGTCGGTCAGCGTTCCGCTGTCCATTACCTGCAACAGCAGGTTGAAGACGTCGGGATGGGCTTTCTCGATTTCATCGAGCAGCACCACCGAATAGGGATGCTTGTTGAGTTCCTCGGTAAGCAGACCGCCCTGGTCATAGCCGACGTATCCCGGCGGTGCGCCGATCAGGCGTGAAACCGTATGGCGTTCCATGTACTCGGACATGTCGAAGCGGATCAACTCGATGCCCATGATTTTGGCGATTTGGCGGCAAACCTCGGTTTTACCGACGCCGGTCGGTCCCGAAAACAGGAACGATCCTACCGGCTTGGATTCGCGCCCGAGCCCGGAGCGCGACATCTTGATTGCGGCATCGAGCGCGTTGATCGCATCGTCCTGGCCGAAAACAACGCGCGACAGGTTCTTGCCCAGATTCTTGAGCATGTCGAGGTCGGTGGTGCTGACCGTATTGGCCGGAATTCGCGCAATTTTGGCGACGATATTTTCGATATCGTGAATGCCGATGGTTTTCTTGCGTTGGCGGCTCGGTTGCAGGCGGCGCTGTGCCCCGGCCTCGTCGATCACGTCGATGGCCTTGTCGGGTAAATGCCGGTCATTGATGTAGCGCGACGCGAGTTCGGTCGCCTTGCGCAGCGCCTGCAGCGTGTACTTGACGTTGTGATGTTCTTCGAAGCGTGATTTCAATCCCTTCAGAATGAGATAGGTTTCTTCGTTACCGGGTTCCGGAACGTCGATTTTCTGAAAGCGGCGCGCGAGCGCGCGGTCTTTCTCGAAAATACCGCGAAACTCGTTATAGGTCGTCGAGCCGATGCATTTGATATCGCCGTTGGCGAGCACCGGTTTGATCAGGTTGGACGCATCCATGACGCCGCCCGATGCCGAACCGGCGCCGATAATGGTGTGAATTTCATCGATGAACAGGATCGAGCCCGGCTCTCGGGTCAGTTGTCCGATCACGGCCTTGAGGCGCTTTTCAAAGTCGCCTCGGTACTTGGTGCCCGCCACCAGGGCGCCCAGGTCGAGCGAATATACCGTGCTGTCGAGCAGGATGTCGGGCACTTCTTCCTCGACGATCTTACGCGCCAGGCCTTCGGCGATCGCGGTTTTGCCAACGCCGGCCTCTCCGACCAGCAGCGGGTTGTTTTTGCGGCGCCGACACAGGGTCTGGATGATGCGTTCGATCTCGTGATCGCGGCCGATCAATGGATCGATTTTACCGGAAACGGCCATCTCGTTGAGATTGGTGGCAAACTTTTCCAGCGGGTTGTCGTTTTCCTGGTCGCCCCGAATGCTTTCCGCTTCATGCGTGAAGGTCTCTTCGTCCGCCTCTTCGTTGATTCGGGTGATGCCGTGGGACAGGTAGTTGGTGATATCGAGGCGTTCGATGTTGTGCTTGTTGAGCAGGTAGACCGCGTGTGAATCCTGTTCCGAAAAGATCGCCACCAGTACATTGGCGCCGGAAACCTCGCCGTTACCCGAGGACTGCACGTGAAACAGGGCGCGCTGCAATACCCGTTGAAATCCCAGCGTCGGTTGCGTGTCACGATCTTCATCGGACATCAGCAAGGGCGTGTTTTGATCGACGAATATCTCGAGTTCGGTACGCAACAGCTGGGCGTCGCCGCCGCAGGCCTCGATCACCGCGGTGGCGGCGTCGTTTTCGGTCAGCATCAGCAGCAGATGCTCAACCGTGATGAATTCATGGCGCTTCTCATTAGCGTCATGGAATGCCTTGTTCAGTGATTGTTCCAGCTCTTTATTTAACATGGTTCCTGCTTGTTGATGCCGCGCCTGAATCTAAATATAGACGATTTGACCTTTAATGCGATCTAAATTTTCAATCCCTGTGATCCAGATCAACAGGGGCATCGAGAATCAGTTTTCCTCCATGTCACACAGTAACGGATGCTTGTTTTCGCGTGCGTAACTGTTGACCGACGTGACCTTGGTTTCAGCTATATCACGGGTATAAATGCCGCAAACGCCCTTCCCGGTTTTGTGAACATTGAGCATGATGCGCGTCGCGTTTTCGCGATTATGACCGAAGATGGCTTCCAGTACATGAACCACGAACTCCATCGGCGTGTAATCATCATTCAGCAAAACGACCTTGAACAGCGGCGGTTTTCTCAGCTTGGGGCGCGTACGCTCGAGTAGCAGCGTGTCGTCGTCGTCATTACCTGGCTGCTGATCAGACATGAATGCGCTTTATTCCTTTAGCAAAAACCCTAAAATAATGTCGGGATTGAAATAATTCAAGGTTTGCTTTCTATAATTTTGCGCCCGCGGGCCATATAAATGGCGAAATACCCTGCTTTTTACCTTCCATAATGCCCGGCTTCAAAATTCGACCGACAGCCTGACATGAGCACGGCAGTTTTCATTCCGCTGCGCTTTCTATTGTATAATTCCGGCTTCCGGGAAAAACACATGAACCAGGGGATACGATGAGTTATCAGCACATAGAGGTACCGGCCGAAGGCCAGGCAATCACCGCAAACGAAGACCTGAGCCTGAATGTCCCGGATAATCCGATTATCCCCTACATCGAGGGCGATGGAATCGGAATCGATATTTCTCCGGTAATGATCAACGTGGTCGATGCCGCCGTCGAAAAAGCCTACCAGGGTGCGAAGAAAATCTCCTGGATGGAGATCTACGCCGGTGAAAAAGCGACTTCGATCTACGGCGAGGATAACTGGCTGCCGGATGAATCCCTTGCGGCGATGCAGGATTACATCGTTTCTATCAAGGGTCCCCTGACGACCCCCGTCGGCGGCGGAATCCGTTCGCTCAATGTCTCCATACGCCAGCGCCTGGACCTGTATGCCTGCGTCAGGCCGGTACGCTATTTTCACGGCATACAAACGCCGCTGAAACGGCCCGAAGACACCAACATGACGATCTTTCGTGAAAATACCGAAGACATATATGCCGGTATCGAATGGGAATCCGGTAGTCCCCAGGCCCAAAAGGTGATCAAGTTTCTGATCGAGGAAATGAACGTCACCAGCATACGCTTCCCGGAGACTTCCGGTATCGGCGTCAAACCGGTGTCGTCGGAAGGAACCCGCCGCCTGGTGCGCAAGGCCCTGCAGTATGCCATCGATAACGATCGCAAGTCGGTCGCGCTGGTGCACAAGGGCAACATCATGAAGTTCACCGAGGGCGCATTCCGCAACTGGGGTTACGAGCTCGCCGCCGAGTTGTATGGCGCCACGCCAATCGGCGCGGGCCCCTGGTGCGAATTTACCAATCCCCGAACCGGCAGTACGATTACCGTCAAGGACGTGATTGCCGATAATTTCCTGCAACAGATCGTGACGCGCCCGACCGAGTACGAAGTGATTGCGACGCTCAACCTGAACGGCGATTACATCTCCGATGCCCTCGCCGCCCAGGTCGGCGGCATCGGCATCGCCCCGGGCGCCAACATCGCCGATACCGTTGGCGTGTTCGAGGCGACACACGGAACCGCGCCCAAGTATACCGGTCTGGACAAGGTCAACCCCGGCTCGATTATCCTGTCGGCGGAAATGATGCTGCGTTACATGGGATGGAGCGAAGCGGCCGACCGGATCATTACCGGCATGGAAGGCGCCATCGGCGCCAGGCAGGTGACCTATGACCTCGCGCGCAATGAACCCGACGCAACCGAACTCAGTAGTTCCGCATTCGGCGCCGCGGTCATCGCGCACATGGGCTAGTCAGGTCGTTCAAATTCGTTGCAGCCCGTTGTCGCGGATTATACGGGCTGATATTTCCTCGACCGACATCCTCGATGTATTGATGTAGGCGATGCCGTGCCGCAGGTACATCTCCTCGACTGCGCGCAACTCGAATCGGCACTGATCCTGTGAGGCATAGCGGCTGTTGGGGCGTCTTTCCTGGCGAATGTTGATCAGCCGCTGCAGATCCGTGGTCAAGCCGTAAAGGCACGGTTTGAACGGGCGCAGCGGCTCGGGCAGCTTGTCGGTGTCCATGTCTTCCTCGGTAATCGGGTAGTTGGCGGCCCTGATGCCGAACTGCAGCGCCAGGTAAAGACAACTCGGGGTCTTGCCCGAACGCGAAACCCCGATCAGAATGATATCGGCTTCATCGTAATTCTGTATTCTGCCGCCGTCGTCGTGCTGCATGGCGTAGTCGATGGCATCGATGCGCGAATCGTAAAGCGACGGATTAACCGTGCGATGCGACTGCCCCGGCTCATGGTGTTGCGCGGCGAGCGCCTTTTCGAGGCGCGGCAGGATATCACCGAAGGGATCGATCACCAGCGCGTTGGCCTGCTTGATGATCTTGATCAGGTCTTCATCGCCCATGGTGCAGATGACGATAGGCAACTGCTTCGTCTTTTCGATACAGCGATTGATTTCATCGGTGACGGCGTGCGCTTTTTCGAGGGTGTCGACAAAGGGTACGGTATGGGTTTGAAACCGATGGTCGGGAAACTGGGCGAGCAGGCTCAGTCCGAGAGTTTCCGCCGTGATCGCGGTGCCGTTGGAAAGGAAAAAAACCTGCCGTGAAGTGGATTGCATCGATCTGTGAATGGGTATCGGTTTCGAGTAGATATACTAGTATAATTGCGAGCTGATACGTACATACAATCTCACCGGAAAAGAAACTTATGTCAGAAAACATTGTGCCGCTGGACCAGCTCGGCATGAACGATGTGCCGCGGGTCGGCGGCAAGAACGCATCGCTGGGGGAAATGATAAAGAACCTGGGCAGCCTCGGGGTCGAGGTACCCGGAGGGTTTGCGACGACGGCCGCCGCCTTCGACAATTTTCTTGACGAGGCAGGTATTCGCGAGCGCATTCACGCGAAACTCGACCAGCTCGATGCCGATGATGTCAATCAACTGGCGAGCACCGGTCGCGAAATCAGAAGCTGGATTATCGATTCTCCCCTGCCCGCGGAACTGCAACAGGAGATAAGCGCGGCTTACCAGGCGATGGCGGTCGATGGCCGCGACGCCACGGTCGCGGTGCGTTCCTCGGCAACCGCGGAAGATCTGCCCGATGCGTCATTTGCCGGACAACAGGAAACCTATCTCAACATCAGTGGCATCGACCAGGTGCTGCACGCGATCAGGCTCGTGTTTGCGTCGCTGTTCAATGATCGCGCCATCTCCTATCGCGTGCACCAGGGGTTCGCCCATGCCGACGTATCGCTGTCGGCCGGCATACAGCGCATGGTGCGCAGCGACCTCGCCGCCAGCGGCGTCATGTTCAGTATCGACACCGAGTCCGGATTCGAGGACGTGGTGTTTATCACCAGTAGCTACGGGCTCGGCGAAACCGTGGTGCAGGGCGCGGTCAACCCGGACGAGTTCTACGTTTACAAGAACAACCTGGAGTCGGCCGAGCGCAGCATCCTGCTGAAAAACCGCGGCAACAAGCTGATCAAGATGGTTTACGCAGAGAGTGATTCACCCGAACAGGCGATACAGACGGTCGACGTGGATGCGGCCGACAGTAAGCGTTTTTCCATCGACGACGACGATATTACCGCGCTCGCCAGAATGGCCGTTACCATCGAACAACACTACGGGCGTCCGATGGATGTGGAATGGGCCAAGGATGGTGAAAACGGCAAGCTTTACATCGTCCAGGCGCGCCCTGAAACCGTGCAGTCGCGCGCCGGTAGCGTGATCGAACGTTACCAGCTGAAAGCGACCTCGGAAGTGCTGGTCAGCGGGCGTGCGGTCGGCAATCGTATCGGCCAGGGTCAGGCCAAGGTCATCGGCGACCTGTCGCAGATGGACCAGATCGAGCAAGGTGACGTGCTGGTTACCGATATGACCGATCCCGACTGGGAACCGATCATGAAGCGCGCTGCCGCGATCGTTACCAATCGCGGTGGACGCACCTGTCATGCCGCGATAATCGCGCGCGAGCTGGGTATTCCGGCGCTGGTGGGAACCGGCAGTTGCACCGAGGATATTACGCATGGCCGCGAGGTAACGGTGTCCTGCGCCGAAGGCGATAGCGGCCACGTCTATGCAGGGCTGCTAGAGTTCGATTACCAGCGGCACGAATTGTCGGATATGCCCGAAATCCCGATCAAGGTGTCGATGAACGTCGCCAACCCGGAGCGCGCTTTCACCTTTTCACGCTTGCCGCATGCCGGAATCGGTCTCGCCCGGCTCGAATTCATCATCAGCAACATGATCGGAATCCACCCGCGCGCCCTGCTCGACTTCGATAACATGGCGCCCGAATTACAGCAGGCGATCGAGGCGCGTATCGGCGGTTACGCGGGTCCGGTCGAATACTATGTCGATAAACTCAGCGAGGGCATCGCCACGCTGGCCGCCGCATTCGCGCCGGAGCGCGTCATCGTGCGCCTGTCCGATTTCAAATCGAACGAATACGCGCACCTGCTCGGCGGTGATGTGTTCGAGCCACATGAAGAAAACCCGATGCTGGGATACCGCGGCGCCTCGCGTTACATCAGCGATGACTTCAAGCCCAGCTTCAGGCTCGAATGCGAGGCCATCAAGCGCGTGCGCAACGAGATGAATCTGAAGAACCTCGAGGTCATGATCCCGTTCGTGCGCACCCTCACCGAAGCCAGGGCCGTACACGAACTGTTACGAGAAAACGGGCTGGTACGCGGGGTCGATGGATTTCGCGTCATCATGATGTGTGAAATCCCTTCCAACGTCATCCTCGCCGAACAGTTTCTCGAGTATTTTGACGGCTTCTCCATCGGCTCGAACGACCTTACGCAATTGACTCTGGGGCTGGATCGTGACTCGGGGCTGGTCGCTGACGCATTCGATGAGCGTGATCCGGCGGTGATGAAGTTGCTGCAACAGGCGATCGAGGCCTGCAAGGCCGCGGACAAGTATGTCGGTATTTGCGGCCAGGGGCCTTCCGACCACCCGGATCTCGCCGAATGGTTGCTGGAACAGGGTATCAGCAGCATATCGCTGAATCCCGATTCGGTTGTCGAAACCTGGTTGTTCATGGCCGAGCACTGCAAGTCCTGACGCATGGCCGAGGTTGACGAACAGCTTGAAGGTGAACCCGATCAGGGTATCATTGCTACGGAGTGGTTGAGTTACGAAGCGGTTCTGGCCTGCCGTGAGCAGCATCGCAGCCCGATGGTGATGCACTGTATCGACGACTTCCGTAACGGCCCCGGTTATCCACTGGACGTAATCAGTCAGGAATTTTCATAGCCATGTTCATCCCACGCGTTTTCTTGTTACTGTTGTTGAGTGCGCCCGCGGCCCTTGCGGCACCCTACTTCGTGCAGTGCTACGATTTCGGTTGCAAAACCACGCAGGAACTGCATTTTGAGCCCGCGGACTGGGCCGAGGTACACGCGATCTTCGACGACGGCGTTGTCGACAGTGCCTCCGAGAGACAGGCGATTCGGCGCGCGGTCGCGCTGATGGAGCGCATCAGCGGGGAAATATCGGGCACCCATCTCGATAAGGCGGGCAATTACCCCGGTTACGACCTTCCCCGGCAAATGGACTGCATCGACGAATCGACCAATACCTTCCAGTACCTGCTGGCGTTACAGCAACTCGACCTGCTGAAGTGGCACCGGGTCCATCAAAAGCAACGGCGTATCGTCTGGTTGGCGACTCACTGGACGGCGAGCATCAGCGAAGTCGGCAGTGAGCGGGGGTATGCGGTCGATTCCTGGTATCGCGATAATGGCGAAATGCCCTACATCCAGCCGCTTGACGACTGGAGGCGCAAGCGTGATTTTCCGGTCGCCTACAATCCGGAACTCGCGGCCGACTGACGCCTTGATGGGCAATCCCTCCTCAGAAAAAATTATCGTCGGCATGTCCGGCGGCGTCGATTCCTCGGTCACGGCCTATTTGTTACTGCAGCAGGGTTACCAGGTCGAAGGCCTGTTCATGAAGAACTGGGAGGAAGACGATACCGCGGAATACTGTTCCGCGAGCGAAGACCTGGCCGATGCGCAGCAAGTCTGTGACGCGCTCGGCATCCGCTTGCACACGGTCAATTTCTCCACTGAATACTGGGATAACGTATTCGAGTATTTTCTGCATGAATACCGCACCGGGCGCACCCCCAACCCCGATATCATGTGTAACCGCGAGATCAAGTTCAAAGCCTTCCTCGACCATGCGCAGGTGCTGGGCGCGCGGCGTATCGCCACCGGTCACTACGTGCGCACGCGCCGGCGCAACGGCCGCATCGAGCTGCTACGTGGTCTCGACGACAACAAGGATCAATCCTATTTCCTGTACGCGTTGAATCAGCATCAGCTCGGGCACGCGCTGTTTCCGGTCGGGGAGCTCGACAAATCCGAGGTGCGCGGCATCGCGCGGCGCGAACAGTTTGTGGTGCATGCGAAAAAGGACAGCACCGGCATCTGTTTTATCGGCGAACGCAAGTTCACGGATTTTCTGCAGCGCTTTCTGCCGGCGCAACCCGGCGAAATCGTGACGCCCGAGGGCGTCCGCCTGGGAGAGCACGGCGGCCTGATGTACTACACCATCGGGCAACGCCAGGGACTCGGCATCGGCGGTATCGAAAGCGGCAGCGACGAGCCCTGGTACGTGGTCGCCAAGGCGCTCGATAGCAACCGGCTCGTGGTCGCGCAGGGCGTCGATAATCCCCTGTTATTTCATTCGCATTGCCGCATTATTGATCTGCACTGGATCGCGGACGCGGTCGAAGCCATGCCCTTCGAGTGCAGTGCCAAAATCCGCTATCGCCAGCAGGATAGCCGCTGCGTCCTGCGATCCCGGAACGACGCTATCGCCGAGATCGAATTTGCCGAACCGCAGCGCGCCATAACCCCGGGACAGGCGCTGGTTTTGTACCAGGGGGAGCAATGCCTCGGCGGCGCTACCATCGAGCGGGCTTACAACCCGTGAACCGTATCGAGAATCAAACCCTGGCGCTGGCCGCGATGTTCCAGGCCGCGGCCCTGGTGAATGAACTGGCGCAGCATGGAAATTGCGAAACGGATGATTTTAACTGTAGTTTCGACAGCCTGTTTACGATCGACGCGGCGACCACGCGCGAGGCGCTGGGCGATATCAGCTGCTTGTCGCGAGGCTTTACCGCAATGGTGAGTTATCTTGGCGGCGAAAACCGTTCTCCGGGCAGGAATATCGCCTACTACCTGCTGTCGATGTTGAAAATCTCGCACCAGGTGTTAGGCAATGAGGGCCTGTCCGAGAAACTGCTGAGCGGCTTGCAGCGCATCGACAGCAGCAGTAGCGAGTTCAACATGAGCCGCCACAGCGTGATCAACAAGATCGACGGGCTCTACCAGGATTGCATCAGCTCGCTGAGCCCGCGCATCATCGTGCGCGGCGAACAAAACTTCCTGCGCAATGACGACAATGCCGCCAAAATCAGGTCCCTTTTGCTCGCCGGCATTCGCGCGGCGGTACTGTGGCAACAGCTCGGCGGCAGCCGCTGGCGGCTCTTCTGGTCACGCAAAAAATACGTCGCCACGGCGAAAAAATTCTCCAGCTACAACTAAAAACCGTGTTGCGCGCGGATATGCCGCAGCAATCCGCGCGAGGCATCGTCGACCATGTCGAACACCAGATCGAAACCCTCGTCGCTGTAGTACGGATCCGGCACTTCCTTTTGCTGGTACCTGTCCGAGTACTCCAGCATGAACTGCAAACGCGCATGCGCGTCGTCGGGCCGGATCGCGTGCATGTCGGCGATGTTGCCCGCATCCATTCCCAGCAGGTAGTCGAATTCGACAAAATCAGCCGACACGAAGCGGCGCGCCCGCAAGCCCGAGAGATCCAGCCCGCGCTCCCGTGCGGTCGCCTGCGAGCGCATATCGGGCGGGCTGCCGACATGGTAGCTGTGCGTACCGGCCGAATCGACGAGAATGGCGTCGCCCAGGCCCTCCTCGTCAACGATCGCCTGGAACACGCCGTGGGCGGTCGGCGATCTACAGATGTTGCCCATGCAAACGAATAGAACTTTTATCATTTAATCAAATCCGGTGTGTTGTTTTGCAACCAGTAACGAACTTGTTGCAATAGATGTCCTCCTGCTTCGATGCAGGCTTCGATACTGGCGATATCAATGTCTTCGCCAGTGTAATTAATCGAGTTTCGCTTGACCCGAAAAGTATCCAGCACCCGCATCTGATAGGCATCGAGACCGGTCGAATGCACCAGCGACTGAACAGAAGGTCTATGGGCTGCCATACCATCAAGCACTCTCAATATCGCTACGATTGTGGCTATTTTGAGAACATAAGCAAATATCTTTCGCTACTGTAGTGATTTTATAGCGCTCCAGGTTTCAGCTGTATAGCGTGTGCCCCTCTGCACTCCCTTCCGTCCCGCATTTATATAAAAATTGATATAACATACAAAATATTATATATTCGCTCCAATCAAATAGGGAACCAATACGGAAGTTTGATTTGATTGAAAGGAATCAGGTGCACGGAAATGAAGGAATTGGTTTTTGTGGCGGATACCAGGTTCGTCACTAGAGGTTGGGATAGCGATGTACGAGACCGAGTTGGGTATCAACTGTTCAAACTGCAAAACGGATTGCAGGCGACCGACTCGAAGCCTTTAAAAACAGTTGGCCCGGGAGTACAAGAAATATAGGTTAACAGTGTTCTCTGGATAACAAACAGGAACAACCGGAAAATCCGACTCAAGAGTAATGTTCATGAAGCCTGCCGAGTATAAAAATGTATCTGATGCACTGTTCGACGACCCGGTCGTCGCGCAGAATTTGAAAATCAGATCCGAGTTGATGATTCAGCTCGAGAGAGGAATCGCGGAAAGAGGCATTACTCAGAAGCAGGCAGCCGAGCTGCTGGGTGTCAGCCAACCAAGAGTCAGCGATCTGCTGAAGGGTAAAATTGAAAAATTCAGCATTGATATGTTGGTCAACATGCTTGCTTCGCTGGGGAAAAAAGTCACGATTGATGCTGCTTGAAGGAGAATATTCTAACGAGCCTATCGTCTCCCTTACCAATGTTCGGTAAACCTGCCGATTAAGTCAGCAGACCCTCAGTAACGATCAAAAGCGTGTATCCCTTTATACGGTTCTCTGCACTCCCGTCATCCCAGCCCTGAGTCGGGATCCTGTGTACTGGTATTTCCCATTAGCGCCTGCTTTTGAAACAGGTTAACTGTCACCAAAACTCCCCCGATGCACCCAATAAATACAATATAACTATCTGATTTATTTGATTTTACTGGTATAATCGAGCAATCATAAATAACACGGAAGTTGACCATGAACAAGCCCGCCACCGACGTTTTCGCAATCCCCCAACAATCCGATTCGTTGACCCGCGCCGACGCGCTCGAACGCGAAATCACCGATCTGTGCGCACAAATCAACGCCGCCAGTTACCGCCTGCTGCAGCTCATCGCCGAACTCGATGACGCGGCCCCGTGGGGCGCCTGGGGGCTACAGTCCTGCGCGCACTGGCTCAACTGGCGCTGCGGCATTGGTCTGAACGCGGCACGCGAAAAGGTCCGCATCGCGCACGCGCTGAAAAGCCTGCCGGCAATATCCTCGGCGTTCGAAAGCGGCCGGCTCAGCTTCTCCAAGGTGCGCGCACTGACCCGCATCGCCGACCTTACGAACGAAGCGAAACTGCTCGAACTCGCACATCACGCGACCGCCGCCCAGGTCGAAAAACTGGTGCGCGCGTATCGCCGCGTCGATCGCCTCGCCGAGCGTGAACAGGCCATGGTCAATCATGCGGCACGTGAACTGAACTACTACCACGACGATGATGGCTGCCTCGTCATCCGCGCACGGCTGCCGGCCGAAGAAGGCGCCATCGTGCTGCAAGCGCTCAACGCCGCAATGGACGCGCCACACGACGAGAAAAATGAGGCCGCAGCCGATGACGTTACCGCGGTAACGTCCGAAAACGGAAACCGGTTCGCGCAACGCCGCGCCGATGCGCTGACGACGATGGCGGAAACCACGCTGCGCCACGGCCCCGTGTCACAGCCATCAGCCGAGCGTTACCAGGTGGTCGTGCACGTTACCGCGGAAACGCTGGCAGAGGGTGATGCAGGCCGCTCTGAACTCGAATGCGGGCAGCGCCTCGCGCCGGATACCGCCCGCCGCATCGCCTGCGGCGGCAGCCTGTTGCGGATAACCGAGGATGCCGCGGGCAATCCGCTCGACATCGGCCGCAAAACCCGCGCGGTGCCGCCGGCAATGCAGCGGGCGCTGCGCTCCCGGGACGGCGGATGCTGCTTTCCGGGATGCATACAAGACCGCTTCGTCGACGCCCATCACGTCCGGCACTGGGCGAACGGTGGCGAGACGTCACTCGACAACCTGGCTTTATTGTGCCGCCGTCACCACCGCCTGGTGCACGAGGGCGGTTTCGGCGTCGAACGAACCGCCGACGGAGCCTTACGCTTCACCCGGCCCGCCGGCCGTGTCATCGCCGAGCATCCGCGGCTGCCCGCCAACGGCGACATTGACGGCTTGCGCGGCTCGATTTCTCGTGAGGGCGGCCAGCCGATCGACGCAGCGGACTGGATTATCCCCGAAGGCACACTGGACCTCGATCTCGCGATCAGCGGATTAATGCGCTTCGAGGAGAGAGGAAGGGGGTGGCCCCGTTTATCCGAATATTAGATATCCATTCTTGTGCGGATGCCTGGCCTGCGGCATCGAAAACGATGGAACTAAACGGAGGAACTAAATGGACATACACTCGCGAGTCCTTTTTGCCCAGCCCTAAAAGGAAAAGAATTTTTTACTTGCAGTTGATCCCTGTATATACGAGGATTGCGTACCTGCTAGCAATCTGTATATACAAATTCTGGAATATCGTCTATATTCATGAAAAACCTAGAAATTCACCCGGGTATTGTTGAGAAACTTAAGACCAGGCACCGGGTAACTGCTGAGGAGATTCATGAATGTTTTTCCAATGTAACAAGAGGCTTCCTGGTCGATACCCGGGAACATAACCAAACAGACCCGCCTACTCGATGGTTTATCGAGGAAACGAACATGGGGCGAAAGTTGTTGGTGGCTTTTATGCATTTCCCCAAAACAAATAAAATCATAGTGAAGTCTGCATACGAACCTGATCAGAGCCAATTAAGCAACTACAACAAACTGACGCACGTATAATGAGATCAAGATAATGACCAAAAAAGCGGAGAAAATAGAAGGCACCGTCGAAGCCTGGGAGAGTGGCCAACTGGGTCGCGACGCGCAGTACGCAAAACTAGATAACTCACTGTCAATTAAAGACCTGGAAGATGCTCTTGAGTTGAAGCCAATTTCAATTCGCCTCAAGAAGTCCCTGATTTCTGATTTGAAACTTATTGCTGATATCGAAGGAATGGGCTATCAGCCCTTAATCAAACAGCTTTTGGAGCGATTTGTTATAGGTGAATTTAAGCGTTATGCCAGAGAGTGTATGACAGACAAGCTGAAATCCCTAGAAGCCGAAGAAGCAGAGGGTGGCGAGCGCAAGATCGCATAATAACTACCACCCAACCCGAAACCCGGCCATCGCGTCGAGTTTTTTGTTCAGCTTCGGTGGGGAGGGTTATGCATACTCATGTCAGTCTCCGTGATAATCCTGATAATCGACCAGGACGG
>JAAEPH010000337.1 GCA_024232855.1 Gammaproteobacteria bacterium
CAGCGGGTTACGCACGGTTATTCCGCTCCTTCAGAAAATTCCTTGTGAATCCAAAGCCCTGCGCGATGATGTGCAAGGAAGCACGAATGCGGTGGAGGCAGGAGCCGAGAACCGCCATCCCGCCCCCTGGTGAGATATGCGAGCTAAAGCTGGTATCGCCGCCTCGCTACGAAAGCCGGTGAGAGATGCGGACTATTTGGCGTGGATGCCTTTTTTACGGGCGACCTGGGCGTGCAGTATATTCTGGTATTTGCGAACCTGGCCGACGTAGACGACCGGCTCGGCGCCGCGAGCATATCCGTATTTCAAGCTCTTGTAATACTTCTTCTGCGACAGCAGGGGTAGCACGCCCTTGAGATCAAGCCAGCGATCGGGACTGAGGTCGAGCTTTCTCGCCAGCGTGCGCGCATCGAGCAGATGGCCCATGCCGATATTGTAGGCGGCCAGCGCATACCACCATCGGTCCTGGCCCTCGACGCCTTCGGGAATTCGTTTTTCGAGGCGGCTCAGGTATTTTGCCCCACCCATGATACTTTGCTCGGCATCGAGCCGGCTTTTTACACCCATCTCTTTCGCGGTCGGGAGCGTCAGCATCATGATGCCGCGTACCCCGGTGGGGCTTTTAGCGCGCCGGTTCCAATGCGATTCCTGGTAAGCCTGTGCGGTCAGTAGCGTCCATGGCACGGCGTGCTTTTCAGCGGCTCCCTTGAAGATCGGCGTCAGCGCCGGCAGTCGCGACTTGATTCGACGGACGTAGGTACGCATGTCGACATAGTCGAATTCCTCGATATCGTAATGTTCATCCTTGAGAATTAGCAGGGTGCCGTTGCTTTCGATTGCCTGCAGCCATTCGTCTATCGAACTCGACAGCGTCTTCCACTGCGGTGACAGCGGCCAGGCGAGCGACTGTTTTTCTTCAATGGTAAAGGCTACCTGCAGCTCGGGATAAACTCGGCGCTTGATATTCACCTCGCTCGAATTGGCGATGGTGCAACCGATCTCCTTTTGCCAGACCATTTGCAGCAGGTCGTCGACGGTAGCATGTTCATCCGACTCCCAGGTCAGGTCGGAATACTCTTCCTGTAACTGGAACAGGCGCGCCTCGTTGCTGGAATCGGCGACCACGACCAGCTCGACCTCGTCCAGTCCTTCGAGATTGCGCGGCAGTTTACCGTGATTGCGCCGGCATACCACCTGAATGTCGACATCCTGGTAGCCTGGGCCGAAAACCATTCCCTGTTCGGCCAGCGGCGGGTAGAAGGTGATGCCGGCGGCGGCGATGTGGCCTTCACCCCTGGAAATCGCCTCGAGAACCTGTCCTTCATTTTCCAGGAAAACGAAACGCAGCTCGACGCCGAGGTACTCGGCGTAGGATTTCAGGTAGTCGTATTCCGGGCCGGCCGGATCATCGCCATCCTTGTACAAGGTGGTGGGCGATTCACGCGTGATGACGATGAGTTCGCCGGATTCCTGTAAATCCTCGACCCCGAACTCGCGATCGAACAGCAGCGCCAACACCGTGACCAGGAGTAATAGCAGGATTGTTTTTATCGGCTGGTCCAGTTTTAACGAGTCGGGCAGAAAGGATTCGAGGCGCCGCTCGATCCACATCAAATGGGCCAGTACTCGATGTCTGAAACGCCGCCAGTCGGTTTCGCCGAATACCAGCGATACCAGGTCGATGGTCGAGTTCCAGAAAAATTCGATCAGCGGCCACAGTTTCAGGCGGAAAAATTCGCTCATATCCTTACCCGCGAAGAACATGGCGTATCAAACTGTGATTGATTTTGTTGCACACTATCCCTCCTGCTAGTGACTGTTAACGGGCAACCTCCTTGTAGGATTGTCCTGTCGCATAGTGTTCGGCTACCGCGAATTCCCGTTTCGAAAGCAAACCGTAAAACCCCTTGCCAGCTATATTGGCTCTTATCCGGTGGGCATTTACCCATGGCGCATCGCGTAGTGCATTTGTACTATATCCGATGAAGACGCCTTGCCGCAAAATTGAATTCGAGTATTTCTGAAAACATAAAAAAGCGGGAGGTAAAAACATGTCTGAATTCACCGGCAAAATCGTTCTGATCACCGGTGCCGTCGCGGCATCGGTCGCGCTACCGCGCTGAGTTTCGGTGCCGAGGGGGCGAAGCTGTGCGCCAACTATGCCCATTCAGTCGCCGGGGCGGCACTCCGTCGGCCGGCGTTCCGGTGGGCGGCACTCCGGCGGGTCCGACGTATCGGAGCAATTGCCGAGTAGGAAATCGGTGAGCAATGCGGGTTATTACCCCGGCGATCAAGTCATCACGATTCGCAGTTCGTAGTCGGCCGAATCCAGCAGATCGACTTCCTGCTCCAGGTCGGCGGCCGTGAGCGGGTGTTCCTCCAGCCAGGCGCCGGAAATTTCCAGGACCATGACTTCGGTCTGTTCCAGGGTTAGTTGCGGTGCCGGCATTTCGCCGGGCAGGCGCCCGCGATTCAGGAGTACGCCGAGACGCAGTAAACGCGTCATGATGCTGAGGGCCTCGGAACGAACGTAAACGCTGTCCTCGATCAACTCCGGCAGATACTTGCGCCGATGCAGGCGCACCATGATCGACAGCGCGCCCTGTTCCTGGCGTGAAAATCCGGGCAGGTCCATGCTTTCGAGTACATAGCTCCCGTGCCGGTGGTGCTGGCTGTGCGCGATCATGAGGCCTATTTCATGCAGTTGTGCAGCCCATCCGAGCAGGCGTCGCTCGCGTTTCAGCATACCCTGCCGCTTGATCTGCTTGAACAGGCCGAGCGTGGTTTTACGCACCCGCTGGCCCTGTTCGAGGTCGATGTGATGGCGTTTCATCAATTCGAGCACGGTCACCGCGCGGCGGTCCTCGAACATCTCGCGACCGATCAGGTCGTGCAGCACGCCCTCGCGCAGTGAACCGTCGGAGACGCGCATCAATTCAAGCTCGAGAGAGTTGAAGATCGCAGCCATGACGGCGACCCCGCCGGCGAAAACCGGCCGCCGTTCGTCGCTGAGGCCCTTGATCTTGAGTTTGCCGATTTTGCCTGTCTTAATGATATGTGTGATCAGCTTTTCGAGGCCGTCGCGCGTAATGCCGGTCTCGCTCCAGTTGTTTTCACGCAACACGTTGCTGATGGCGCGCGCGGTTCCCGAGGTGCCGATGACGTCTTCCGCCTGTAATGATTTCAGCGCGGCAATGCTGGGTTCGAGTTCGAGTTGCGCGTAGAGGATGGCGTAGCGCATGAGGCGTTGATCGTATACGCCGTCGGCGAAAAATCGTTCACTGTTGCTGACGCAACCCATGTAAAAGCTTTCCAGATATATCGGCTCACTCGTGTCGCCGACGATGATCTCGGTGCTGCCGCCGCCGATGTCGACCACCAGCCGCCTGCCGCGATCGCCCTGCAGGGTTTGTGCCGCGCCAAGGTAAACCAGGCGCGCCTCTTCAATACCGGATATGATTTCGATGGAAAAGCCGAGCGCCTCTTCGGCACGGGCGATAAAGTGCCGTGAATTGCTCGCCTTGCGCAATGCGTTGGTGCCGACCACGCGCACGTTGTCCGCTTCGAGACCGCGCAGGCGTTCACCGAAACGCGCCAGGCAGGCGAGGGCGCGCTCGCTCGCTTCCTCGGTTAGCAGGTTTTTTTCATCGAGCCCGCCGGCGAGACGCACCATGTCGCGCTCGCGATCGATGACCGCCATGGCGTGCTGTTCCTGGCGTGCGACAACCAGGTGAAAGCTGTTCGAGCCGAGATCGATGGCGGCAAATTGCTCGTTGTCGAGGGCGTCGTTCATGTTTCCACCACGATATTGCCGATGTGCCTTTTCAGCATGAAAGTTTCCTGGGCCCATGCGAGATCCCTGAGCGCAAAGCTTTGCGCCAGCAGGGGCTTGAGCAAGTCCTGCTCGATCAGGCTTACCAGGCGGCGCATCGTGCCCGGCGGTACGATGGTGGCGCCGGTAAGCTGTAAATCCTTGTATACCAGCTGGCGTAAATCGAACTCGACCAGGGGTCCCGCGATCGAGCCCGAGCTGGAATAGCGGCCGCCCTGGCGCAGGGCATTGACCAGCGGCATGAACATGTCGCCGCCGACGACATCGAGGGCAACGTCGATAGCGCCGCCCGCTGCCTCGCGAATCGCCAGTTCCAGGTCGGCCTCGTTGCGATCGATGACCCGATCGGCGCCGAGTTGTCCGAGTAGTTCGGCCTTGGCCGGTGACGCGATCGCGATCACGCGCGCGCCGCGCAGGCGGCACAGCTGCACCGCGGCGGAACCGACACCGCCCGAGGCGCCGGTGATAACGACCGTTTCGCCCGGTCGCAAACCGGTTTTTGCGGTTAGGTTTTCGGCAGTAGTGTATGCGCAGGGGTAGGTAGCCAGTTCCGCATCGTTTTGCGCCGTGTCGATACGAATCGCATTTTCACTGCGGATGCGGGTGTAGTCGGCGTAGCCGCCATCGCACTCGGAACCGAAGTACATCGAGCGCGAGGCATCTAGCCAGTCGCCGCGGGCGAGAATCCACGGGTCGAGAATGACGCGTTCGCCAAGGCGCGATTCATCGACGCCTGCACCCACCGTGGCGATCACACCGGCGACGTCGGCGCCCTGGATGTGTGGAAAGGTGACGCTTGCGCTTCCCCAGCTGCCCTGCGCGGTATCGGCGGTGTCGAATCCGCCCTTGCCGGCGGCATCGGTAATGCCCTCGGTGACCGATTTTGAATACCACGCGGTGCGTGTATTGATGTCGGTGTTGTTGAGCCCGCAGGCGCCGACGCGCACCAGTACTTCACCGTTGCCGGGGCGCGGTGTCGGCCAGTCTTCGCGGTACTCGAGCTTGTCGAGACCACCGTGCCCGGTCAACACCACGGCACGCATTGTTTCTGGAACGTTCATTGCTTAACCATGCCAGCGTCGGCGAATATGCGATCAGCACCCTGCTTGAAGATAGGGCGATTATAAACCTGCGCGATTCCGGATTGCACGAAGTGACTCTCTCGAATGCTGGAATCCTGTAACGCGCTGCCATTGCAAGGTGCCTGTTTACTCATACCCGTTGTTCCCCGACACATCGGAGGATGACGGCTTGTTCATTTGTGGCGATCTTTCTCGCACCGACTAGAATAATAGTAAAGTGCGACCAATGCGAGCGACAGGCTAGCGTGTGAACCCCGGAGCAGTGCATGGCAGAACCGATTTCAATAGAAAGCTTCCGCGAACTGTTTGTCATCGACAGCGAGTTCGCCGTCATCGATCCCAGGAGCGCGGTCGATTTTGCCACGGGGCATTTGCTCGCCGCCTCGAACCTGCCGCTGCAGAGCCTCGATAGCCTGATCAGCCCCGCGGTGCCGTTGAAGACTACCCTCTGTATCCTCTGCGACGCCGGCGCGGGTGAAGCTGCGCGCGCCGCGGCGTTACTCGAATCGCTCGGCTATTCCAATGTTGCGATTCTGGAAGGTGGCCTCGAAGCCTGGCGGGTGTCGGGAGGCGCGGTGTTTTCCGGGGTCAGCGTGCCGGGCAAGGCTTTCGGCGAATTTATCGAAGGCGAATCTGCGACCCCGGTGATGACCGCAGCGCAATTGCGGGCGCGCCAGCAGAGAGGCGCCAGCACCCTGGTGATCGATTCGCGTACCGCCGGGGAGCATGCAAGCTACTGCATTCCCGGCGCCGTTCTCTGTGTCGGCGCCGAACTGGTTTATCGTGTGCTGCCGGTGATACGGGAGGATACCGATATCGTGGTCCATTGCGGCGGGCGTACACGCGGCATTATCGGCGCGCAAACTCTGATCGATGCCGGCTGTGAGCGTGTCTATGCGCTCGAAAACGGCACCATGGCCTGGCAGTTCGAAGGCTTTGAACTGGAACACGGTAACCGGTCGGCTCTGCCGACGCCCGAATCCGCGGCCTTACCAGGGATTCGCAAGGTAGCAGCGCGCATGGCCGCGCGCTGGTACGTCGATCGTGTCAGCTCGATTCCCTTACAGACGACCGGCAGTCGTTATCTGGTCGATGTACGCAGCCGTGAGGAATACGAAGCGGGGCATATCGCCGGTTCGCTGCATGTGCCGGGAGGCCATCTGCTGCAGAATATCGATCGTTACCTGGTGGTCCGTAACGCGATGGTAATTCTTATCGATGCTGATCGCGTGCGTGCGACTACCGTCGCGATCTGGTTGCGCCGCATGGGTTGGCGGCGTGTTTTCGTGTTTTCACTCGACGACGACAAGACGAGTCTCGAATTCGGCCCTGGTGATATCGCCAGTCCGCTCGAAGACCTTGATCCCGATCCCCGGGATCACGAGGATCCCGAGGCTTTGATGCGTGAGTATCGGGCCTACCTGGAATGGGAGGTCGCGCTAGTCGAACACGCGCTGGGTGATCCGGCGGCGCCTTATTACCAGCAGGACTGAGACCCGAATATCCGTCAGCCGATTTCAGCGCGAGGGGACGCGCCAGCCCGCATCGCTGCCGTCAAGGCCAGCGAACCCGGGCCTGAAATCCGCGACACCTCTGATCGAGACCGGGTGCAGGCTGCTCTGGACGAATCCACAACGATGATTATCGGGTAATTGTTCGATTTATCCGGCGTTAACTTGATATATGTTAAGATTCTTCACATCAACGGTCTCTAGCCCGAACAATTCATAAACATGCACGCGCCCTTGCTTGTTCTTTGATTCCACAGGGGATTATCCTCAATCGACCGGATCAATAAGTCCGGCGCTCAATCGGATAATCCCCTGTGAAACCAAAGTCCTACGCAATCA
>JAAEPH010000338.1 GCA_024232855.1 Gammaproteobacteria bacterium
CATAGCGTATATTAGCCTCGGTTGCCGTCATTGCCGGTGATTCCTTGAGCGCTAGCTCGTCCTGGTGCAGTGCCTGCTTTATCGATTCGCGCAGATCGTGCAAGCTCATGGTCGCCGGCACGAACTTGGCTTTGCTTTCGTGCGTGCGGATGCCTTTAATATCGTTGACGATATTGTATCCGCCACGGTCAAGATCAAGCGTTCCATCGGCCGCTCCCTGCTCGGCAAAGGTAACGGGGTCAATCACTTTGGGCAGGCTGTCGGGTGTCGCTTCGACCAGCTGGTTCGCCGATAGTACATCACCCGTGGCTACAGCTACGGGCCCGTGGCCCCATTTTGATCCGGATACCTTGCGCCAGCGGGAGACAAATGCCGGCATTTCGTAATAACCGCCTTCCTCGCCGAGCGTTGACTGGCCATTGCGGACAACGTACTTGAACCCGAACGGGCGGTTTTTCGGTGCGAGTACCTTGCTTGTATCTGCGTCTTTCTTGTCAGGTCGTTTGAAAATGCAAAACACGACTTCTTCC
>JAAEPH010000339.1 GCA_024232855.1 Gammaproteobacteria bacterium
ACGACCTTCGACGGTGACCCCATCTACCTTCCTGGGCAGGCGCCGTCGCTGGATGAAATCGAGCAGCGCCGGCAACAATACCACCAGCCTTATCACGATGCCCTGGGCGAACAACTGCAGCGCATTCATCAACGGCATGGCTACGCCATACTCTACGACTGCCACTCGATACGCTCACTCGTACCCTATTTATTCGAAGGCAGGCTGCCCGATTTCAACATCGGCAGCAACAGCGGCAATAGTTGCGACCCGGCGATCGAAGCCGCGCTGCATCGGCAGTGCAACAACGCCAACGAATACAGCACCGTGCTCAACGGCCGTTTCAAGGGGGGCTGGACGACTCGCCACTACGGGCAGCCGCAACGCGGTTACCACGCGATCCAGATGGAACTGGCGCAATTTATCTACATGAGCGAGCAACCGCCCTGGGATTATGAAAATGCCAGGGCCGATAAACTTCGTGTTATTCTTGGCGGAATTCTTGCAAACCTGGCCGCGACCCTGGCCTGAAA
>JAAEPH010000340.1 GCA_024232855.1 Gammaproteobacteria bacterium
AATTCATAAACTGCCGCGATGATTGCGTAGGACTTTGGTTTCACAGGGGATTATCCGATTGAGCGCCGGACTTATTGATCCGGTCGATTGAGGATAATCCCCTGTGGAATCAAAGAACAAGCAAGGGCGCGTGCATGTTTATGAATTGTTCGGGTTAGATAGCGTAATGAAAAAAAAGCGGGCGGCGTTCCGCTAGTCACCTTATTGGTGATAAGCACTTTTTTCATATAGCTATATGAATCAATCGCTCGCCTAAAGCGCCTACTTTTGGTGTGCAGACTTTCGTGATCCTACTGCGTTTTCTAGGTTAAAGGGAGAATACCGCCGAAAGATAAACCCACGTAATTCTCTGCGATCCCTGCTCCCCTGCGCCTCTGCGAGAATCCTTCCCGGTTACTCTTTGCGGGTCAGGGATCCTTGTTGGCGCCGAGCACATACAGCATTTCCAGGGCCAGCGTGGCCCCGGCCAGCGAGGTGATTTCGGCGTGATCGAAGGACGGTGCGACCTCGACCAGGTCCATGCCAACCAGGTTGATACCCTGCAATCCACGAATGATTTTGAGCGCCCGATCCGTGGTCAAACCGCCGACCACCGGCGTGCCGGTACCCGGCGCATAACTGGGGTCGAGGCAATCGATGTCGAAGGTCATATAGCAGGGGTCGTCGCCGACGCGCCTGCGGATGCGTTCGAGGATGGTCTCGATGCTGAGGTCATTGGCGGCCGCGGCGTTGATGACTTCGAACTCGTGACTGCTTTCGGTGTACTCGGTGCGGATTCCGATCTGAATGCTCTTGTCGGCGTCGATAAGACCCTCGCGCGGGGCGTGATAAAACATGCAGCCGTGATTGTATTCCGCGTCTTCTTCCTCGTAGGTGTCGGTATGCGCATCGAAATGAATCATCGCGAATTTTCCGAACTGGCGGTGATGCGCGCGTAACAGCGGTAGCGTGACAAAATGATCGCCGCCAAGACTGAGGATGGTTTTGCCCGCGGCGAGCAACTTGCCGTAGTGCGTCGCGATCTCGTCGAACAAAGCCTGGTGATTGCCGGTCGGGATTTCCAGGTCGCCGTAATCGGCTACACGAATGCGGTCAAAGACATTGAAGTCCCATGGCCAGCGTTTTTCTTCCCAGCGCAGGTTGGCGCTGGCGCTGCGTATTCCACCGGGGCCGCCGCGCGTGCCCGAGCGGCCACTGGTGCCCAGGTCATAGGGCAGCCCGACGACGAATACATCGGCATCGCCGGGCTCGCGGCTAAGCGGCCTGCCCATGTAGCTGAAGCGGTTGGCGTAGATCGAGTGGCTGTCGATAAAATTACTACTGTTCATTTATAAGTACCAGTCATATTCGCGTGCATTGATGTGATTTTCGAAAGCCGCGGCTTCCTCGCCGCGGTGTTTACAATAAAGTTCGATAAAATCCCGGCCCATGATAGCGGCAAGCGCTTCGCTGTCGAGCGTGCTTGCCAGCGCCGTCCTCATGTCCAGCGGCAAACTCTCGTCGCGCCCGTTGACTGCCTGTTCGGTTGGCGCCCCCGGATCGAGCTTGTTTTCGATTCCGTGCAACATGCCGGCCAGGGTTACCGCCATCGCCAGGTAGGGATTGGCATCAGCGCCGGGAACACGATTTTCGACGCGCCAGGCCCTCTGCTTGGCCAGAGGAATGCGAAACGCCACTGTTCGGTTTTCGTTACCCCAGGTCAGGCTTACCGGTGCGCAACTGAGGCCGCCCCGGTAGCGGCGGTAGGAGTTAATATTTGGCGCCCAGAACGACATCGCCGCCGGCATCGTCGCCAGCAACCCTCCGATGGCGTGATGCAGCGAAGGTTGAGCGCCGCCGGCGCCGGCGAAAATATTGTTACCCTCGTCATCGATCACGCTGATATGCATGTGCAAGCCGTTGCCGGCAGATTCAAGCAGGGGTTTGGCGATGAAACTGGCGCCCATGCCGTGCTTCTTGGCAATTTCGATGACGATACGCTTGAACATGCAGGTCTCGTCCGCGGCCCGGAGCACGTCGGCATGGTGATTGAAGTTAATTTCAAACTGCCCCGGCCCGAGTTCCGAAGAGATGGCGCCGGTGTCGATGTCCTGCAGTTGGCAGGCATGAATGATATCGTCGATGACTTCTTCGAAATCACCGATTCGGGCACTCGATAAAACGGTTGCAGTGTCCTCGCGGCCGGTCTTGGGATTTCGCACAATCTTTAGCAGGCCGTCCGCGTCACGTTCGCCGTCGAACAGGTAAAACTCGAGTTCGAAAGCGACCATTGGGCGCCATTTCCTGGTCGCGTACTCTTCTATTACCTTTTGCAGTACCTGGCGCGGTTCGTAGAAGGTTGGCTCGGCGTCGGCACAGGTTGTCGCCATGACCTGCGCGCGTGGCCTGCTGCCCCAGGTGTTCAGGCACAGGCTGCCGGGGACCAGGTAAAAATGTGCGTCCGGGTCGCCGTCGTCGATGCCATAGTAAAGGCCGTCCAGCGGCTCGCCGAGCGTATTCAACACGAACATGGCTGCCGGCATCGCGAGCCCCTCCTGTGCGAATACCATGAGCTTGTCGATGGGGTAGCGCTTGCCGAAAAAATGCCCGCAGATATCGGTTGCCAATACCTCGAATTGCCGCAGTTCGGGGTTGGCCTTTAAAAGTTCATTGATCTCGCGTATTAGTTGTTTACTGTCTTCGGCTTTCATTGGTTTGGCGATGCCCGTTGAATAGGTTTATTTGTGATCACGAAAAACGAGAATAATGGGTGATCACGCGACACCCCTGAAATAGTCGTGAATTCCCTCGACGGTATTGATCGAAGCGATGCCATCGCGTATATCCGCCTCGATCGCGCGCCGCAATTCGAACAGGTTTCGATTTTTCAGCGCATCCAGCGCCTCGGCGTGACGATCGACCAGGTAAACTTTTTCCAGTTTGCTGATGGCGATACGCGAGAATGGACCGAGTTGCAGCCACAGGCTTTCGATCAGGGGAACCGATATCTGAAACGGGTTGACCTGGTATAAACGGCGATGAAAGGCCTGGTTATGCAGGCTGATATTATCGACGTCGTCGGACTCGATAGCATCGTCGATTCTGGCGTCGATTTGCTCGAGGATTTCGATATCCTGTTCTTTGATATAGGGCAACGCACCTTCGGCAGCATGGGTTTCGAGCAGTATCCGCAAATCGCACAGCTCCCTGAACTTCTCGGAAGTCATGGACGGCACGATAACCCTGCGGTTGTTCTTGACCTCGACCGCGCCTTCGCAGGCGAGGCGATGCAGCGCCTCGCGTATCGGCATCGGGCTGACCTGCAGGATCTGTGCGAGGCCGCGTATGGTCAGGGGGATTCCCGGCTCGATACGCCCGCACATCAGGTTGTTGCGCAGCAACAGGTAGACCCATTGATGGGTTTTCATGCCATCCAGTTTTTCGATCATCAATAGTTCTAAATCTCGTGGATCAGTTGACGGCATTGAGGGGTTTCCAACAGGGGTCGGGCGAAATATTTAATCACAAAACCGGAGATAGCACCAATCGTGCTGTTGCCATGGATTGTGACTAGTCTATAAAATATGATCACATTAAGGCGGCGGCAGGTCGGTGTATTGCGGTGATTCTTCGCCGCTGCCGGTTTGCTTTCGCTATCTTGAGCGATTGAGAAGGAGCATATGAAAATAGGAATTCTCGAAGCAGGACTATTGCGCGAAGAATTGACCGATCGCTTCGATCCTTACCCTGTTATGTTTGAGCGTTTCCTGAGACGGGCGGGACGGGATCTGGAGTTCATGGCATACAGCGCGGTTCGGGGGCAGATGCCCGCATCGATATTCGATTGCGATGGCTGGTTGATTAGCGGGTCGCGATACGGCGTTTATGATCGGCTCGAATGGATGTTTCCGCTACAGGATTTTATTCGTGAACTTGCTCAGGCGCGCCTGCCCCTGATCGGTGTCTGTTTTGGCCACCAGATCATAGCCGAGGCGCTGGGAGGCAAGGTCGTAAAATCGGACAGGGGTTGGGGCGTTGGCGTGCAGCGTTATCGCATCGATAAACGCCAATCCTGGATGCGTGATCAGCCTCCGTCGATCGGACTCTATGCCTATCATCAGGACCAGATCGTAACCTGCCCGGAGTCTGCCACGGTGTTTTCCAGCTCCGAGTTTTGCCGGTTTGCCGGGCTGAGTTACGGCGAATCGATTATCAGCGTGCAGGCGCACCCCGAATTCGAGGAAGCTTACGAGCGCGCGTTGCTCGAACTCTTTGGCGGCAGCGTGATTCCCGCCGAGGTTGCGCAATCAGCGGCGGCGGAGATGGACGCTGGTGCAAAGGCCGATACCCAACTGCTTGCGGACTGGTTTACGGAGTTTTTCCTGTCGCACGAGCCCGGATCGGAAAACCAGCGGCTCGAGCAGACTCGGTAAATTACCATAGCCCGCGGTCATCAATAGTTTCATTTTGAAACTTTGCATTGCCGATCTGGTCAAAATATTATACTGTTTGATCCTGCATACCTGACTCAATAATGTTCGAGCTATCCCGATGACTTTTCTTATCCTGCCAGGCGCTCTACTGGCGTTGTTCTATGCAATCGCGCGCCGCCAGTTTTCAATGCGAAGCCTGGCTTTGATGACGGGGTTGTTCCTGTTGGTATTTACCCTGGCGGGCGGTTTCAGCCCGTTCTGGGGATGGCTGTTCTGGCTGGCATTTTTGCTGCCAGCACTGCTGCTTGGTGTGCCGCAGATTCGATTATCGCTATTATCGCAACCTCTGTTGCGGCGCATTCGCAAGATCTTGCCGCCGATGTCCGATACCGAGCGAGAAGCGATCGAGGCCGGCAGCGTCTGGTGGGAAGCCGAACTGTTTCGCGGCGCCCCCGACTGGCAGCAACTGCGGAATTACCGGATGCCGGTGTTACGCGAGGACGAGCAGGCCTTTATCAATGGTCCCGTGGAACAACTTTGCGCGATGATCGATGACTGGGATATCACGCACGTGCGTATGGATTTGCCGCCCGAAATCTGGGACTTTCTGAAGCAGCACCGCTTCTTCGGCATGATTATTCCGCGGCGTTACGGTGGCCTCGAGTTTTCAGCGCACGGCCATTCCAGCGTGGTGACGAAAATAGCCTCACGCAGTATTTCGGCCAGCGTAACCGTGATGGTGCCGAACTCGCTGGGTCCCGCCGAACTGCTGCTGCACTACGGCAGCGAGGCACAAAAAGATTATTACCTGCCGCGCCTTGCCGACGGCCGTGAAATCCCCTGTTTTGCGTTGACCCATCCCGACGCGGGCTCTGACGCCGGAGCGATTCCGGACAACGGTGTGGTTTGCATGGGTGAGCACCTGGGAGAACAGGTGCTCGGCCTGCGCCTGAACTGGGAAAAGCGCTATATCACGCTGGGACCGGTTGCAACCGTGCTGGGTCTGGCGTTCAAGGTGTTCGATCCGGACGGTTTGCTCGGGGGAGAAGAAGAACTCGGAATCACCTGCGCACTGATCCCGGCCGATACCGCGGGCATCACCATTGGTAGCCGTCACTTCCCGTTAAATTCCGCATTTCAGAATGGCCCCAATCGCGGCAAGGATGTGTTCATTCCAATGGATTACCTCATTGGCGGCCAGGACAACATCGGCAAGGGTTGGCGCATGCTGGTCGAATCGCTGTCGGTCGGACGTGGGATCTCGCTACCCGCGGTTGGCGTGGCCGCGGGTAAGTCCTGTGCCCGCAATACCGGCGCCTATGCCCGTGTACGCAAGCAATTCAATACTTCGATCGGAAAATTTGAGGGGGTCGAGGAAGCGCTGGCCAGCATCGGCGGCATGGCTTACATGATGGAAGCGGGACGATTGTTGACCCTGAGCGCGCTCGATAGCGGTGAGAAACCGTCGATCATCACCGCGATCCTGAAGTGTTACAACACCGAACACATGCGCCAGGTAATCAATCATTCGATGGATATTCACGGCGGCCGCGGCATCTGCATGGGGCCATCCAACTACATAGCGCGTGCTTACCAGTCGGTCCCCGTGGGCATTACCGTGGAAGGCGCGAACATCCTTACGCGCAGTATGATTATTTTTGGTCAGGGTGCGATTCGCTGCCATCCTTACCTGGTGCGTGAAATGGACGCGGCGACCAGGCCCGAGTCCGCGTCCGCGGATGCGGCTTTCGATCGGGCCTTGCGCGGCCACGCCGAATACTTTTTGACCAATTACTGCCGCGCCTTTGTCTATGGAATCAGTGCGAGTCATCTCGCGCCCAGCCCCTACCCGGGACGAATCGGGGGTTACTACCGGCGGCTGGGGCAAATGAGCGCGGCATTCGCGGTGTGCTCCGATCTGGTGTTGATGATTCTGGGCGGCTCATTCAAGCGCAAGGAAAAGTTATCCGGTCGATTTGCCGACGCGCTCGGATACATGTTTTACGCCTCCGCCGCCTTGAAGAAATTTGACGCCGATGGCCAGCCACGCGGCGATTTGCCGCTGGTCGAATGGTCTGTCAAGTATTGTCTTTACCAGGTACAGATGGCGCTCGACGAGATACTGAGAAACTTTCCCATCAAATGGCTGGGCGTTATCATCCGGCATTCGATATTCCCACTTGGGCTTAGCCTGCGCCAGCCGAATGATTCGTTGGGTCATCGGGTCGCGTCCCTGTTGATCAGGCCGGGAGCCGCGCGGGATCGCTTGACCGACGGTATTTACATTACCGATGACCCGGATGACATCACAGGTTGCCTGGAGGACGCCCTGCACAAGGTGATCAAGGCCGAACCGATCGAACGCCGCCTGCGACACGATCAGATTTTTCAACATGGTCTTGAAGATTACCGGCAGTGGATCGACGGTCTGGAGTCGTCGGGGCAGGTGACGGCCGACGAAGCTGATATACTGCTGCAGGCCCGCCTGGCGACAAAGAAAGTGGTCAGGGTCGATGAATTCGAGCCCGGGCAATTGAAGGCCGGTATTGCCGCGCTTGAGGATTCGCCCTCGGCGGAGGACCCGCCCGGTAACCGGGCGGTCAGCAAGAAGGCGGTCAGCAAGAAAGCGGTTCGCAAGAAAGCGGTTCGCAGGAAATCAGTCAGCAAAAAAGCATCCAGCAAGAAGGCCGTCCGCAAGAAGGCGGGTAAATAGATGAAGTAGGAATCGGCAACGATTCGAACAGGGAGATCGGTAGTAGCCAGGTTAGCGGGTCCGGGTAATATTTTGAGACTCCTTGCCTGCGTGATACGATTTAACGAAATGCCGGGTTTGGGGGGAATCTGAAATGGAAAAGGTCTGGTTAAAAAGCTATCCGCCCGGAGTTCCGGAGGACGTCGATCTCGATGCCTATCTGTCGGTTACCGATGTATTCGAACGGGCGATCGAAAAATTCGGCGAGAATCCCTGTTTCACTAACCTGGGGACGTCGCTGACCTACAACGAGATGGATCGTTACACCGACCAACTCGCTAGTTATCTGCAAAACCTGCCGGGCATGAGCAAGGGTGACCGCGTTGCGGTGATGATGCCCAATGTGCTGCAGAATCCCATCTCGATCTTCGCGATCCTGCGCGCCGGATTTACCGTCGTCAATACCAATCCCCTGTATACGCCTCGCGAATTGAAGCACCAGCTCAGTGACTCGGGCGCCAGGGCGATTATCGTCATGGAAAATTTTTGCCATACGCT
Organism: Gammaproteobacteria bacterium; assembly: GCA_024232855.1. Taxonomy (GTDB): domain Bacteria; phylum Pseudomonadota; class Gammaproteobacteria. Next base: position 7,663 of record JAAEPH010000340.1, read on the forward strand.
GAGCGAAGTCATTGCCGACACCCCGATCGAGTATGTCATTACCACGCAGCTTGGCGACATGCTGCACTTCCCCAAGTCGTTGATCGTCAACCTGGTGGTCAAGCATGTCAAAAAAATGGTGCCGAAATTTTCCTTGCCTGGCCGGGTAAAGTTCAAGGATGCATTGCGAGCGGGTTCCGGGCAGACTCGCGACGCGGTGGCCTGCAATCATGACGATATCGCCTTCCTGCAGTACACCGGCGGCACCACCGGGGTTGCCAAGGGAGCCATGCTGACCCACGGTAACATGACCGCCAACATGCAGCAGGCATCCGCCTGGATCAAGGATGCGGTCAAGGATGGCGAGGAGACCATCATTACCGCCTTGCCGCTGTACCATATCTTTTCCTTGACGGCTAACTGCCTGACCTTCATGAAGATCGGCGCGCTCAACTATCTGATCACCAACCCGCGTGACATGCCCGGATTTGTCAAGGAGTTGCAGAACGTCAGGTTTACCGTGATAACCGGCGTCAATACGCTGTTCAATGGATTGATGAACACACCCGGCTTCGAGCAGATCGATTTCTCAGGTCTGAAGCTTGCCCTGGGTGGCGGTATGGCGGTGCAACAGCCTGTCGCCGAGCGCTGGCAAAAAATGACCGGGTCACCGGTGCTCGAGGCTTATGGATTAACCGAAACGTCGCCGGCGGTTTGCATCAACCCGTTAAATCTGAAGGAGTACAACGGCAGTATCGGCTTGCCGGTGCCCTCGACCGAAGTCTCGGTGCAGGATGAAAACGGCAATATCCTGCCGCAGGGCGAAACCGGCGAATTGTGTGTGCGCGGTCCGCAGGTGATGAAGGGGTACTGGCAGAAACCGGATGAAACCGCCAGGGTGCTGTCCAACGACGGCTGGCTCAAGACCGGGGACGTGGCGCAGATGGATGAACTGGGATTTTTCCGCATTGTCGATCGTCTCAAGGACATGATCCTGGTATCGGCTTTCAATGTCTATCCCAGTGAGGTCGAATCCGTTATTGCCGGACATGAAGGTGTACTCGAAGTCGGCGTCATCGGTGAGCCCGATGAGGCTTGTGGCGAAGTGGTCAAGGCGGTTATCGTGAAAAAGGACGCGTCGCTCGACGAGGCGGCGATCATCGCGCATTGCCGGGAAAAACTCGCCGGATACAAGATTCCCAAAATTGTGGAATTCCGCGACGAGCTGCCGAAAACCAACGTCGGCAAAATTTTGCGGCGCGAACTCAGATAGTCCTGCCCGGCATCAGCGGGAGGTCCTTCCGCCTGGCCAGCGCCCGGCCCGCGCCGGCGTTAAACTCAATGCCCTCGGAATTATAACCTGCCGAAATGAAACAGTTCGGCAACCCTGGCGCTTCTCCCGGCATAAACAGCAGGTCGGCGGCATAGCTTCGTCGCAGTAGGAAATCGGTGAGATATGCGGGCTAGACGTAAACATGCCCGTCCGTATCCCGCAGCGCCGGCAATGCCGCCGCCGATAATGGCCACCTGTGCATGGGCGGGAAGATTGGGCCATTGCTTATTGTTTCAATCGGCCCGCGTTTACATGTCGGTCGCGATCAAGGCCAGGAAATCGCCGGTTTCGACCAGCGCCTTGTGGGTACGCCCGATCAGGGTGCCATCGCGCGCCGCCCGGTATACCACGGGTGGTTGTTCAGGTTTCCGCGGGAAATGCACCTGGCCGACAGCGTCACCTGTGTTAACGGGCGAATTCAAATCGATCAACGCCTCGTAAATGCCGGCATCGTCGCTGATGATGTAACAATCTGAATCCGGCATGTGCATCAACGGGGTCGGTGTTAGCCCGCGGTCTTCGAGGCTTTGCGGCTGTTCGTCGATAATCCCGAAATGCGCGAGCAGGTTCCTGACCCCGGTTTCGGCGATAGACACGGTGTCCGTCGTGGTCGTGCCGCCACCGCCCAGCTCGCAGCCGATGAAGATCTTGCCCATATCCTCGACCGCGGTATCGATCATACCCTCCGCATCGAGTTCCACCAGTTCCAGGCTGATCGGCGCCGCGAAGGCGAGAACCGCCTGTTTCGCCTTTTCCGTAACCCCGGCATCGGCGATCTGGTGATAGCAGGCGAAGGGCGAAAACATCATCGTCTTGCCGCCGGAATGAATGTCCAGCACGGCATCCGCCAGCGGCAGGATCTTCTGGTGCACGAAGTGGGCAATCATCGAGGAAATGCTGCCATCGCGCCGGCCGGGGAAGGCTCTGTTCATGTTGACTCCATCGATCGGCGACACCCGATCACCCGCCAGAACCGCCGGATAGTTCAAGGCCGGGATGATGATTACCTGGCCGTTGATTTCGCCGACATCTAGCGTCCGCGCCAGTTTCATCAGCGCGATCGGCCCCTCGTATTCGTCACCGTGATTGCCGCCGGTGAGCACCATGGTCGGCCCGTCGCCGTTACGAATCGAAACGATCGGCAGATGCAACGCTCCCCAGCCGGAGTCGTTGCGGGAATGAGGGATATTCAGATGCCCGTGGTGTTTGCCATCGGTTGAAAAATCTATCGACGAACTGACTTTCGGTTCTGTCTGCGTCATGTTGCGAGCCTCTCTTAACTATTCCTGAATACACACCAGATCACGGGTGAAACCGGAAAGAATTTCGGCTCCCGTTTCGGTGACCAATACATTGTCGATTATACGCGCGCCCAGTTTTTCTCCGTGGATAAATACCGGTGGCTCGATCGACAGGATCATGCCGGCCTCGAGCGTGTAGTCGCTGTCGGCAAACAGGTGTATGTATTCACCCCACGACGGCGGATAACCGGGCGCGATACCATAACCGGTGGTGTGCAGCCGGTATTGATCCATGCCGGCATCGGCGATGACTTTCTTTGCCGCTTCATGGGGGCGGGCCGCGGGTACGCCGGCACGGATTTTAGCAATGCAGGCATCACAGGCTTCGCGCACCACATCATAGACTTTGCGCATGCGCGCGCTCGGTTCGCCCAGGCAGAACTGGCGACCGATCGTGGTGCAGTAGCGCCGGTAGGCAGCACCGTATTCGATGTGCATGAAGTCGCCGCCCTGCAGGCGACGCTCGCTGGGCGCACCGTGGCCGTAACAGGTGCGCTCACCACTGCAGAAATTCATCGGACTGGCGGGCGAATCGCTGCCGTTGCGATACATCGTGCGATAGACTTCGGCCGCAACCTCCATCTCGCTAACCCCTTCGGCGATCGCATCGATACCCGCCTGCATCGCCAGATCAGCAATGTCAGATGCGCGGCGAATATAGGCGATTTCCGCCGCTGACTTGACCAGCTTTAGATCGTGGATCAGAAGTGAAGCATCGGTTTTCAGGGCATCGCCCAGGATTTCCCTGATGCGCAGGTAATTATACGGGTGCATGTAAAACTCGGGTACTTCGAGGCCAATACGGCGGCGCAGAAAATTCTTTTCCCCGAGGATTGCGGCGAACACATCGACCGGATCTTCCGGCTCGCGGCCGCCCCATCCGCGAACATCCCCGGCGAGGCTCAGATCGGTCAGCTCCGGCACCTCGGCAAGACGCATCATTATGGTCAGGGGTGCTTCTTCTATGGTGAAGAACAGAACCTGGAATTCCTGGTAGCTCTTGGCGCGGCTGCCGATCAGGTACTGAATATTGACCGGGTTGAAAACCAGCAGGAGGTCTATACCCTCTTTCTCCATCTTCGTCCTGACGCGGCGCTGACGGGTCGTAAATTCATCGGCAGTGAAATCGTTCTTCGACATGGGGATTCCTCGAAAGCCTCAAACGGTAATCAGGTCGCGAGTGGTAGAAGTAAGACGCTCATACCCGGTTTCGGTGATTAACACATTGTCGATCAGGCGAACGCCAAGCCCGTCCTCCAGCCCGAAAACGGGTGGTTCGACCGCGATTACCATGCCGGCCTCGAGCGTGTATTCGCATCCCGCATCCATGATCAACGGCTCGATCCACGAGGGTGCAAATGCGGCGCCGACGGCATAACCGGTCATGTGCAGACGGTAGGCATCCAGGCCGCCATCGGCAATAACCTTTTTCGCAATTTGGTGCGGAACGGTGGCGGACACGCCGGCACGCATCTCGGCCATGCAGGCATCGCCGGCGTCGCGCACCACCTGGTAAACATCCCGCATACGCCGGGTCGGCTCACCCAGGCAAAGTTGCCTGCCAATGGTGACGCAATATCTTCGATAGTGTGCGCCGAACTGAATGTGCATAAAATCACCGGGTTCGAGAACGCGGTCAGTCGGTTCACCGTGAGCGAAGGCCGAACGCGGGCCGCTCAGGAAGTTCATCGGGCTGGCCTGTATGTCGCTGCCGGCGGCTAACAGGGTATGATGAATGTCCGCCGATATCGCGCGTTCCGTTCTGTCGGCCTCGATCGACGCGATGCAGGTTTCCATGCCCTGATCGAGTATTGCCCCGGCCTTGCGTACGTAGTCGATTTCGGCGGGTGATTTGACCAGTTTGATATTGCCGATCAGGTCGGTGGCGTCCATCACCAGGTCATCCCCCAGCAGGTGGACCAACTGGTTGTGATGATGCGGGTGCAGGTAGTAGTTGGGAACCTCGAGCCCCGTTCTCAAACCCTTGAAGCCTTTTGCCTGCAGGATTTCCGCAAACACCTCGATCGGATCTTCGGGCTCGCGTCCGCCCCAGCCTCGAACCTCGTCAACGAGGGAGTCGGCGAGGAGCATTGGCTCTTCGGGCAGCCGGCTCTGGATCACCAGCGGGCCGGGCTCCAGCGGGAAAAACAACACCTGGAATTCCTGGTACCCTTTGGCGGTCGCGCCGATCAGGTAGTTGATATGCACCGGTGCGATGACCAGCAGCAGATCGATTCCGGCCTGTTCCATCGTTTCACGAACCCTGCGTTGGCGGCTTTCGAACTCTGCTTTTGTAAAGAAATGTTTCGACATGATATTTACCCCAACACCGAGAATGTGCTGTCCTGATTGATTTCCCGTAGGCGCGAAAATGTGCCGAGGCTAATTTCATGATCGACGTTCTCGAGCCGGTATTGCATCGTGATCATTACCCGATTCACAGTATTCGACCAGCTCCGCCATCGCCTTGCCGGCAACCGGTGCATTCTTGAACTGGTTGCCGCTGCTACCGCAGGCCAGGTAAAAACCATCAACACAGGAGCGATCGTAAATCGGAATCCAGTCTTCGGTAACGTCGTAGAGATCGACGCAGCCTTTCGGGCTGCTCGGGATACCGATGCCGGGAAACCTTTGCCCCAGCCGCTGGGCCTGCAGGGTCCATTGATCGGAGAAGTCCCGGTCGTAATTATCCGGATCGACATACTGATGCGTATCGCAGGGCGGGTCTTCGCTGCCAATCAGGATGTTGTTCCCCGTTTCCGGGCGCGTGTAGATTACCGCATCGCTATCGGATGTCACAGTAGCAAACGAAGCATAGTTATCAACGTTTTCAGGCGCGGGCAGGTGTACCACCTCCTGGCGTAGTGCGCGGGTCGAAATCTTCATATCCCTGTCGGCTCCGGCCATCGCATTGATTTGTGAAGAATGCGGACCGGCCACATTGATGACTACCGGGGCATCGATGCGGGTACCGTCGGCAAGCACAACACCCTGAGCCCTGCCATTATCCTAGAAAACGCAGGAGGGCGCGAAAAAGATGTGCACCAAAAGTAGGCGCCATGAGGCGAGCGATTGATTTAGCCCGGAGAATTCATAAATATGCGCAAAAATCGCGCAGTATATTGATTTCACAAGGAAATATCCGAAGA
>JAAEPH010000341.1 GCA_024232855.1 Gammaproteobacteria bacterium
ACCGGTTTTTGAGACACCAGCGACTTGCCGAAGTCCCCGGTCACGGCATTGGCCAGCCATTCGAAGTAACGGATCGGGGCGGCCCGATCGAGACCCAGTTGCTCGCGCATCGCGGCCAGATTCTCTTCGGTTGCACCCTGGCCGAGAACGGCCTGGGCGATGTCTCCGGGTAGCAGTTCGACCGCGCCGAAGATAATGATCGATATGACCAGTAGCGTGATTAGCCCCAGGCCCAATCGTTTCGAAACTATATTCGCGATATCGCCCATTTCGCTTTCCCCCTGAATTGGTGTTCGTTTTATTAATTATCCGGCTACGGCAACTGCACATCCCGATGCCCTTAGAGATACGCAGTTACCGCTAGTTTAGCAGTAGCGCCAGATTCCTTAACTTAGGCAAACCACCAGCGATGGTATCCCCTGCCACCGTCAAGCTCCCAGGCAGATGCCAGGTTGGGTCCATGTTGTACCTTTTTATTGCGCGCGTAAACAAAATTCGCAGAAAAACGGAATGACCGTGCCGCCATCGTCGGATGCGATCTGGCACATTTCGCGGTATTGCTCGGCACGCCTGGCGTCATCCAGTTTCGCTTTGGCGATCAGCAGCAACTCGTTGAAACGCTTGTTCTTCCAGTGCGATTCGTTCCCGGGCGCATCGTCTTTATAGGCAAGCGTAAACATCTGGTCGGGGGTCGGGCGCGCACCCCATTTAACAAAGGTCCAGGGGGGGTTCATCCACACATCCGACCAGTAACCACCGTTAGCCTCGCGCACCACGTTTATCTTGATACCGGCTTTTTTCGCATGTTCACTGTAAAGCGTATAAAGTCACGGCGCCCAAGTTTGCCGTTTTTGGCATCCTTGGTCAGCAGTTGTCTTCTCGGTTCCAATTTCTAATAATTGCCCTACCAGAACGCCTAGTTTACCTGGTTGAAAAAATCGGACCCGACAATATTACAACCGGTCCAATATGAATAAACGGACAGATATTCATGCCCGCCATCGAATTTTGTCATGGGAGGTAATTGCAAAAAAAATAGACTAATCGGATCGGATGCCAATTAATTTCCTCCTGCCCGAACAGAATCATGCGCCCAAATTTTTGAAATTTCCGGGCTAGTCAAATAATTTTTGTTGACGCTCTGCTTCAATACGCGTAGGTGCTTCTACCTGACAAACCCCTGGCACAAGATACGGTGACCGGGGAGCATGCTTCTTGAAGTTGTCCATCGCCCTTTCAAAACTAGATGTCGCGTAACAGTATCGGCACCCCATGAGGCAAGTATCGTAGGTGCCTATATCCTTGCTGACAACACATCCACAGGCATCCCGTTGAGCTGGATCTTTCCTGGCGGAAAGCCTCAATCCAAAAACTTTCTCGATGTATGCGTTATCGATGCATTTCCCCGGAAGAATTCCAAATTTTTGCAGCTTGATATTCTCGGCGCAGCTTTCGATCTCGATACCGTTTTCCCTCGCGATTTCAGACATCCTGGCCAAGAGGGCCCCGTGGATACCTGGATCAAACTGGTGCAGCGCGAAGCCGCTTGATCTTGATAGCTCGTTTACTCGTCCCCTGGCTTTCCTGTAGTCATCAACAATGCTTACTACGCATCGATAGGTCTTATCCCTTAAAGACGAGCAAATCATGTTAAACGCCTTTACGTGAAATTCGGAATCCGTGGTATCGGTAAGAATGACAGGATCGTACCGAAAAATTACTCTTTCAGGACCTATCATTTCAGATAACCTGGAGAAAATCCTAAGCGACGCCTTTAGCGACGGGCTCTTCGGGTCAATCTGGTGCGGGTAGCCAAGCACTGAATACTGGAAGTAATACCTGTATCCCAGATCATTTAGCTCATTCAGGTATTTCAACATTGGGTAAGCGTTCCTGGTCCAGAAAACCAGGACGTCCACGTCTCGACTGTCCAGCAGAACACGTGAAACCTGGTGTCGATTAAACGGATTTGGAACATCACAGAACCCTTCCCTAATCCTGTTCATAAACCACGCTGAATAATACGCGGGAATATCGGTTCTTCTGCTAACGCTGATTACCCTTGTTTTACTATGCAATTATATTCCTGTCTGGATTATTGATCGTGACGAAAATCGAGTAGTTGCTATCATCCCTGAAAGAACCAGGATGGCAAATATATGAGTATCTCCTTGTTCACCGCAAATTTGATGCCCTGACCCTGGTAGCGATAGGGCAGGAGTCAAGTGATCTGTCTCAGTAAAATCTTGACAGGACAATTTTTTGCGCGTCAATAGAAATGCTCACTATCCTCGGGAATTTGATCAGCCCGGCCGTTTCATGGGCGCACGAACAAAAGCCCATCAGCCTGCCTTAGCGGCACGGAAGGCAATTCGGCAACAGGGCATCCATCACGATACTGAACGGCTCGGACTTCCCCATCGGAATCCTTTCTCACCAATACCGCCACACCATTGACATCTTGTTCTATGATCTGATTATCACCCCCCTCCAGATCTTCCAGGTGCCCCACACAGATCCATTTCCGGGAGGGTCCGTTCACCGTGTTTTCAACAGTGCCACCGAATGATCCCGGGAATATGCTGGCGAGAAAACGCTGGCACTGTTTTCTTCGTGTTTTCCGACCCCGGGCAGTGTCATCGATGAGCATGCCCTGCCAGAGAATATCGAGCATCCCCAGGAAAGCCAGGCTGAGCGCGTCGGCATCCATCCGGTTGCGGCCTTCCGCAATCAGCACCTGCTCAAACAAAGCCTTAACTTTAATTTCATTGAAAGTATCTTCTTTCCCGCACAAGGCCTGATATTCCGCCCGCGCCCAGCTCTCTCCCCAGAATGCATACCAGACCGCCAATCGCCGCGGATCGGAAAGCGCCGGATCAAAATGCGTGTCGATAATGGCATTGAGCGCGCGGACGGGGTCGCCTTTCGCACCGGCAATAGCATCGTCGAAACGCTCCTGAAATTCCCTGGATACAAACCGCAGGGTTTCTAGCAGCAGGCTGTTTTTACCCGCAAAATGAAAGTTAACCATGGCCGCCGTCAGCCCTGCTCGCCCGGCTACCTTGGCCAGGGTAACGTTGGAAATTCCGTTTTCGGCAATGACCGACAAGGTTGCATCGATAAGCTGCCGCCGGCGTTTTCCCTGAATGCGAGTACTGGAATCAGCACCGGCCTGGTTCGCAACGATTTGACTCGTCATTTCAACTTCTCCCTGAGCCACGGATAATTACCTGATTGCTTAATTTATACACTTATGGGGCTCTTGCAAAATCTCATTAAAATAGCGGTTTCCTGACCATTTAAAACTGATATCCAGGCAGTAACCAGGAGCATTTCGGTAAAACAGGTTTAGCCCGGAAATTTCATAAATTTGCGCGAATATCGCGCAGGCCATTGTTTTCAAAAAGAAATGGGTTTTCACAAGGAAATTCCCGAAGAAGTCTCGTATCAGTGATTACGAGCGACTGAGGGCCTTGGTGCCCCTTGAGGGTAAATATTTCTTGTGGAATCAATAGACAAGCGAGATCGTGCATAATTCGTGAATTTTCCGGGTTAGCAACGATAAGCCCATAAAACCCCTAACTGAGGCCAGAATTCCTTGAACCGGGAACGACAGAAATTATCGCACACGCTTAAGCCCGTACAAAGATCCTTTTTGCCGACGATTTCCCCGGCAAATTCGCCTTCCCCGGTGCTTTTCGAGGGCCCGTCACTTTACCATTAATTAAACATGTGTTTAAATATATCATATAAGCGTTTAAATTTATAGACATGGTTGCTAAACCATTGGGCGGAGCAATGCGTAGAAAACGAGCACGGGCGGAAAAGATCCAAGCGGCAAAGGCCGCACATATCGTGGACAGGAGTAAAGATATCGGCCTGGTGGACGGAGCCTTGCAGCCGTATCAACCGCTCAGTGACGACAGTGTCGATCAGGTGATCGGCGCGGCGCTGGAGTTGATGCGCGACACCGGGGTGGGGTTCGATCCCGACCCGAAAGTGCTGGATCTCTTCGGCAAAGGCGGTTGTCAGGTGAGCCCGCAAGGGCTGGTCAAATTTCCAACCGAACTGGTACGTGATGCGATCCGCTCCACGGCACGATCAATCAAACTCTGGAACCGTCCGGGCACCGAGTTCATCACCCTGGACAACCACCACACCTGGTTCTTTTCGGGTATGACCTGCATCAAGGTCTATGACGAAGAAACCGGCGAACCGCGCGACAGCACGCGCGCCGACCTTGTCCAGATCACGCAGCTGGTGGATGCGCTGCAAAATATCGATGGCGCCTGTGTGACCTGCAAGATTGTGGAACAATCCGACATTCACGGGGAAATCGATGAGTTCACCGTTCTGGCCGAACACACTTCCAAGCCCCTGGAATTCCTGTGCGAATCTCCCAAAACGCTGGACGTGGTTATCGAGATGGCCGAAGTCATCCGCGGCGGCGGCGATCAACTGGTGGCAAAACCCTATTTCGCTCACGTCGTAACCCCGTTGCCGCTTTATTATGCCCAGATCCATACCGACCAGATCATCCGAGCAGTCAATTACGGCATCCCGCTGATCATGGGAACCATTGTCCTCGGCGGCGCCTCGGCCCCGATAACCATGGCCGGTTGCCTGGTCCATTCGCTGGCCACCGATCTGGCGGCGCTGGTGCTGAGCCACCTGGTGCGCCCGGGCTCGTTCTGCGCGCTGGGGTCTGATGTGTCTTTCATGGAGGCGGCGACCGGCGGCATGGGTGGATTCTCCCAGATGAATCTTGGCGATCTGGCGATCTGCCAGGTGATGCGCTCGCTGGACCTGCCATCCGCGACCGGAATCGGGGGGGGGTCGTCAGCCCGACGCTTCGATGAAGATGCGGTGTGGGAGATTTCCAGCAACATGATGAACGCCTTTTACGCCCGTCCCGCAACCTGCGAATATCTCGGTTCGTTGGATGAAGGGATTACCTATTCCCGCCATGCGCTGGCTTTCTGCGACGAACTTGTCGGACTGTTGCGCAAGATGTGGGAGGGTCTTGTCGTCGATGACGAAACCCTGGCCCGCGATCTCACGCGCGAAGCAGGCGTACGGGGCAACTATCTGGCTCATCCACACACCGCCCGGCATTGCCGGGAGGAATACTGGAACGCCCGCTACTATGGCGCCAACTTTCCGGTCAGCTCGGGCAATGTTGAAGACGAAACCCTGGTCGAGCGGATTGAGCACGATATCTGGCAGACGCTGGAAAATCATACGCCGGACAGGCTCTCCGACGATATCCTGGGTCAAATCCGCGCGATCCAGAAACGCTTCGCGGCAGAGCATTCGGTCTCCGATTGAGTAACCCCGAGACAGGGACATACGCCTACGGTACTGTTCATAATTTTTGAACTTTTATCAAAGGACTGTTATAAACTGTTGCGAAACGTTTCGTCTGATCTTTCACAAAATCATAAACCATCTATATGATCAGATAACTATCATCAGAAAGACCGGGGGGCATATGGACACGACAATACCATCGGGCGCACGGGCGCCGCACTTTTGGGAAGCGATGATATCGCTATTCTCGCTAATCGTGGGGATCAGCATATCGATAGTGATCTACGGGCTTGATCCGCACATCCCCATGCTGCTCGGCGTATTCGTCGCTTCAATTGTTGCTTTACGCTGCGGTTTTGACTGGCACATTATTCAAAGTGGAATGATTCGCGGCATTACCAATGCCTTACCCGCGACGATCATTCTGATCATTGTCGGAATTTTAATCGGCGTCTGGATTCTGGCGGGAGTAGTTCCGACCCTGATTTACTACGGGCTTACCTTCCTCTCGCCTTCAATCTTTTTACCCGCAACGCTGGTTATCTGCGCCCTGACTTCGCTAGCCACGGGAACCAGTTGGGGAACGACGGGTACGATAGGCGTCGCGCTTATGGGCGTGGGCGCAGGGCTCGGGTTCCCCCTGCCTGTTGTAGCGGGCGCGGTACTTTCCGGGGCTTATTTCGGGGACAAGATGTCCCCGCTTTCGGATACCACCAACATGGCGCCTGCGCTCGCCGGAACGGACTTGTTCACGCACATCAAGCACATGTCTTACACCACCGGCGTCGCGATAGCTATAACCCTGGTAATCGATACCATCATCGGTTTGGGGTACGGCGGCGGAGAAAGCAACCTGGTCAGGATTTCAACCATACTCGAACTTCTCGACGAAAAATTCACTATCAACGTCGCGATGCTGCTGCCACCGCTGGTGGTGGTGTTTGTTTCCTACCGTAAAATGCCCGCTATTCCCGGCATCACGCTCGGTGTAGTTGCCGGAGTTATTCTGGCATTTGGATTGCAGGGGGCCGACTACAGCACAGTTTCAAACGCGGCTTTTGGGGGCTATGAAGCGTCGACCGGTAACGAGGATGTCGATTCGTTACTGTCGCGCGGCGGCATGAGTTCTATGATGTACACGATCAGCCTGGTCCTCGTCGCGATGATGTTCGGCGGCGTGATGGAGCGCACCAACCAGTTGAAGGTTATCGCGGACAAGGTTCTGGCGATGGCGAAATCCACCGGATCACTGGTTCTGTCAACGGTGCTCACCTGCATCGGCGCAAACATGGTTTTATGCGACCAGTACATGTCTATCGTCATGGGTGCTCGCACCTATGCACAGGCCTATGCGGACCGCGGGCTGGCGCCGGAAAACCTGTCGCGGGCGGTAGAGGATTCCGGCACGGTTACCGCAAACCTGGTGCCTTGGAATTCAGGCGGCGCCTACCAGGCAGCAACCCTGGGTGTGGCGACGATCGCTTATGCCCCGTTTGCTTTCTTTTGCTGGTTATCGCCGATTGTCACACTGGTGTATGGATACATGGGCTGGACCATTAACAAACTCGAACCAACCACCGAAAGCACGTCTGATACATCTGCCGAGACGGCAATGAAAACCGAGGAAACCTGATTTTCTGCAAGCGCCAGCGCTTGGTTCATCGGCACATTCACACCCCTGGTAGTGGGGTTGTCAGAAAGTGGAAAAGAGAAATCCCAGTCAAAATGGCCGGCTGGGGTTTTAGATTTAATGCCTGGCAATGACCTGCTTTCACATGGGGAGACCCTCACTATCGTCGGCGCGGTTCCATTTCGCTTCCGAGTTCGGGCGATGCGAGCTAGAGCCTGGCTATACCATGGTTTCAGCTGGAAATAGCAAGAAACAGCACCTATCCGCCGTCAGTTGAAATCACTTTGCGCGATGAATTTGCGCACCTTTGCGTCCTGGAAACCTGTTATGGTATAAGAAATTATACCTGTATTGATTTTCTGAAGCCGGTTAGTTAACCAGTCAATCCGCTTCGGATGCTGACTATTTTTATTCACCATGCATAACATCCCTAAAGGAGGCAACCAATGAAAGATACGCTGGTAATCGGCCTGCAAACCACCCGCCGTTTTAACGTTGAGCGAGAAGATACTATCGGTTTTATGGGTGATGACCTGAGAGTCTATGCCACGCCTTCTCTGGTCGGCCACATGGAATTAACCTGCCGTGACTTCCTGCTGGAGCATATTGACGAGGTTGAAGACAGCGTCGGTACCCGGGTTGAAATTGACCATATGGCGCCCACCATGGCCGGTATGTGGGTCGAGATCAAGGCAACCATTTCAGATATCCAGGGCCGCCTGGTTAGCTTTGATTTCGAAGCCACCGATCAGCTCGAACCAATTGGTAAGGGGCGGCATACGCGTTTCATAGTCGACAAGGGGAAAACCGCCGAACGGCTGGCAGCCAAGGCGGCGAAAGCCGCTGGCGATTCATAGCAACCCCGTTACAGGCACCCCCCACCGATGGGCAATGATTCCCCGACAAACACCAGGCATGTCTCAACCTATTGTTACCAGTGCGTTGCTGGTCCGGACTTGTTAACCGTCAAGGTCGAAGACGATGTAGCGACACAGGTCGAACCCAATTTCGCAGCGGAAGAAGTTCACCCGGCTTCAGGCAAGGTGTGCGTCAAGGCTTACGGACTTATCCAGAAAACCTACAATCCGCACCGGGTGAAGACACCCATGAAGCGCACCAACCCGGATAAGGGAAAAGATCAGGATCCGGGGTTCGTTGCTATCAGCTGGGACGAGGCTCTGGATACCATTGCGGAACGCTTGGAAAAAATACGCGGGGATGGCTTGCGAGATGAATCTGGCTACCCGCGCCTGGCGGCAAGCTTTGGTGGTGGTGGCACACCAACATCGTATATGGGCACTTTCCCGGCTTTTCTTGGAGCATGGGGGCCCACCGACATGGGCTTCGGCAGCGGCCAGGGAGTAAAGTGCTACCATTCGGAACACCTGTACGGCGAACTTTGGCACCGCGCTTTTACGGTTTGCCCGGACACGCCTCTCAGTGAATACATTATTTCGTTCGGGGCTAACGTGGAAGCTTCCGGCGGCGTATGTGGTGTCAAACGCCATGCTGATGCCCGCATTCGTGGGGCCAGGCGTATTCAGGTCGAGCCTCATCTATCGATTACCGGAGCCTGTTCCGAAGAATGGGTGCCGATCAAGCCAAAAACCGATGCCGCTTTCCTGTTCGCCATGATCCATGTACTGCTGCACGAGCACCCGCGCGAAAAGCTCGATCTGGAGTTCATCAAGCATCGCACCACGTCACCCTACCTGATCGGTAATTTCGGCTTTTTCATGCGTGACCCGGAAAGTCGCAAACCACTGGTCTGGGACGCGAATACGAACAAAGCGGTTGCTTTTGATACCCCCGGCATCGATCCGGTTCTGGAAGCGGCATTCCTGGTAGAAAAGGCCGTCGAAGAAGACGCCGATGGCAAGGTCTGGGAACACTTCGACCAGCGCTGTTTTTCTTCTTTCGAAAAGCTTGTTGCTCACTTCAAGCAGTACACCCCACTTTGGGCGTCAAAAATTTGTGGCGTTCCGGCCGAAACTATTCGGCGTATCGCCATTGATTACCTGCAACATGCCAGAGTCGGCGAAACGATCGAAATCGAAGGCCGCCGCTTGCCGCTACGCCCGGTGGCAATAATGCTGGGTAAAACAGTGAACAATGGCTGGGGTGGATTTGATTGTTGCTGGGCGCGTACCATGCTGGCCTGCCTAATCGGTGGTCTGGAAGTCCCCGGCGGCACCCTGGGTACGACAGTGCGCCTGAACCGCCCCGCCAATTCACGACAGGCAAGCGTTATTTCTACCCGCGACGGTATCATGGACTATCCCATGAACCCTACCGACGAGGAAAACTGGGTGTCGCGCCCTGAAGTTCGCAACGCCAACCGCACCCTTGTTCCGCTGGTGGCCAATTCGCCTTGGAGCCAGGCGCTTGGGCCAACACACCTGGCCTGGATGATGCAGGACCAGACACCGCAAAACTGGCCGAAACCAACCATGCCGGATCTCTGGTTCGTATACCGTACCAATCCGGTAATTTCGTTCTGGGATACAGATTCAATCGCCAAAACCATCAGCCGCTTCCCGTTTACCGTGTGTTTCTCCTACACCCACGATGAAACCAACCACATGGCCGACATTCTGCTGCCCGAATGCACCGACCTTGAAGGCCTGCAGTTGATGCGTATAGGCGGTACCAAGTACGTCGAACAATTCTGGAAGCATCAGGGTTTTGCACTTCGTCAACCCGTCGTCAAGGCGCCGGATGGAACTCGCGACATGTCATGGATCGCCACCGAGCTGGCTCGACGTACCGGTTTGCTTGAAGCCTACAACAAGGCCATCAACCGGGGCGCCGCGGGCGTTAGCCTGAGCGGCGATAATTTTGATTTCAACCTGGATGAAACCAAAGCGCATTCCGTAGAAGAAATATGGGATGCATCGTGTAGAGCGGCCAGTGCCGAGTTAACCAATGGCGAGGAAACGCAGGGCCTGGATTATTACCGTGAACACGGTTACAGGATGACGCCAATGTCGCAACTGGACTGGTACCTTTATCCTTCACTTGAAGACCAGAACATCAGGTTCGAGCTGCCCTATCAGGAGCGCCTGCACCGTCATGGCAAAGAGCTTGCCAACCGTCTGCACAGCCGTGGTATCAGCTGGTGGGACCACCAGCTTGAAGAGTATGATCCCCTGCCGGAATGGAAGGATTATCCTGGGATCTGGGAGCAGGCGCTGGAAAAGAATTTCAATATCGACATCAAGGATTACCCATTCTGGCTGTTGACTTCACGTTCCATGCAATACGCCTGGGGAGGCAATGCCGACATTCAAATGATCAGGGAAGTTTCCAGAAATATTGGCGGTCATGGCGGCGTGGTGATGAATTCCGGTAAAGCGGCTGAGCTTGGCATAGAAGATGGCGACCTGGTGGAAATAAGCTCGCCCCTGGCTTCGACCAGCGGTATGGCTATTCTGCGGCAGGGAATTCGCCCCGACACGCTGCTGATGATCGGCCAGTTCGGTCATTGGGCAACACCGCTGGCTAAAACTTTCAACACGCCAAGTATCAACAAACTGGTGCCGATGCTGCTCGACCTGACTGATTCCAGTGGGTCGAGTTCCGATCTGGTCAAGGTTTCAATCAAACATATACGAACTCCATCATGACGCGTTGGGCACTGGTAGCCGACTTGCGGGCTTGTGTGGGTTGTCAAACCTGTACCGCGTCGTGCAAACAAACCAATGCGACCGCACCCGATGTGCAATGGCGCAGTGTTCTCGATTTTGAAACTGGCAGCTTCCCGGATGTTGGCCGGGTTTTTGTTCCAGTCGGCTGTATGCATTGCTCACAGCCGCCATGCATGGAGGTCTGCCCATCGACCGCCACCGGCCAGCGTGATGACGGCATCGTCACCATCGATTACGATCTCTGTATCGGTTGCGCCTATTGCGCTGTCGCCTGCCCTTATCAGGCCAGATACAAAATCACCAAACCGTCACGGGCCTATGGCAATGACGGCATGATGCGGGTGGAGGAATACTGCGAGGATCCTGCTCGCCTCGGTGTTGCCCAGAAATGCACCTTCTGTTCCGATAGAATCGATTCTGGCCTGGCCACCGGGCTAACACCGGGCATTGACCCGGCGGCGACACCAGCCTGCGTCAATTCATGTATATCCGGCGCCCTGCATTTCGGCGACAGGGACGACCCTGAGAGCAATGTTTCCACGCTTTTGCGAGAAAACCACCATTTTCGCATGCACGAAGAAATGACCACTGAGCCGGGAATATATTATCTGTGGGAGAAGGCGCTCGACAGGCCGGAAGAGGGAAACGACATCGCTATCAAACCCCAAAAGCTGGCTTCAAGAGGAGTCGGCGGTGTTGGTGGTGCGGCTCCATGGCTGCAACAGCACTGGGACTGGCGCGTTACCGCTAATTTCATCGGCGGTGGCACCGGCACCGGATTGATGGTGGCGGTGGCGATTTCCTCTTTGTTCGGCGCAGCCGTAATGCCCTTAGCCATGTTTGCACTGGTATTTGTGCTGGCTGGTCTAACCATGGTCTTGACCGAACTGGGGCGCCCCTTCAGGTCGATGAATGTACTTTTCCACCCGCAAACATCGTGGATGAGCAGAGAAGCCCTGCTGGCTGGCCCACTGTGTGTTGCCATAGTTGCGGCCGCCTGGTTAGACAGCCCCCTGCTGGCACTACTGGCGGCGTTGATCGGTATGGGTTTTTTGTATTGTCAGGCACGTATGCTACACGGCGGCAAGGGTATTCCCATTTGGCGCGAAAACATGTCGGTATCGTTAATAATCTCCACCGGACTTGTAGAAGGTGCGGGAGTGATGGCGCTGACCTCTGCTTCCCTGAGTCCTGGTGTAGTCGGCGCACTGCTGGCATTAATTTTGCTGCGTGCATGGATATGGCACAGCTACCGTCGTAATTTGGTGGGAAGCTCCCCCGACAGGGCGATCGCGGTTTTAAGGCGGTACAATACCCCATTTACCGTGATTGGTACGATACTGCCGTTGGTACTGGTTGCCGGTGGATTTATGCTTCCGGAAATCGGCCACATCCTGTACCCATTGGCAGGACTTGGCGCTTTGCTTTCAGGCTGGTTACTGAAATACGTAATGATCAATCGCGCTGCATATAACCAGGGCTACGCCATCGAACACAGCCCGGAAAGATCGGCGGGAAGCGGTGGTGGCCAGGGCGCGGCACCCGGTTGGAACGATGCGCTATAATTATTTCCCTGCACGATCAAGCAGGTACTCCCACCCCCAGTCCACATCAGCCTGAATATCTGAGATATCTGCGTCAGACAAGTGGCGGAAGCGTTTTTGTTGTTTCAGGTAAGCATTGACGGCCTGGTTTCTGGTGTTGATGGTCATGGTGTAATCAACCCCGTCCTCAACCTCATATAATGGAAAAACACCGGAATCTACCGCCATCCGCGCTGTTTTAACCGCCGCATCGTCGGCAACACCCCAACCCGGCAGGCAGGGAATTATGACGATAATAACCTTGGTTCCTCGAATCGATTCGGCTTTTTTTATCTTTGCCGACATGTCACTGAGATGCGCCGGGGAACAGGTTGCGATATATGGAATTCGGTGCGCGGCAAGAATTTCCACCAGATTTTTCTTACGCGATAATTTGCCGGCCGGGGTGCTGCCGGTGATCGCATTCAGCGGTGTCGATGAACTTTTCTGGCCACCGGTATTCATATAACCCTCGTTATCGAAACATACGTACAGAATATCTTCGTTGCGCTCCGCCGCGGACGAAAGCGCCTGCAGGCCGATATCATAAGTGCCACCATCACCGGCAAGACATACGACTGTAGTATCAGGCTTGCCCATGGCATTTAACGACCGCTTTATGCCGCTGGCCGATGCCGCCGCGTTTTCCAAAGTAGTGTGCTGGACTGGAATACTGACAGAGCTTAACGGATAGCCGCCACAAATTACGGCGGTGCATGACGGCGGCACAACGCCAATCGCATCGGGACCAATCGTATTCAATATTACTCTAAGAGACAGGGCTTCCGCACAACCCGCACAGGCAACATGGCCGGGGGAAAACTGCTCACCGTCGGGGTAGTCGATCATATCCATCAGCCTACTCCACCCATACCGAGTCAACCGATGGTTCGGCATCGGCATACTCGGTCACCAATTGCTGGATTTTCATGGAAGCCACGTTAACGCCTCCCACACCCGTTAAAAATCCATGTACCCTGGGTGCGTCATCCATTGCAAACAAGGCACTTTTCAGCTCCTGGTGCAGAATCCCCCCCATACCCGGAGAGTAGTTGCGATCCAGAACCAGTGCACAAGGAATCCCGGCGAGGCTGTTGCGCAATGTTTGCACCGGTAACGGCCTGAACTGCCGAACTTTAAGCAAGCCGACCGCGGAGCCCTGCTCACGCAAGGCGTCGACCGCATCGCGGACAGTACCGCACATTGACCCCATGGTGACAATGACGACGCCGGCTCCCTCAGTGCGATAATGTTCGAGAGCAGCATAACTGCGCCCGGTCAGCTCTCCCCAGGCCTTTCCGGTTTCCAGAACTTCATTTTCTACCCGTGCCATAGCCGCGGCCGTTTCCCTGCGACTGCGATTCCATGTCGCCTGATCGATGGGGGCTCCAAAAGACTGCCCAAGCGATGTATCAAGACGCAACTCCGGCTTATACGCAGGCAAAAAACTGTCCACCTGCTCCTGTTGCGGCAGCGCTACCGGCTCCACGGCATGGGATACATAGAAAGCGTCATGCGAGATCATCAGCGGAAGTGACAGCTTTTCGGAAATTCTGAATGCCTGGATAACCGTATCCAGTGATTCCTGTGGTGATTCGCTATACATCTTAATCCAGCCTGTATCGCGTTGCGAAAGGCTGTCGATCTGGTCTGGCCAGAATGCCCAGGGTGATCCCGGAGTGCGGTTGACATTAAACATCACAATCGGCGCCCTGGCCCCTGATGCATAATGTAAAAGTTCGTGCATCAACAACAAACCCTGCGACGATGTTGCGGTAAACACCCGTGCCCCCGTCAATGACGCAGCGACACAGGCGGACATAGCGGAATGTTCGGATTCCGGGGTTAACAGTTCCGCATCCAGCTCACCCCGGCTATGAAATTCAGTCAGTTTTTCCAGGATAGGGGTTTGCGGGGTGATCGGATAAAGGGGTGCCACCTGCGGACGGGCAAGCTTGACGCCCCACGAAACCGCGTGGTTACCGCTCAGCAGCCGTATATTATTTTCTCCTTTCATGCCGTTAACCCTGGCGGTCCTCAAGCATGACAACACTACCCGTGGGACATTCGGCCACACACAGCCCGCAACCCTTGCAGTAATCAGATATTACCTCGTATCCGCGCTGCAGCTTTGTTATCGCCATGTCAGGGCAATAGAGGTAGCAATTGTCGCAATAGATACAGCTGCCACAACTGAAACAACGGGACGCTTCGGCTAATGCCTTGTCCTCGGCAAGCGGCAGCTGCACTTCGTTGAAATTCTGCAGTCGATCTTCAACTTCCAGATTGGCCTGTTGATTAGGCGCGGCCGGCGGAAAATAATGGGTATTAATATCTGAAAATCCGGTCTGGCTGGTATTCGCACCAGTTTCGCCGGAGGGTAGCTGCCCCAGATAACGTCCGATCTCTGCAGCCGCCTGCTTGCCCATGCCGACGGCCTGGGTAACAAAACGGTCCATACTGGCGACATCACCACCAGCAAATATGCCTTTGGTACTGGTTTGCCAGAGATTGTCGGTGTTTACGACCGTACCATCATTGTCCAGCAGCGATTGCCAGCGAGAGATATCGGCATCCTGGCCGATGGAGGAAATTATAGCGTCCGCCCTGAGTTGAAACTCACTCCCGGGGACGGGATCGATAGTAAACCTGCCGCGTTCTTCACCCGGGTTAAATTTAATCCGCATGCATTCAAGGATCAGGCTGTCTCCATCCTTGCTGATCGACTGCATCTCGGCCCCGGTTACAAATTCAACTCCTTCCTCAATTGCTTCATCTACCTCGGCCTTTTGGGCCGGAAGAAGATGCTCGGGTTCCAGCGATATTAATTTCACCGATCGGCCCAGCCTGCGCGCTGTCCGGGCCACGTCCATGGCCGCACTGCCGCCACCGATAACGACCAGGTTTTGTCCCAACCGACAGGGCTCACCGGCATTTGTCACAGTCAGGAATTCCGCGCTGTCAATTACCCACGACTTGGAGTAATCCAGCACAGGAAGGGCTTTTGGCCGCGATGCGCCTGTCGCCAGGTATACGGCGTCAAATTCATCATGCAGTTTTTGCAGTGCATGATGGTCACCGACCTCCGCGCACAATTCCACTTCCACACCCATGTCGATGATGCGCCCGATTTCACAATCAACAATATTTTTATCAAGACGATATGAGGGAATTCCATGGCGCAACAGACCGCCGAGCTGCTGGTGTTGCTCAAACAAAGTTACTTTTATCCCCAAACGCCGCAACTGATAAGCGGCGGAAAGCCCCGCGGGTCCACCGCCAACAATCGCAACTGATTTCTTGCCCACGGCTTCCGGCTCCGGTAACGACCAGCCTTCACTCATGGCAATATCGCCGACATGCCGCTCGAGGGAGCAAATACTAACCGCCCCATCCATTTGCTGCCTGTTGCACACCGCTTCGCAGGGGTGATGGCAAATACGTCCGGCAATGGCCGGAAATGGATTATTATCGACCAGGGTCAGCCATGCGCCCTTAACATCACCGCTCTTAAGCAGTCCGATCCATTCGGCAATCCGCCCGTTTACCGGGCAGGCTCCCAGACAAGGCGATAGTGACGTCCTGTATTCGGGCATGGCACTGCGCCAGGTGCCGGTATTACGCAATTTTGTAGTGGCGTGGGTCCAGAGAGGTGAAGGCTGTCGATCCATATGAACTTTCCCCGGCTAAATGGAATCTTTGAACATTTGGTAAGCCTGGCGACACGCGGCAACATTCTGTTGTATTTTTGCCGGTGCGGTTTGTTCGATTACGCCACACATGGTTTCCAGTCCGGGCTGGTCGAGGGCAGCGACAAATGCTCCCAGTAGAGCGGAATTAACGACCTTCCCCATATCATTCTGGCGGGCGATATCTTTACCGTTGATTGGTAAGATCCGGAAATCACTATAATCGCAAAAAGCTTCGCGTGATTTTGCCGAATTAACCACGATTGTAGTTTTGGCGCCGGCACGAGCCAGAAACCCCTCGTCAAGCAGGCTATCGTCAAAACATAGAAATGCCGAGGCGCATTCGATATCACAGCGCAGTCTGACCGCCTGGTCGTCGACTCTTATGGAAGAGGTAACCGGCGTGCCTCGTCTTGCACCACCGTAGGTGGCAAAGGTTTGCACGTATTTCCCTTCAGTAAAAAAGGCCCGTGCCAATTGATCGCCGGCGGTTTGCGCCCCCTGGCCGCCACGGCCTACAATCAAAATTTCACGCATATAACCTTTCTCGAGGAGATTGTCCGGGAACAGGAGCCCGATTTTCTAGCTGCTCGGTAAGGATTTTTTACCAATTGACCAGGGCCTGATCGGGAAGCCTGTGGTCATTCTACACTATTCATTTACACCCGATCAGCTATTTCCCGGGTAGCCGAATTTACAGAAAGAACGTTGCCTGATCGGGTCAGGCGCTATAACTTGATTCTTCTCAAATGCCGTTTTCAGGTCCTTGTGGATATTCTTGCACTCGATAAACAACAGCGGCAGGCCATTGACGAAGCCCACGACATCCGCGCGCCGGCGATACAGGTCCCCGCGCACCTATAACTCACGCACACACAGGAAATGATTGTTTTTCGGTTCAGCGAAGTCGAAGACCCGCAGGCGCTGGCGTATACGCTCGCTATCAGCATTACGGAATGTGACCTGCACCCCGTCCTTGATCAGCGCGTACTTTTCCTCTTTCGTTGCCAGCAGGGTTTGGGAGGCCACGGTCGCCACGATCTGACGCACGGCATCATCGCAAGCGTCCGCGGGGAGGTCCGGATTCAGCTCTACCAGCCCTTCCCGAAGCGGCCGGGCCAGCACCACGTCATGGTCCGAGTTCCGACCGAGCGTGCCGTCCGGCCCGAAGGTCTCGTTGTTGTAGGCGTACACCGAATCCCAGCCGAGTTCCTTTTCCAGGTACTCGGCCGTGGTTTGCTGGACCAGGGTATCTTCGGTGTATTCAGAGGGAGACACGGGAATCAGTCCGCCACCAGCTTCAATTTTCTCGCGAGTTTCTGCAACCGTATGTCGCGTGTCCAGATCAAGGCCGTATCAGCCAGTGCGGTAGATGCCAGTAGATGACCATCGATATAACCGATTCCCTTCCCCATCAGTTTGTGACATTCGATAAAGTGTAATACCTCTTTATGAGAGGCGACCGGTGCCTGGGGCAGCGCGTTGAGCAATTTGAGCAAATCGTCTCGGTTACGCAGATTCCCGCAGGCCAGTTCACCAATGACAAAGGGGTGTGCCAACACCTGGCTGCTGTCGAGCAATTCAACCAAACGATCATCTCCAGACCGCAGATGATCAATCCAGACCGAGGTATCGACCAGGATCATGCCGGATTGGATTGACGACGCGGTACTGGTTTCAGTTGTCGTTCGCTGCCCCCCAATCGCGCCAGTCGGCGAGCGCTCTCCCGCTCGATCAGGGCACGCAGCCCGTCGCGCACCAGCGTAACCTTCTCACTCACCCCGGTAATCCGTTGGGCCTCTTCCAGTAATTGGTCATCGATATTCAGCGTGGTTCTCATACAGACAGCTCCTGTTGCCATAAGGCACGATATACATCATCATTTGATGATAGTTTGGATGCGCCGATTACGCAAGGTTTCACGACCGCTTGAAAGAACTTCTCCGTCCAAATGAAAGCGGTCAGCCTGCTGCCTGGCTATAAACCATTCGGGATCTCCAGATAGTTGCGGATTGTTCGCCAAGCTAACTGCTAAAGAATTCTTATTAGTTGCCTGCGCATCTAACCCCCGGATTTCAGGTGTTCAATCGTGGTTTTCCGGATCAACGCTTTGATGTAACGCAATTACCCTACAGCAGCAATGCGCCTTGTTGAGTGGATAGGTACTGTCAAGTTAAGGACTAATAGGTCAGACTGATGACATGAATCAAACAAACTCAGATTACCACGGATA
>JAAEPH010000342.1 GCA_024232855.1 Gammaproteobacteria bacterium
CGCCGGCATGCAAGCTAAAACCGGATTCCTTTGCAGCCTGCGAATTACCCCGGTCTTCGCTAACGCCAGCCATTGTCTTCAGTGTGAATACTTTCTTACCCTGCTGGGCCCCACCGCGATCCGGTAGGTGATCGCGTGACCCTGGAATGGCTGCCTTGGAGCCTCGTCCGGCCCGACCGCTTGCAGTACACGGTGCTCTTCGTCCTGCTCCACTAGCGCCTGGCGTTGAGGTGGATGGGTCGGGTGTGTTATCGGGTGCTACCGGTGTGCCGGGGCGGGACCAGGCGGGTTGCGTTTGAGCCATTGGATTTTGTGGCAAAACTGGCGGCGCTGGTGCCGAAGCCGAGAGTCAACTTAACACGTCTTCACGGTGTGTTTGCAGCAACCAGCCGGTTTCGATCAGAGGTCACGCCTGCGAGGCGAGGGCGGCAGGGTAAACCTGAGCAAATACCCGCAGATAGACGCCGAGCCATGAGACGGGCGCAACGACTCAAGCGGGTATTCAGTATCGACGTATAAGTCTGCAATCACTGTGGTGGGCGAGTAAAAGTACTGGCCTGTATCGAAGATCGGCCGACAATCGACCGCAGACTAAATCACCTGGATAAGAAAGGCGATTGGTTAACTCCGATGAGCCTGTTGCCTGAGGGGCGGGGCCCACCGGGAGCTGGCGCGTATTTCTGATCAAGAGCAACCTGGCATCAGTTCTCAG
>JAAEPH010000343.1 GCA_024232855.1 Gammaproteobacteria bacterium
ATTAGATCACAGATAAGATCGGCATTCAAGACTATAGGTGAAATATATCGTTAGTATTGAAAATAATTTTAAAATGGCTATTTGGGGAGTAATTCTACAGCCTCAACGACTAAATGAGGGGTATTTTGGACTTCCAGTGAAGGTCATTTAAAAATTGTGAATGTGAGTAACATTCATAATTTTGAATGAAACTGCGTCCAAAATATCCCTCTCCATTTTCTGGTTATGCCTTATTTTTCCCATGGCTGTATTACTTTTTTATAGTTTTTTCTGGAGTCGGCATAGATAATGTTAATGTTATTTCGACCATAAAACCATGCACCAATAGCAATAAATACAAGTAACAAAATAACAAAAAACCATGATATGTTAAAAGCCCAAACAATTATTAAAGAAATAAAACCTAATGCCAATATAATTGCTCGAACGAATAAAGCTACATTGCCCCAGTAATTAATTATGAGATTCTCATTACACTTAGGACATGAAAATGTGTAGCTCATAGTTATAAAGGGTTGCCATCGTTCAACCAATGATTGTGGTAAAGTAGTTTCACAACTTGGGCATTTCCACATTAAGTTTTTCCATATTATTAGTAGCATAACG
>JAAEPH010000344.1 GCA_024232855.1 Gammaproteobacteria bacterium
GATCGGAGCAAAGGGGCGACTTTAGGCGAGTAGATTTGTGAGTACCAGAAATAATGTCGAGCTGGCGCTCGGTATATTATATATTTCAATGACTTACAAAAATTACTCGCGAAAGCTACCCACGAATTTTTCGGAGGAGGCCAAATTAAAAATATCTCTACTTCACTTCAACACGTGAAAGTCTTTCGATAAAGAGTTTTCTAAAGGCTAGCAAATTTTAGTCAAATTCCAAAGTTTTCAATTTGTTAATTGGGAAAAATTAACCTGTTCTTATAGATATTAAAAGCAAAGCAGCGTTCCTCAATCAAACCACTGGTAAAATAAACAGTATCCTATAACACTGTATCAAATAATTTGCCCCTTCCAAAGCCAATTTTGATGAAGCTATATATTGCCGAAAAACCAAGCTTAGGCCGAGCAATTGCCGACGCACTACCAAAGCCTCATAAAAAACAGCAAGGCTATATTAAAGTAGGAAATGGCGATGTAGTGACTTGGTGTATAGGGCATATTTTAGAACAAGCTGATCCAGATGCTTATGATGACAAATTTAAAAAATGGCAACTTAAGCTAGTCAGCCCTGCCTTTTTGACGAGGTGTGATGCAATAGCGCGGTAGACGATACCCAGCACCTTGCCCATCAGTTCTGGGCGAGCCGGTCGGGGCAGGTGCGAATCGGGTGATGAAACTAAACGGCCGCAGAAAAACGCAGGGCTATGACCTGGGCTCACCAAATGTAGGCCCCACGAGGGGACGTCTCAAGCGCGTGTTCGGCATCGATATTGAGGTTTGCATTACTGTGCCGGGTCGGTGAAGGTGATAGCCTGCATAGAGGACAAGACGGTGATTGAGCAGATACTGGGTCACCTGAAACGAAAAGGTGATCTACCTGAGCTAGTTAGTCTTCTACCCGACCCCACAGGCCCACCGTACAAAACAATCATTGTTTAAGAAGCTGGGTCAGGGATAGATTCGCTTTGGCTTCGCAGGGAAGGCAGGGCAGAGAGGCTATTGCTCATTCCCAGGTAATCCGGCCAGAAGCTCACTATCCGTATCGAAAAGCACCCGAAATTCGTCTGCATTGACCTGGTTAGCTTGCATGTTCATACGAAATTGAATTGGCAGCGTATTTTCACTACGCTGGATGTATGCTTTATATTTCCTATACTCAATACCTGGGCAAATTAAAACGCCACATGTTTCTGGCAGAACTGCAAACAACACGACTGCCTTTGCCGGGTGATGAACTGGTGACCAGTGGCAAACAGGAAATCGACGGTAGCGGCAAGGTCGTCGATGCGGCTTTTGATGCCGAGGGAACATGCCAATGTCTATACATCGCACAGATTGCAAAAGCACAGGCAGGTAAGCTGAATTTGCTCAAGCAACCCGATATCACTATCGATAATATCGATCTGCACTATTCACTGGAGAATTAATCTCAATCTCGCTGTGAAATTAAATATGGCATCTATACTCGTGGGTAGAATTTATTAAGATCACGAGAAACCATGAGTATCACTGCCGAATCCATTATTGACGATCTGGAAAATGATCGACTGCGGCTACCGACCTTACCCGAAGTTGCGATCAAAGTTCGCGAAACTGCGGACGACGAAGATGCGTCAATTAGGGATGTTGCAAAAATTATCGAAACTGATGCGGCTCTTTCGGCGCGTATCGTACAGGTAGGTAATTCGGCGTTATATCGCGGTGCCAATCCGGCCGAAACGGTGCAGGCCGCCGCCATGCGCATGGGGCTGGATACCGTGCGTACGCTGACCACCAGTCTGGTTATGAAACAGTTGTTCCAGGCTACCCACCCGGTTGTAGACCACTATCTACGCATCGCCTGGAAGCGCAGCACCTATGTCGCCGCCTTCAGTACAATGCTAGCCAGGTCATCTACCTCTCTGGAGTCGGATATCGCCCTGTTGGCGGGTCTTACACACTCCATAGGACTCGCACCGATCCTGATAAAAGCGGAAAGTTATCCCGTACTGTTAAACGACACCCGACAGCTGGAACGTTTGATGTACGAGATTTACCCGCTAGTCGGTAGCCAAATACTGAAAAACTGGGACTTCAGCGAGGCACTGGTAAGCGTGCCTGCCGAGCACCTGAATATCGATCGAGATGGTAACAATGGCAAAGCTGATTATGTCGATATCGTGCAGGTAGCGTTACTGCAGACACTCGATGACGATGGCCATCCACTGGCCCAGGTTGACTATGACCTGGTGTCGGCCTTTGACCGGCTTGGCATGCGCGACGCTGTCGAGGAAATCAATATGACTGGCGGCGTCATCGAGGTCGAAGAAATCAAGGATGCAATTTTCTAGATTTCGTCGATCTGCGCCAGCATTGCCTCGGCGTCGAGGTAGTTAAGCCTGATATGATGTAGTTCGCCATTCTTGCGCACCGCCAGGCTTGGGAAGCTGTTAATACCCAGCGCAGGTGCCTGATGCAATTCATCCGAAAATTTCTGCCGGGTAGCCACCGAGTCCAGGCTACTGGCAAACTGTTCGCGTTCAAGATCGATTCCCGGCGGGTAATATTCGCTACCAGCTTAAAAACCCATGCCGGAATGGTACAACCCACCTGGTATTTGAGCCACTGGATTTTCTGTCAAAGCTGGCAGCTCTGGTACCAAAACCCAGGGTTAATCTAATCCGGTATCACGGGGTATTTGCGCCAAGCGGTCCATATCGCTCGAGTGTAACACCAGTAGCAGTGAAACAAAGGTGCCCACCGCCACCAGCAGGGCCGACTCGGCACTGCTGATAAACTGTTGTCCCCAACTGATCAGAAAGAACGGTGCTGCACTGTTGAGGAAGCCGACGATAAAGATAAAGCGCCAGTTACGTACCCCGCCGGGTATTTTCTGGCCGATGAGCAGGGCGATGACGATCAATACCGAAGCACCCAGGACGACGCGCCAGGTGGCGATGCTGATCGGCTCGAAGTCTTCGAGTGCGATCGAGACAAACAGGAATGCACCACCCCAGATGGCTCCGACGAAAACCAGTCGTACAACATCGTAAAAGGTGGGGCGACGTAAAGTGGATATCATCGGGCTGTTCCCGGCTAAAAAACTAACGCGGGCGAGTGTAACCGAGCGACCAGGGCAGGAACAGCCCGGCAGGCACTAGCGGTGAGTGAATTGCTACTGCCGGGTTCGCAGGCGGGATTTTTGAACCGCGATAACCGTCAGTAGCGGTGTCAGTAGCCCGATCAGCGTAACCGTGATCAGTAACCAGCCGAGATCGCTGTAATCTGCCACGGTTATAACGACATTCTCGGCACGATCACGCACTTCGCGGGTAATGGTGTAGATTTCATTCAGGTATCGGGTGCCCAGGCTGGATGCCGAAATTGCGAGATTGGTGAATGATGCCATTACTGCAAAAAAGGTGGCTTTTAAATGGGGCGGTGCATTTTGTGCAATCCAGGCCAGCATCGGGATCATCGAGATCTGGGACAGTGGTGATTCCATCAGCGTATCGATAACTGCGATAAAACGCGCATCGACTACGCCACCGGTGCGTGCCGCGGTCCATTCGTGCAGGCCGTAATAAAGCCCGATGTTGGGCAGGGATAATATCGCCCCGGCGATCGTCAGCATAACCATGATGTAGGCGATTGAACGTTTGGCTATCATCGGCCGCAAAACGAGGATGCCGACGAGTGTCAGCAGTCCGGCAATCAGGGACAGCACCGGCAGAAACTGTTGGTCAAACTCGAGCACATCGATCTCAAACCAGGTTGCGCCTGGGCCAGGCGATGGGGTGGCGCGAAACATGAAAATGATGACAGCGGTGCCAATCAGCATGTTACGTTGCTCAGGGTCGAGTTCGATCATCAACCGATACATCAGGAACAGGACGATCGACATCGAGCCAATGAAAATGATTTCCTGTGCCAATGGAACCTGGCTGATGCCCATGGTCAGCGTGAAAATGGCGAATACCAGACTACCGCCCAGTATCCACCAGTTAGGATGGATTTCAGTCGAGGACTTGAAAATCAGTCTGTCGATGGCCCCGTGATCCTGTCCCGTTTCGCGCATGCGTTGCGCTCGTCGTCTCTGGATGATCCCGCCCAGAATGACGCCGGATATCGACAGCAGCGGAATGACCAGCGCCATCAGGTAAATGTCGGCGTAAATCGCGACTTTCATTTCCTCGGACATGTCCTCGACACCGCTGAACATGATTATGTTCAACGCGGATACCGCGGTTAGGCTGCCGATAATGGCGAAACGCCCCAGGGTTTGCATAGTTGTGTGCGCGGTCTTGATATCGTCATCCGGGTAAGGGTTGCCGTGTTCGTCGATGGTCGGTACCGCCTCGACCGTCATTGCATCCGCGACCACGTCTTGCACCAGATACCCGGTTGGCGCCAGCAGGGTGGCGATGACAAACCATACCTCTGCAGGCAGGATCTTGGTCATCGTCGGTGTATGCGCAATAATGCCGTACATGATCAGCAGGTTGGCGGTTATCAGGACGGCACCGATATAAACCAGCAGTGCTTTCCGTCGCCAGATCAGATCGACCAAATGCCCCAGCGGCATTTTCAACGTCCACGGAACAAGGGCCCAAAAGGCCAGTTCGGTGAGGAAGGCGGCTGATAGGCGAGGTACTCCTTGATGAAAAAGGTGCCGACGATAGCGGTTAGCCCCTGGACACCTGCGGCCATGTAAATCATCAGCGGCGGCAGATAGAACCAGCGGAGCTGGCGGCCAAGGTCGATAAAAGTATCATCGATCCAGCGCAATACCGGATTATTGATCATAACTTCTCGCAGAGAACAACAATTGAAGTTGATTATCACATGCACGAAATCAGACGCAATCAATTCAGCGGAAAGTTTTTTGCCGGGGGAATGAATTACCGGCTAGTGAATCGGCGTGGACCTGATGTGCACAATATCGAATGGCACCAGGATGTGTCTCAACATTACGGCCCCCGTCATACTGGTGAGAAATGCGGGCCAGGACCATCGCGGATAAGGCAGCAGCA
>JAAEPH010000345.1 GCA_024232855.1 Gammaproteobacteria bacterium
CAATAGCCCTATCGGGCGTTTCTTTCCCCCTTCCTTTTCGATCCATACCCGCTTGATCGGCGGCGCAACATAGCGCTTTTGTTTCAGGCGTTCATGGAGATCGATCAGGTTGGCATCTAGCGCCCTTCCATAGTCCTTCAGGAACGCGAGCACCCGCGGGATGGCGCAGAAGCTCTTCACCTTGGCCTCCAGCTTGCCGACCTCGGCGTCCTTCCAGTTGAAAATGTTGCGCCGCACCGTGTTCCAGCTCACCCCGTAGGAAAAACCAATCGCGTCGGTAGCCGTGAAAATCTGCTGCGACACGAACAGCTCGGGCGTCTCGCGGTGGTAACGGCGGATCTGATCCACGCCTAAGGCAATCGCCTCGTCCTTGCTGGCGTTCTTGCACTCGATCACCAGCACCGGGATGCCGTTGACGAGAAAGACGACATCCTCCCGCGTGCCGTGGTGGCCGTTGTGAAAGGCCCACTCCTCGGTGACTTCGTAAACGTTGCGCGCCGGGTCGTTGTAATCGATCAGAATCAGGTCACGCTCGCGCTTTTCTTCGTGGTCGAAAAACTTGCCCCGGTTGCGCGGGTGCTCGACGAATTCCCGATTGCCATAGATGTCGGTGTGGAGATGGCGAAATTGGCCGAGCAACGCGCCTTCGGCCTCGGCGTAACGCGGATTGAATTCCCTCACCCTGGCGTCGAGCAGGTCGTCGAAGAACAGCGAGCGGTTCCTGGCGTGGTCGGCGGGCGGCGCGTCCGGATAAAAGCCGCGCCGCCGCTCGGCTTCTTCTCGGGGCACAAACATCCAGCCAATGTCTTCCGCGTATTCGAGGATTCGGGCCTGGACGGTCTTGTGTTCACCCGGCTTCATGATGGAATATCCCGCGTTGTGCAGGCAGTAAACACCAAATTACCCCGTCGGACTTTGTAAGGCTTTTTCACCGCGGGACTGACAATGTAATTTTCCCCTTTCGGATACAGGCTGCGGAATACCTCCACCGGTTTCGCATCAAGCTTGTCCGGATTAATCTTGCACTCCACAACATCTACCCGGTCACGCCCACTGCGGATCACGAAATCCACTTCCCGATGTGACTTGTCCTGCCAGTAGAAAATATCCTCGTCGGCAAAACGAAAGCGCAAGCCATCCAGCACAAGGTGTTCCCACAACAGGCCGCGGTCATCGTCACGGATAGTGTCCCAGCCCTTTTCGAAAGTGACAAATCCGGTATCGAAGGCATAACACTTGGGTCGGCTGACGATCTCGCGCTTGCCGCCGCCGTGAAAGGGGCGCAACAGATGCACCGCATGGGCGACCTGCATGGCCTCGATGTGAGCCTTGACCGTGGCGCGGCTCAACTCGCTTAAATTCGCCAGTTGGCTGTAATCCAGTTGCCCACTACTCTGGCGCAGCAGCAGGCGGAACAGCGACAAAAACCCCTGGCGGTTGCGGATACCAAACAGTTCCAGAATGTCCCGCGCATAGAAACTGTCAATCCATTCATTGAAAAACGGGGGATCTTTGCGCGCGGCTAACAGCGGTTCGGGTAACCCGCCGTGTAACAGGCGGCGATCCAGATCATGCAGGCCGAAGGGTTCGGCACACTCCTCCCAGAGCACCGGGCACAGGTGAATTGCCTGCTTGCGCCCGGTGAGCGAATCGCGGAACTTGCGGGTTGCCGCCAGGGTGGAAGACCCGGTCGCCAGCACCTTCAGATGGGGGTACTCATCGGCGGCAATCTTCAACAGGCGGCTGGGGTCATCAAGATGATGCACCTCATCGAAGATCTGTACGCTGCCCTTCGCCTGGCTGTCGAAATACAGCTCCGGATCTTCCAGCGCCCGCAGGGTGGAGGGCAGATCGCAGTTCATATACACCGCGTCGGGCAGCATCCGGGTCAGCGTCGTCTTGCCCACCCGGCGCACACCGGATAGCCAGACAATGGACCGTCGGACCCAGGCCTGTTTTATTCGATCCAGCCAGAGAGATCGTTTAATCATGCCGTTCTATTATGCATTTGGTCGTCTATTTGTAAAGTATGGTAATGAGTAATGGCGAAAAACCTTAGCAACGCACCCTCGGCCTCGGCGTAGCGCGGGTTGAATTCCCGCACCCTGGCATCGAGCAGGTTGTCGAAGAAGAGCGAGCGGCATGGCGATTTCGGTTGAACCATTCACCCACGTGCAAGGCGTGGGCGCTACCCGTCACTGCGACATGGTGCTGGTTACCGGGACGGGAAACGAACGGCTCTCCCTAAGCCCGGCAGGCCGCCTGCACATCGCCTCTTGAGCGAACCTGTTTTTGCAATGCGGGGAGTAGAAGAAATATTGACGGGTGATACTGGATTCACCGGGTGACAAGGCAGTTTCGGTTCAGGTAGACAAAAACTTGCCATAGTCCTCGAGCAAATCGGTCACGCAGGCCTCGAACAGGCGTTCACCCGCCGCCGCCGTGGCCAGTTGCGGGTTTGAGCCAATGCGCCCGTCGGCGAACTGGGCTCGATAATCGCCCGCATCCCGGATCGACCCTTCGGGTGCGATCGCCGGCGACATGGGGGTGGATTTCACGTCATTCGGACAGGCATAAAAAGTAAGCGAAACCTCCGATGGCGTAGCATGACTACCCTCCTGATCGCCGAACAATTCTTTCGATATGCGCCCGACTCCCGGGGCCATGTACCAGTTGCAAAGCTTGAGGCGTAAATCGGACATGTCGGCGTCGCCAAAGCTGGACTGGGCGTAAATTTCCTGAAAGGCGGCATTCACGGTTGCTTCATTGCCGCCGTGGCCATTGAGAAAATACAGGTGGCGAAAGCCATGGCGATACAGCGAGCGCACCACATCCACCAGTACCGCCAGCAAGGTGCTGGGGCGCAAGGCGATGGTGCCTGGAAAGCCCAGGTGATGGTGTGCCTGCCCGATCGAGAGGGTCGGCGCAATCAGCACTTCCATCTTTTTGGCGATGCCGAAGGCAATAGTCTCGGGACATATTGCATCAGTGCCGAGCATGCCGTTCGGACCATGCTGCTCGGTCGAACCGATGGGCACAATGATGCCATTCGAACGCTTCAGGTAAGTTTCGACCTCGGGCCATGTCAGGGTTTGCAGACGCATAAAAGACTCCCGGGAACTGAACTGTGATCCATATCCCCATACGGTTTTCCTGATTGTATATCAACGCGGATCTCGAAACAGTACGATTACCCGGTCGATATTTTCAATAGGTTGATTGGTTCAAGGTTGAAACATAGGGGCGCCGCTGTCAACTGACCTGTTTGTAGCGGCATCGGGAACGACGAAGGGGAAAAATGAGACGAGGAATTGCCCATATTCCTGGCGTCGCCTTATTCTATTATTATGTTTTATTTATTTTGTTTTATTGGCGGAAGCAGCTTATCGAAGCTGGTTATTTCGGGATATAGCTCTTATGCTTCTTATTCACCAATTACTGCATCAGGGCACGCGTTTGATACCATTGGATTTCCTCGCGGCGGTACATGGCCGAAACCCGGTCGGAGACCGTCACCGCTTATTACTGGCGAATGGCATTGCCCGATCCGAAGCCTTGATCCGATATCTAAAACGATGAACCAGTTTCCGCTTGTCCACATTTCCGGCAATCCGCTCGAACGTGGCGAACAACACGGCGAAATACTCAAACACGAAATTGCTCAAACCATCGATTTCTATCACTCGATTTTCAATTTACCCAAGGCGGAAATCTTCAAGCTTGCCAACTATTTCCAAAAAATCATTGGGGACTTCAAGCCGGATTACGTCGCTGAAATAACCGCGATTGCCAGGGCCGCCGGCGTCGAGACTGGCTGGATTTTTGCGCTAAACGCCCGCACAGAAATCCTCTCTCGCAATAACAGGATCAGCAATGAATGCACGGCGGTGTATTTCCGCGAGCAATCGATACTCGGTCAAAACTGGGACTGGGGTAAAGCACTCGAACCTCTCACCGTATTGATGAACATTGTGCAGCCCGACGGTCATGCTATAGCAATGAAGACCGAGCCGGGAATTATCGGCAAAATCGGCATGAATAACCATGGTCTCGGCGTCTGTTTAAACATTTTGACCCTGGGACAAGTGCAAAACGGGTTGCCGGTGCATATCGTATTGCGAGCCATTCTGGATTGCGGGTCGCTCGAACAGGTCGAGGCGTTGTTGGCCCGTCACAGCAGCGGTAAAGCCAGTAATATAATCGTTGCCGACGGCGGCGGTAACGGTTTTGATATGGAATTTTGCGGCGATCAGAGTTACCGTTTAGAACCCGTGGCCGATACGCTGATTCATACCAATCACTATTTGGGTGACGAAATCAACTCAACCAGCGACCCTGCTTTTTTTGGCTCCTATACGCTCTTCGACAAAGCCACCGAGATTTTATCCCGCGCGAAAGAGCAAAATCTGGAAACCATGTTTAATATGCTTTCGGACGACTCGAACCAGGCATTTCCTATTTATCGTAACTATGTAGCCGATGAGTCAGTACAGGAACTTGGCACCGTGGGCACAGTTGTCATGCAGTTAGCACAACAAAGAATGCATGTCCGAAAAGGCAAAGGCGATGACGCTCATTTTTACGAGTATCGAATGACCGAGTCAGGTTTATTGCAAGGCTGAATCTCTAGCCCGCATATCTCATACAACAAGCACCCCGGGATCATCGGTTTCGTCTAAGAGCCTGGCAACAATCTCCAGGCCTTTACCTACTCTCTCGCGCGTGAGCTCATGACTCAGGCAAAGGCGCACAGCCTGCGGTGAATCGGTTGGTGACACGGTAAAGGGATCGGCGGTTAACAGCTTCACAGCCTGTCGATCCGCCGCGACTCGGAAAGCATCGGCTTTCCAGTGCGCCGGTAACGGCAGCCAGAGATGGAACCCGGAAGGATCGCTAACCATTCCGTGGCCATTCAGGTATTTTCTTGCCAGTGCCTGCCGTGCTCGCGCTTCGGACCTTTGAAACTCGTTGAGGCGATCTGCCGTTCCATCCTCGATCCACAAACTTGCGATTTCAGACATCAGAGGCGGCGGCATCCAGCAGGATAAATTAACCGCCGCGCGCAGGGAGCGGCACAATCGCTCGGGGGCATGAACATAGCCGACTCGAAGCCCTGGCGCGAGGCTCTTGGAGACGCTGGTAACGAATATAGTCCGTAGCGGAGCGAAACATGCCAGGGGCGGTGGTCTTTCAGGTGGAAGAAAACCGAAAACATCGTCTTCGATAATCAATAAATCGTGCTTGCTCGCGACTTCGGCAATGTCCTGTCGCCGTTCCGAACTCATGGTAAGCGTGGTCGGCGTATGCAGGGTCGGCAGGCAATACAGGGTCTTAGCGGAGGTTGCTCGACAAGCCGCATCCAGCGCCGCCGGAGAGAGCCCCTCGGCATCCATATCGACCGGAAACAATATCAATCCCAAATGCCGGGCCAGGGCCTTGATCGGGGCATAGGTCATTGCTTCGGTCAACAGGACGTCGCCCGGTTGCAGCAAGGCGAGCAAGGCCACCATTAATCCATGCTGCGCGCCATTGGTAATAATAATGTTGTCACTGCGCGCGTCCAGGCCCAGCCGGGATATCCATCGGCAGGCGGCCTCGCGATGATGCCCGATATCGGCATCGGTTTGATAGTCGAGATAATCAGACAGGCAGGCGGATGCTTTTATGTTGTCGAGCGCCTGCGTCAACGCGGCGGCGCCCTCCCCGGCCGCCGGGAGGCTTAAGCTGAAATCGACAGGGCCATCGGCCGGTCGACTCATGCTCGCCCGCGAAACCTGTGCCGGCAGCGGCCCGCCGGTTCTGACATAGGTTCCCCGCCCCACTTCTCCGCAAACAAACCCTCGCTTCATCGCTTCGGCATAGGCCCGGCTAATGGTATTGAGAGAAACCCTCAGCCGATCGGCCAGGGCGCGTTGCGGGGGAAGTTGGGCCTGTTCCGGGAGGGCGCCGTTATCGATGCTCTCACCAATCGCCGCGGCGATTTGCCGGTACCTGGGACCGGTTTTATCTTTGAGGTCGGGACACCACATTGTCATGATGACAATATTTATATTGACTCGACATTTTTGTCAATACTATTATGCAAAATATCATAACAATCATTACAATTTATTGACCACAAATTTGGAGAAATCGATGTTCAACTCACCCCTTCCACAGGATTCAGGCCCGCAAGCAGGCGGCGGTCAGACCGCTTTCTATGCCAGGTCAAATAAGGTTCCACTGCCCCTGATCGAGAAGGCTTCCGGCATTTATTTCTGGGATAGTGAAGGGAACCGCTATATCGATGTCTCATCGGGTCCGGTGGTGAGCAATATCGGGCATGGAAATTCCACCGTGGCCGAGCGCATGGCGGAACAGGCGAAAACCATGGAATACGCGTTTCCACGCCTGGCAAGAAATCACCCAAACATTGAATACAGCGGGCGACTGGCGGAACTGGCCGGCCCGGGGTTCGAGCGCGTTCACCTGACTTCCGGCGGCAGTGAGGCCATGGAGAACGCGATCAAGTTCCTGCGTCAATATGCGATTGCGACCGGTAAATCGTCAAAGACCAGGATTATAACCTGCGAGCCCTCCTATCACGGCGCCACGATTGCAACCCTGGCAATGAACGGTGAAATATTGATGCAGCCATTCCTGGATGGCTTCGCGGAACCATCGGTCAAGGTGCCGGCTCCGCTTAATTACCGGACACCGGCTGGCTATGATGCGGCTGGTTATGCGCTTCATTGTGCAAAATGCCTGGATTCCACGATTCAAAAACTGGGGAAGGAAAATGTTCTGGCATTTGTGATCGAGCCCATAGGAGGGCTTTCAACGGGTTGCGTTGTGCCGCCCGGGGAATATTTTTCTCACATCCGCGAAATTTGCACACGACACGACGTCCATCTGGTTTTCGATGAAATTTTATGCGGCATGGGTCGAACAGGCAGGTTTCTGGCCGCACATCATTGGCCGGAGGCCATGCCGGACATCATCACCCTGGCCAAGGGACTGGCATCCGGCTACAGCCCGTTGGGCGCGGTTCTGGCCCCCGCGGTAATGGTCGATAAACTGGCCGATTTGTCCGGCTTCGAATTTCAGTATTCCTACAATGCCAATCCGGTTTCCTGCGCCGCCGGGCTTGCGGTTCTGGAAGAATACGAAAACCGGGACCTCGTCAATCGAGCCGATTCGTCGGGAAAAAAAATTCTCGCAGGTTTAAAGCGACTCAAGACCAGCATCTCGATCATCGGGGATATCCGAGGTATGGGCATGTTGCTGGCGGTGGAACTGGTGGCCGACCCGAAAACGAAGCAGTCGTTTCCCAACGAGTTTTGTCTTACCGACAAAATCCGAATTTACGGTTTGAACCATGGGTTGATGATTTACTCCCGCCAAACATCCGGCGGGAAATACGGTCACTGGTTTCTGGTCTCGCCACCGCTCACGATCAGCGATGAAGAAATCGATGAACTGCTCGAGGGTCTTGGATCTGCTTTAAGCGAGTTACAGGCAAACTGCCTGGAATCCGGTCGCCGCTAAGAATATTTTACGCTGAGCGATGCGGGCTAGCGGCGAGGGGGCGCCGGATTTGGAATCAATCGATGAGCTTGCTGATCAACCCGACATAATGTGCAGCGGCGGCAGTGTAATTATTGCGCCTTCCGGTGAAGTTATCGCCGGACCACTCTGGGATAAGGAGGGTATTCTATATGCGGAACTGGATCTTGACGAAATCACAAAAGCAAAACTTGATCTTGATGTGACGGGGCATTACGCGAGACCCGATATTTTTCAGCTTAAAGTAAATAGTGAACCTCAGTCATCGGTCATCACCAATTCCAAAAACAATGCGTAGTAATGCATCCCGTTTATCGATAACTTCGGCTGAGTTGGTTACACTCGAATCGAATGAGGTAAATCCAGGCATTAATCATGGCCGTAAACTACGACGTTCTTGCAGCTGATTACGAAGCATTACGAATTCCGGACCACCGCATTTCAGGGAAAATTAACGCACATCTGAAAAATGCCGGGAGCGTGA
>JAAEPH010000346.1 GCA_024232855.1 Gammaproteobacteria bacterium
ATCCTACTAATACTATCCTATCCTATCCTATCCTATACTATCCTATACTAATACTATCCTATACTAATACTATCCTATACTATCCTATACTATCCTATACTATCCTATACTAATACTATCCTATCCTATCCTATCCTATCCTATCCTATACTACCCTATCCTATACTATACTATCCTATACTATCCTATCCTATACTAACCTATCAGAATCCTATCAGAATCCTATCAGAATCCTATCAGAAACCTCTCAAAAGCGTCGAGTAGGCAAAGAGTTTAGATCTCGGTGGGCTCCGTATCATTAAAATACAAATCATATCCCAGACTAATACTGACTATCCCATACAAACCACTACTAAAAGTTACTATCATATACTAATACTAACCTATCAGAATCCTATCAGAATCCTATCAGAATCCTATACTATCCTATACTAATACTATCCTATACTATCCTATACTATCCTATCCTATCCTATCCTATCCTATACTAATAGTTACTATCCTATACTATC
>JAAEPH010000347.1 GCA_024232855.1 Gammaproteobacteria bacterium
AGGTGATCACGCCAAGCTTTATCTCACCATTGCTCGACAGCAATTGCACTGCGATGTCAGAAATCAGTAGCAGGATTGCACCGGCTACGCCACTCGCCAGCAGCAGGCGTCGGGGTTCGAAAGCCACAAACGGGCGAATCCGATGGCGCACCACCAGGCCCACGAAACCGATATTTCCCGCCACCGACACCGCCGCACCGACACTTGTAGTGACACCGAGCAACAGCAGCAGACGCAAACGAGTAACCTCAAAACCCATCGATTTTGCAGTCTCTTCACCCAGGGTCAACGCGTTCAGAAAACGACCGCAATAGAGAATCATGCCCCAACCTGTCACCATAAATGGCAGCGCGATGAAAAGCTCGTTCACACTGCGGGTAGCAACCGAGCCGAGCAACCAGAACACGATTTCCTGCATCGCGTAGGGGCTCTGTGCGAAGTTGAGCGCCAACGCGATCAGGGCGCCACCGACTGAATTGATGGCGATGCCCGCCAGGATCAACGTAATAATAGATCGG
>JAAEPH010000348.1 GCA_024232855.1 Gammaproteobacteria bacterium
CAATCTCGCTTGTCTATTGATTCCACAAGAAATATATCCTCAGTCGCTCGTAATCACCGATACGAGACTTCTTCGGATATTTCCTTGTGAAATCAATATACTGCGCGATTTTTGCGCATATTTATGAATTCTCCGGGCTAATTGCTGTCTGGCCCGTTTGCCGGACCACTGCGACTGGCGATGCAAGCACTTAAAGTATAAGAAGCATAAATGCTATATTTCCAGATAACCAAGTCCAATAATCAAGAGTACAAGCCGATTATCCGGCACGGAGGTACCGAATACGTCCGAAAATCTAAACAAGCCAGCCAATTTTGCGTTTAATCTAGCGCTGACATCGACGCCATGCAATAGCTCCCCCTGCTGCCACTATCCTGGACAGCTCAATGACAGGAGAACATGTAGTCTAAAAGTGGAAAAGAGTGGTTCGCCTCATGGCGCCTACTTTTGGTGTGGTGGTGCTCTGGTTTCAGGCAAAGCATTGGGGAGAGATGGCAGCCTGTCCTTTTTCTTAAGATGGGTCAGAATCTTGTCGATGACCTGTAGACCCTCTATACAACGGTCCGACGTATCGGCTATGACCTTCACAGGTCCACCGCAATGAGCGCAGGTTGCCACCGGGCCGCGTTCGGATCGATGTCGCCTAAAGCGCCTACTTTTGGTGAATACCCTTTTCAACCGTTGTGCCTTTATGCCCTCGGGTGCAGGTCATGGCCCTACGGCGTTCTTCTGGTGTTTTGTCCTGTCCAATCGCTTTTCGTCTGTCTTGGCCCCGCCTGGCAGGAGTTACCAGGATACAGACCTCGATCGGACGTAATGGCGAACTCGACGATCTCGCGGGCGCGACCGTATTCTTCGCGTCGCCCGCGTCGGCTTATATTACCGGTCAGACCCTCGCGGTCGATGGAGGGTTTACGGCGAAATGAAAGCGCTGGTGTATACCGCGAACGAGGAAATGACATACCGCGAGGAGCCGGAACCGACGGTGCAGCCGGGTGATTCCCTGGTCGCCATCGAAGCGGTCGGTATTTGCGGCTCGGACATGCATGCTTACCTGGGCCATGACGAGCGGCGTGTGCCGCCGTTGATCCTGGGACACGAAGCCCGTGGGAACCGTTATCGAAGGTCCGGCTAGCGGGCAGCGGGTGGTAACCCGTTGATTACCTGCGGTGTCTGCGACAACAGCCTCGGCGGGCGCCACAACCTGTGCACCGAGCGAGACCTGATCGGCATGTACCGCGCCGGCGCCTTTGCCGAGAAAATCGCTATCCCCGGACGTAACCTGATCCCGGTGCCGGACGGCATGGCGGGCGCGCACGCCGCCCTGACCGAGCCGGGAGCGACCGGCCTGCACGCGGCGTTACTGGCGGAACGCAGCAGCCATCGGCCGCTGAGCGAGTCGCGCGCGCTGGTCATCGGTGCCGGCTCGGTTGGTTTGTTGACGGCGCTGATTTTGCGTGACAAGGGGGTCACCGACATCGTCGTCGCCGAAACCAACCCGCTGCGACGGGAGCTGGTCGAACAGCACTGCGACTTCGAGCTGATCGACCCGGTTCAAGAGCAGGCCGACGCGCAGCATTTCGACTGTGTGTTTGATGCGGTCGGCGGCGCGGTGACGCGTGAACAGGCGGTGCTTGCCTGCCGCTCGGGCGGGGTGATCGTGCACATCGGGCTGATGGATAACCTGGGCGGCCTCGATGTACGCTCGATGACCTTGCGCGAAATTACCTTTATTGGCGCCTATACCTATACGCCGGTCGATTTGCGCGTCACCCTGCAGAAATTGAATAGCGGGGCGCTGGGCAGCCTCGGCTGGGTCGAACAGCGGCCCCTCTCCGCCGGCGCCGAGGCCTTCGACGAATTGCTCAAGGGGCGTTGCGCGGCGCCGAAGATCGTCCTGCAAACAGTTTAGCGGCATCTGCTTACACCCTGAATGAATGTCATTGCGAGGAGCGTAGCGACGAAGCAATCTCCATCTGATAGTCTTTAGTCTGATAGATTGCTTCGCTGTGCTTTTAGGCCCCTTAGGATTCCAAGGGAAATACACTCACAATCTGAGGAAGATTCCAAGAACACACCGTCTATATCTGCAGCAATTCAGAATCAGGCCAATTAATAAAGTGTGTGTCCCATTGAGACCCCATCCCATTGGTAGCATGACGCCCGGAGGAGGGGCGCCCTGTTATTGTCTTCAAATCAGGCTATTCTTGATTCAGTTCATAACTGAATACTGTTCTGCCGATGGTTATCATTCCTTACAGCACGGCCCTGCGTCTCTCCAAACCCCCGATAGTGACCTATGCGATGACGCTTTTATGCATGCTGATATTTGCTGCCCAGGTCAGTTCCGACATCACCGAGAGCCTGCTTTACTACCCCGAAACCTGGAATCCGCTCAAAATGCTGACGTCATCCCTGGCGCACGGCGGCTTGTTCCACCTGATGGGCAACATGGTTTTCTACCTGGCTTTTGCGCCTGCGCTCGAAGTGTTGATCGGCAACAAGCTCAAGTACGTCTGGATCATGG
>JAAEPH010000349.1 GCA_024232855.1 Gammaproteobacteria bacterium
AGTGCGAGAACATGGTAGTTTCATGCCGACAATTGGTGTCCGCGACCTGACTTTTGGCCATCGATCACCGCAAAGATTTTACTTAACCCCGGGTTTTGACAAGCCGCTAACGCCCTTACAGGCCGCGATCATGGGGAGGTTGGCGGATTTGTACCTGGTTTGCGGATTCCTGTTGGTACTGTCGATTGTTTTACTGGTCCGGCTTCGCTGGTTAGCCGGTCTGCGGCAATATCGCACTGTTCGCATGGTATTTCTCGCGCTAATGATAATTTTTATTGGCTGGTACGGACAGGGTCAGTTATCGGTGGTCACTGTACTCGGCACACTACGAGCGCTGTTTTCAGCACAGAGCCTGAATTTTTTATTGTTCGATCCGTTTTCGCTGGTGATCTGGGGATTCGTGATCGCATCTTTTCTGATTTGGGGACGGGGTTTTTTCTGCGGCTGGTTATGCCCCTATGGCGCGATGCAGGAATTATGTGGCAACCTGGCCGAAAAGCTCGATATCAATCAACTGAAAATCCGGGGGTCTACAGATCGGGCGTTAAAAAAAGTGAAGTATCTTATCTTACTGGCTCTTGTCGCGATGGCTTTTTACGCACCGACCACCCTCGATGCCTCGATCGAAGTAGAGCCATTTAAGACCGCGGTAACTACCTACTTTATGCGTGAATGGTACTTCGTTGCGTATGCCATTCTGTGGTTGCTTCTCGGTATGATTGTATTCCGCGGATATTGCCGATACATCTGCCCGCTGGGTGCGTTTTTGGTGGTTGGCGGTCTTTTGCGCTTACGAAACTGGATCCCGCGCCGTCGAGAATGCGGTACGCGTTGTCAACTCTGTGCGGTGCGCTGCCCATACAATGCGATCCCGAATTCGGGGGAAATCAGCTACGACGAATGTTTCCAATGCCTGGATTGTGTCACAATCTATGCAGACCGGAATAGCTGCGTTCCGCTGGTGTTGCTTCAGAAAGGTAAAAACTCCCTAAGTCCTACAGACTGCTAGTCACCAGTGAAACTTAAATGTTGTACTATGGGCGATATGACTCAAACAACCAGGCCTGCGGATTACCCCGGGGCAATTTAAAAGCCGATGTCCGTAGAATCATTGAATGACCGATAGTATCCGTACGCGTTTATTCCCGAAAACCTTTCGGGAAATGCCTCACAGGCGGCTGATTTTGAACACGCTACGCTCGGCGCATCTACTTTGTATATGCTTCGTGGTGGGCGGGGTTTATTTTCAGCCGGGTAAAGCGGAGCTTGCCCTGTGGATTGCGGCCGTCGTGATCACCGGGTTGGGCATGTTTCTGGTTGACCTGTACGGTAGTTGCATCATCCTGTTCGAAATACGCGGGGCAGGTGTCTTGGTCAAATTATTACTGTTGGCCGGTATCCCTTTTCTCGATAAAGAGAATCAAATCCTGCTACTCGTGGTGGTCATCATTCTTTCGTCTTTTATCAGCCATAGCGCGAGGCAATTTCGGCATAAGAGAATTATACCGCAGTCCTTTCAGGATCATTTCGGGCTGCCTGGCGACAACAAAAAATAAACAGAAAGCGGTATGAGCCTGTTTCAGGAATGCATTAATCTGGCACGATGTATTGCGGATTCCATACAGGCGCCCCTGTCACCGGCATCCACCTTCCCCTCTCCCGCATTTCTCGCGGACCGGAAAAGTAATCGCACGGGATTGTGCTTTTTTAGGGAGAGATCAACCGCCGCCGCGTTGAAATCTGAGTTCGAAACCAGCCATGAACAGGTTTCGCTCGGCGGTAGAAAAATTCTCGAACGTAAAGCTGACTTCAACCCGCGCGATCCTGATAGAACCTAATACCCGGTCGGGCAGCGGCGCCACGTTGAGTAATAAAACATGGTTCTTGTCCGGGTGGGTAATGGTTACAAGCTGTCCTTCTCTGGCGTACCGGTATTCTCCAATTGCCGAGGGCAAGGTCCGATAGAAATCCCTTTCACTGTAACCCATGTCACGCGTGAACTCGTCGCTTACAATTTTATTTCTTGTCACTGGATCGATTCACCGAACGTCTTTGAAAATCACGGCTCAAGCCACTCATCCACCCGCGACCGGAGGCCAGATCGAAACCTTGTCGCCTGCCTGGAAACATGGCTCATCACGATCGGC
>JAAEPH010000350.1 GCA_024232855.1 Gammaproteobacteria bacterium
GATCGCGCAGTATATTGATTTCACAAGGAAATATCCGAAGAAGTCTCGTATCGGTGATTACGAGCGACTGAGGATATATTTCTTGTGGAATCAATAGACAAGCGAGATTGTGCATATTTATGAATTTTCCGGGTTAGGTGAACCGGTTCGCAGCGCATTGAACGATCGCCGGTTTTATTCGTCTTAATTCAATCGCAACGACCTGTTTCTGTTATGCAAAGAACCCTGGTGCTAATCCTGTTGTTGCTGCCCGCGATCGGCAGTAATCCGCAGGCCGCTGAAAGCGCTGACCTGTGGCCGCGTTGGTCGGTTCACGATGCGCAAAATCCGGCGCGCATCGACC
The DNA here is from genome assembly GCA_024232855.1 of Gammaproteobacteria bacterium. Taxonomy (GTDB): domain Bacteria; phylum Pseudomonadota; class Gammaproteobacteria. The sequence continues at coordinate 344 of JAAEPH010000350.1, forward strand.
ACCGCGGCTGGGCCGTAATTTTACGGGCATATGTCTACACCGACGAGGATGGTATCCACCGCTTTGCCTACGGCGAGTTCAGTGAAGATGATCAGGAGAGGCTGGATCGTTACCTTGTACAGATGTCGCAAATCAAAATCAGTGACTACAACCGCAAGGTGCAACGCGCTTACTGGATCAACCTGTACAATGCGCTCACCGTGCGCGAGGTATTACGGGCTTACCCGGTCGACAGCATCCGCGATATTTCGGCGGGCCTGCTGAGTTTCGGTCCCTGGGACAAGGAGCTAATCGAGGTCGAGGGCCATGCACTGACCCTGAACGACATCGAGCACCGTATTCTGCGCCCTGTCTGGCGCGATGCGCGTCTTCATTACGCGCTCAACTGCGCGTCGCTCGGCTGCCCCAATCTGCGCATCCGCGTTTTTACAGGCAATTCCACGGAAAGAATGCTGGACCGAGCGGCGCGCGAGTTTGTCAATCATGCGCGCGGTGCGCGCGTGTTCGATGGCAAACTTCAGGTCTCCAGCCTGTACCTCTGGTACATCGACGATTTCGGTGGCGACGATGCCGGTGTTATCCGCCATTTGCGGCTCTACGCTTACGGCGAGCTGGCAAGCTCTCTGCGCAAGCTTACGACGATCGACAATCACAGTTACGACTGGCGCCTGAACTCGCTGAGCGGAACCGACAATGCCAAACGCGTGCGCGGCCGAGTCGGCAGTTAAGCCCGGCATCCGTTTCGCCGCCGCTGCGCTCGCGCTCGGCGCAGGGCTGGTTGCGATTGCGTTCGTCATCGCGCTGATATCGCAACCGTTTTACTACGATGTGGATTTCAGCAGGGCGCCAATCCTCGCATTCACCGGCCTGTTTGTCGGCGCCGGTACGATTTACCTGCCGCTGGCATGGCTCGTTCCGCGTTTGCCGATCTCGCCTTACACGCTCGCCACGATGTTGCTCATCGGCTTGCTGATGCGCGCGCTACTGTTCGGCTCCTACCCGGTACTGGAAATCGACTACTACCGCTACCTGTGGGATGGAGCTGTGCTTGCCAATGGATTCAACCCTTACGCGTTGCCGCCCGCGCAGGTGCCCGGTAGCGAACTGGAGTCGCTGGCAATGCAGGCGGGGCTGGTGTTCGAGCGTATCAACTACCGCGAACTCAGCAGCATCTACCCGCCGCTGGCGCAGTTGCTGTTCGCGCTGGCGCACTGGCTCGAGCCGTGGCAGGCAGACGGCCTGCGCTATCTTTACCTGCTTGCCGACGGCATGGCCCTGTTACTGATTTTGAGTATTCTCAGGCGTCTCGGCCTGTCGCCCTTGTGGAGTTGCATTTACTGGTGGAACCCGCTGTTGGTAATCCTGACCTACAACGGCCTGCACATGGACCTGTTGCTGTTGCCGCTGTTAATGCTTGCGCTGCAGTCGATGATAGTACAGCGGCCGCTGGTAGCCTGCGGCGCTCTGACGCTGGCCGCCGGTATCAAGCTATGGCCGTTGCTACTGCTGCCTTTCGCCCTGCGCGGCCTGCTCACTCGCCGGCGGCCGCTGGCAATGGCCATCGGCAGTGTCGTCACCATCGGCAGTGTCGGAATTCTGCCGATGTTGCTGTTTGGCTCGGCCGACCATTCCGGCCTGGCGGCCTTCAGCCAGCACTGGCAGCGCAATTCGGCCCTGTTTACGCAGCTCGTCGGTTTACTCTCACTGTACAGCGACGCCGCGGAAATACATGCACGCCTGCTGGTGGCGCTGATCCTGGTCCTGCTGCCCTGCTACCTGCTGCGGCGCGAGCCGGCCGATGCATCACAGTTGATCCGCTGGATTACCATCACCATCGCCGCCCTGTTTCTGCTGAGCCCGGTACAGCTGCCCTGGTACTGCCTGTGGTTTCTGCCTTGGCTGTGCTTTTACCCTCAACCGGCTTTGTTACTGCTGTGCGCGCTGATGCCGATTTACTTCCTGCGCTTCTACTTCGACTTCCGCGGCGAAGCTGCATTATTCGATCACGGCATCGTCTGGCTGCAGTACCTGCCGCCACTGGCATTATTACTCCTGCTGCCACGCAACCGCCGGGGCGCCACAGAGCCGTTACCACGACATGTATAAAAACCGCCAGGTCTGCGCGGTGATACCGGCCAGGGACGAAGCCGCGGCGATCGGTGGCGTTGTCAGCGCGCTGAATGCCACGGGCATGGTCGATCGCATTGTCGTCTGCGATA
>JAAEPH010000351.1 GCA_024232855.1 Gammaproteobacteria bacterium
TATGAGTCCGGGGAGAATAAAAGACCGAAGCGTAAAAGTCTATAGTGACGGGCCTGGCAGAAACGTGACAGGTGGCACAGAAATCGGCGTTTTTGTGAAAAATTTACAGTGCCTGCTCAACCGCGCAAACGCCCGTTCGGCGGGAAGCCGCGGACATTGCGGCCACGGGTTACCAGCAGAGCATGACTTCCTCGAGCGGGAACTCGAGGCCGACGCCCCGCCACATGTCATGCACGCGCTTCACCACGGGTTCCGCCTTCACCAGCCACTCGGGATGGCGGTCCTTCTTGTCGAAGACCTTGAAGTCCTCCGGCTGGGGGTTGCGATCACCGAAGCGATAGTAAAAGTCGAGGGCGGTATCCATCAGGTTTTCCTTGACGTATGGCACGATGCGGATGTGCCGGTTGGCGCTCAGGCCGGTACTGGCGATGTAGTTGTGGTATTGCTCCCAGTAACGCAGGTAGGCGTCGAAATAATCCATCTGCATCACTTCCGATTCCTTCAGACCGGTGTAAACCAGGTCGCGCACCACCCACTGCTCGATATTACCGCGAACCGCATGCTTGCCGTCTTCGGGTAACCCTCCGGACTTTTCATAGGTGGACATACAGGCGGCGACGGGATGACGGATGGTGATCAGGTGCTCAACCGACTCGCCCAGTATCCGGTGAAAAAAACCGCCGGCATAGGAACCCTTGGTCAATTTCTTGGGGACGATGATCTTGCCGGTATGCGGCTTGCGGTCGCCGAAGTAAATTTCGACCATGCTGAGAAACTCGGCCATGGTATGCAGGCTCGTAATCCAGCTGTTGACGCCTTTTTCGAAGCGGAACGGGCCCGCCTCGGGAAAGCCGTCGTGGGCGATGACGTTGGGCACATTGCTCGGATCGAAACCCAGCGAACGATACACTTCCTTGGTCAGATAGGAGCCGCCATTGCGCGGGGCGCCGATGATGTTGATGAAATGAAACTTGAGCTGTATGTCCTTGATGACTTCGAGGTTACCGGTTAACAGCGCAACCAGCAGTGCATAGGAGCGCGCGACGTGTTTCTGACCCTCGGGGTCGGCGATGACGCGCTGCGCATTCGCGGCGGCCTGCTCGATCACGTGCTTTTGATCGGAACTCAATTCTTCACTCAGCTGATCGCCCCATTTCGCTTTCTCGAAATCCTTGTTATCGATGACGTGAGCCAGGAAATCGACAAATACCGGGGACGCCGGTAACTCGTTGTCGCTCAGTTTTATTTCTACACCCATATCTCTGATCGCCTGTATTTATGCTGTCGAATTAATCATCAACGGCTGAAAGATCGAGTAATTTCGCAAAATTCTCCAGCGAAATCAAATGCGCATAGACGCGCGACAATTCACCTCGCAACATCATCGCCTTGATCGTCTTTGCCGGCAACCGGTTCAGCCTGTCCTCGCTTACACGGTACATGCCGGTAACATGCATGCTATTTTGCTGCTCTGGATTGACCCGCGCATCGAAAGCCTCGAGCAAATCGAGCTCCGCCATGCGGGCAGTAAATTCCACGGTGCGATTCTCCGCGGCGATGAAGTCGGCAATGAGGCCTTCCTGCGCCCGCCATTTGTCGGTGGCCTCCCCGGCGGCGTCAAAAAACGGATCGTCGGATTCCTCGAGGCCGGATTCATCGACCATGATCATCTTTTTGCCTGTTGAGCCGTCCGGCCCGTCGACGACGTAAAACGGGAACCGCCGCACGTAGCCGGGCACATAGGCCTGATCGAGCCAGTCGCCGCGCGCATCGACAAACAGGTTCTCGGCGCCGCGTAACCCGGTTATGACACTGGCCCGCATTTCGTTGTTCTCGGATTTCACGAACACCAGCGGGTAGTGCCGGGCCGCGTAAAAAAACTCGGGCAGGGATATCGCGAAAGCATGGCGGGTTGCCGTGAAATGCCGCAACCGGGTTCGGTTGAGTCCGAGCCCGGCATGTTTTTCGGAATCGAAGGGGACTATGGATCCAGTACTGATACCGTTATTTTCGCTAACCGGCGCTGCAGGCATTTACTGGGCGCAATCCGCCGGGTCGGCGACCGGGATCGGGCTTTGTACAAACACGTCGGGGCGGAAATCGAGCAGCTTGGGGACAGCCCCCTTGTGCGATAGAAAGATAAACTGCCCCGCGCGGAATGGAAATTCACCGGAGCCGTTAGTAAGCACAACGTCATGGTCGACCACTTCGAGATAGAGACCGTCATCCGGCACCGGGTAGATATCGAGGCAATCGCCGTTACACA
>JAAEPH010000352.1 GCA_024232855.1 Gammaproteobacteria bacterium
AAGCTGTTAAGTGGTACCGGAAAGCAGCTGAACAAGGGTATGCAAGGGCACAATTTATCTTGGGCGCTAAATACGATAAAGGCGAAGGTGTATTAAAAAATTATAAAGAAGCTGTTAAGTGGTACCGGAAAGCAGCTGAACAAGGGTATGCAAGGGCACAATTTAACTTGGGCCTTATGTACGATAAAGGCGAAGGTGTATTAAAAAATGATAAAGAAGCTGTTAAGTGGTACCGGAAAGCAGCTGAACAAGGGGATGCACACGCACAATTAAACTTGGGCGCTAAATACTATAAAGGCGAAGGTGTATTAAAAAATTATAAAGAAGCTGTTAAGTGGTACCGGAAAGCAGCTGAACAAGGGGAAGCAAGCGCACAATTTAACTTGGGCCTTAAATACTTTAAAGGCGAAGGTGTGTTAAAAAATGATATTGAATCCTATGCATGGTTGATATTGGCAAAATTTAACGGTTACGAATCTGACAAAGCAATCGAAATTCTTTCAAGTAGAATGAGTAATAGCGATATAAGTAATGGGCAGAAACGAGCGCAAGAAATACAAATTGAAATTGAAGGCAATAAGTAATTGTCGGGCAAAATATCAACCATAGCTGAAAA
>JAAEPH010000353.1 GCA_024232855.1 Gammaproteobacteria bacterium
AAAGGACCGCCAAACAGGTGAAAAGCTTTACACTAATTACAGTGCGGCTATTTTTGCCAAGTCACCAGCTCAAATTGATTACTATAATACTTCATTAGTTGAGGGTAATTACGTTGTAGTTAACTGTGAAAAGCTAAAAGTGGATGTTAGCGAGAGCAACGGTAAGCAGTATATTAAGCTTCAAATGGAAAACGCAAGGCTAGAAGGTGCAAAATATATTGAAGCTAAGCAAGGTGGATTCCAGCAAGCGCCAGCGCAGCAGCAATACCAACAACAACCGCCAACACAAGGCGGGTTCCAACAGCAAGCGCCTGCTCCACAACAAGGTGGATTCCAACAACAGCGACCTATGCATCAAGCCATGGCGGAAAATGGAATACAGCCAAACCAGCAAGCGCCAAAGGTAAACCCGCAAGAGCCTGATATTGACTTTGACGATGATATTCCCTTTTAGCATCAACAAATAATAATTAAACAGCCTGTATAAACCGTACAGGCTAAACAAGAGGTAATTATAATGGCTATATGTATGGAAACAGAAAGAGATTTAAGTA
>JAAEPH010000354.1 GCA_024232855.1 Gammaproteobacteria bacterium
ATGATAAGGCTAATCCATTTTACTCTGGCGTTGGTGACCACATCTGTCAGATCGCGGCTGTCTTTACAGGCGGAAAATGCGGCCCTGCGGAATCAGTTGTCTCTGTATCGAAAATCAGGAGAAAAACCAAGAATTAGGTCTGCTGACCGGCTGCTCTGGTGTTTCATAGCGAAATTTTGATCGGGCTGGCGAGCAGCCCTTTACTTTGTCCAGCCCAGGACCGTAACGACCTGGCAGAGAAAGCGATTCCGTGACCACTGGCGCGCACTCAGTCAGCCGGCTAAGGCCGGCCGACCTCGGATCTCGCGAGAACTCAGAAACCTCATTGGTCGGATGTGGGAGGCCAATCCGACGTGGGGCTCACCAAAAATCGTCGCTGAACTTGCGATGCCTGGAATCGGCGTTGCCAAGTCAACGGTAGAAAAGTATCAGCCGAAGCGAGCCGGGCCGCCGTCACCTACGTGGAGAACGTTCCTGGACCAGCATGTCCAAAATCTCGTATCGATCGACTTTTTCATAGTTCCGACGGTAAAGTTTCGGGTGTTATTCGTCTTCATCGTGCTGGCCCACGACCGGCGGCG
>JAAEPH010000355.1 GCA_024232855.1 Gammaproteobacteria bacterium
AAAAATCGCGCAGTATATTGATTTCACAAGGAAATATCCGAAGAAGTCTCGTATCGGTGATTACGAGCGACTGAGGATATATTTCTTGTGGAATCAATAGACAAGCGAGATTGTGCATATTTATGAATTTTCCGGGCTAAACTCTAAACTCGCTGAAACGTTCCGCCTTTCCTGACTTCGTTCAAGACCACCTCGACAAGCTCAAACTGGGATTGCCCGTTAACATCCTCAAAATAGACGTGGCTGGGCCAGGGATCCATAACGAAATTGTCTTTTGGCAGATCTATGGTCTCGCAGACGCGTTTTATCGAATCAACGTAGGCGCGGGTAAAGTCGGAAATCCCCGCTTTCGCGGCTACCAGATCGCCAATGCTGTTGCGGTCTATCTGGGGAGAGCCGATGCCTGCTGTCAGGGGGAGGTTACGTTGAATGGCCTGGTCGGCATAAAAGGAAACATCCACCTTGTCAGCCTCGAGGCGCATTATGAATTTCGGACACACGCTGACCTTCGCTTCGGTCAGCTCCAGCAGGTTGACTCCGCCTGAGGTTTCCGCTCTGGAACCACGGCGGCGCGAGCCACGTGCCTTCTTCGTTACCTGCGAGACAAAGTCGCCGCGGTAATTATTGTCGTATACCCGGTCGGCATAGGGCTTGTCCCTGATCAGGTACCGGATAGCACGGATCGCCATGTTCCTGCAGTTTTCCGCGCCGATGAAAAAAGGGGATCCTGATGCATCGGACAACTCGATCCAGCCATTTGGAAAGGTCTCGATATGATGATCCATCCACGGCCCGAGCACCTTGTCGGCCAGATGGTCGAGAAGCGCGTTGACGTCGTCGGGATCGTGGACCACATCGGCCAACAGGGGCTCCTGTCCGTAAATATCGGCCGCCAGACTGTAGGGCGCCGAAATCTGCAACAACGGCGCCATGCCGGTGAGCTCTTCGGTAATACGAACGATATCGTCGATGGTCTTTGGCACACCCGTAGAGAAATCCGGCGTATCGAGATCCCGCCAGTTATCCTTGTTGATCAAAGTTTCATCCGGATCGCAACCCGGCGGGAAACGGTCGGGGTACATCATTTTCTGGCCCAGGGGTTCACAGGTGAAGGCATACAAAGCCCAGGTCATATACATTTTCTGGACGCCCAGCAGACGGCTTACCGTCAGGCTCGCGCGAACGTAGCGCCATGGATCGGTCTTGTAATATTCGGCCGACTGAATTCCGTACAAATCGTGCAGGACAGCAAGCGCCAGCATATGCACCGAAGCCGTTGCATGGATTTCATTGGCAGGCGCGGGTACGGCGAAGTTTGCATCGAATTCTCCGGCAATGGCCGCGTCGAAGATTTCCGTCATTTCCCGCTTTGCACCCGCATCGCCAGATTGCCAACGCGACAAAAGGTGAAGCCCGGCGGGAAATGGGTAGTCTTCAATTTTGCTCATGGTCCTACAGCTCGCTTTTCTTGAATCGGGTGTTAGCCTATTCAATTATGGATTATGGTGACAGTTTACTTAACCCGAAAAATTCACACTAATGCACGATCTCGCTTGTCTATCCCGGAGAATTCATAAATATGCGCAAAAATCGCGCAGGATATTGATTTCACAAGGAAATATCCGAAGAAGTCTCGTATCGGTGATTACGAGCGACTGAGGATATATTTCTTGTGGAATCAATAGACAAGCGAGATTGTGCA
>JAAEPH010000356.1 GCA_024232855.1 Gammaproteobacteria bacterium
ATGCCCCCGTCAAGTTAGCCAGCGGCTATCATGTTTTGATATCCCGCCAGTCAAAAACAAAAAAAACCACGCTCGACTTCGTGGCATGGTTGCGGAAAACCGCAAGTGAGGAACCCGATTTCGGTGCCGACCATCTCGCGTGACCTATGTGAGGTATGTGAGGGACACACACTTTGTGCGTATGTGATGACCTATGTGAGGGACACACACTTTTAGTGACCTATGTGAGGTAGGGGTATGTGAGGGACACACACTTTGTGAGGGTATGTGAGGGAGACACACTTTGTTGAGGGTATGAGGATGTGCCCCCGTCAGCCCCTATTATCGGAATTCGAAAGCCTCTTGGTGAAAACGACTATCGGAGAAACCGTTCGTCGTCAGGCCTCGTTTCAGCGCCCAGCCAAACGCGCCCGGCCCACAAAACCAGACACTCGCCTCGCCGAATTCCGGAACCTGTTCGCACACCCGGTCAGCGGTGAGCAATCCGTCTTTCGCCTCGATAA
>JAAEPH010000357.1 GCA_024232855.1 Gammaproteobacteria bacterium
CAGCGGGTTACGCACGGTTATTCCGCTCCTTCAGAAAATTCCTTGTGAATCCAAAGCCCTGCGCGATGATGTGCAAGGAAGCACGAATGCGGTGGAGGCAGGAGCCGAGAACCGCCATCCCGCCCCCTGGTGAGATATGCGGGCTAAGGCTCGGCAGCGCGCGGCCGATATTACCTACAATGAAGGCAGACCATTGCAGACGCCAAATTGAACCCGTATGAAAATTAATAAACCGGATCCGACCCATTTCAGTACTTATGAGCGCAGGCCAGGTAAGGCCCTGGCTCCAGCCAGCTATAAAATCGGCCAGATCCTCAATGCGATAGTGCTGTCCAATAGCCACCAAGGTCGTGTCGCGATACGCATCGGCAATATGGAACTCACCGCATCGACCAATATCGCTTTGCAGCAGAACACGCCACTGAAATTAAAAGTCGCGCAGTTCCAGCCGACGCTACAACTACAGATACTGCTTCCCGGTGGTGGCAATCCATTACATGAAGCGATGCTTAAAATGCTGCCACAACAAACCAGCCTGGCACCCTTGCTGGCGGAACTGGTATTCAAGGCCCAGGCAAAGCAGCATACAGCGGCCCCGGCACCACCGCAGGCGGCGATCAAAAACTTGCTCGCCGCATTACCGACCCGCCAGGACATCAGGCAGGCCGACGGCCTGCAACGAGCGGTCGCCCAATCAGGTCTGTTTCTCGAAGCGAAACTCGCAACGGCGGCCAGCAGCCAGCGCCCGGCACTGGCCACCGACCTGAAATCACTGCTGCTGCGTTACCTCGACACGCTACAGCAGTCCCGCTCCGAACAGGCAGTCACCCGGCCAGCCACGCAGCCAGCCGTGCAACCGGCAACACAGGCACTGCATACCCGGCCCGCTACAACGGCTACACCGGCAACACCGCCTGGACAATATGGCGCTGCGCTAACCCGGCAGACAACGACCGCCCCACAGCAACCCGCTTCCGGCCAACCCCAAACACCGGAAGCCAGATTAGCACCGAACACCGTAGCGGGCGCCGCGGTACGCACGGCTACCAGCCCGGTACCCGGGGCACCGGCCCGACCTGTGAGCGCTCCACCACCAGGCCCGGCGGCACCCGGAAACTCGCTTCACGCCGAGCTAAAGGCAACGCTGGCAAGCGGGCGTGTGAGCGCCGAGGTGCCGCCCCCCCTCAGGGGACGCCTGCCACAGTCACAGCCGCGGGTCAGCCATGTTGCGCCTACACCGGCCGGCGCTATCGAAACCTACCATCCCGCACTGCTCAAGCAGCTTGAGGGCGCACTCGCAAGAATTGGCCTGCACCAGGTGGCGACAGCTGAAAATTTCAACGAGGGACAAAACCTGTGGCAACTGGAAATACCTGTCCGCCACGGTAACGCCGTGGAAATCGTGGCACTGACCATCGAGAAGGAGACCGCGAGGAACTCACCGGACACAGCGGATGAGGACGCCTGGTCCGTCAACCTTTCGCTTGACCTGCCGAACCTGGGCAGTCTGCAGAGTCGTATAAGCATGGATAAACAGGGCCTGTCGACCACCTTCTGGACGCGATCCCGGCACAACCTGTCATTGATTGAAAACCGTCTGCCCGAGCTGCGCCGCAACCTGGAGCTACACGGCCTTGAAATCAACCAGTTCAAGTGCATAGACGGACAGCAACCGACTGCCCATGCAGCAAAAGCTGATGGCTCATTAATCGACTACCAGATATAAGCGTGCCCCTATGAACAGGAACAAAACCTCCGATAGCCCACAAACCGCAGTTGCACTCATTTATGATGGCCTGACGACACCACGTGTAACCGCCAGTGGCCAGGGCCTGACCGGCGAGCAGATCATCCAGCTCGCCATCGACAATGATGTTCCCCTGCAAAAAGATGCAGGCCTTGCCACGGCCCTGTCGTGTATCCCCATCGGTGAAGAAATTCCCCGCGAACTCTACCTCGCCGTCGCTGAAGTACTGGCATTCGTCTATTTCCTGGACGAGGTACAGCATAGTTATGGGCCCTGAACCCTCGAACGCAGCAGGACGCGACTGAAAACCGTCAGTTTTTTGTTCCCGAATTTATTTACTTCTGTAACATATTGATCTATAGATAAATTAAGTATTTGGCCCGAATATAGCTGCAGTGTACTGGTAAATGTAATGCGTTAAATTAACCAGGAAGATATAATGATTATGAGCGCCCAGGTAACCATGAACCAGATTAAAGACCGGATGCCACCGATTTCAACGAAAACGAAACAGAAAAAACCTGTTGCGGCCGCATCGGGGTCTAATATTGACAGCAACTATAACCGGGTACTGGAAGTCTCCAACATATTGCACAGCAGCCTGGAAGCAGAAGAGATACTGCGCAAGTTCGCCATCGAAGTTTCCAAAGAAATCAGCATCGATGGTTTAATATTCGTCAGTTCAGACGAACAACTCGAAGTTCATATCGGTAACCTCGAACGGCATTCGCTTGAATACACCATTACGCTGCACGACAGCCGACTGGGCCAGTTACAGATGAGCCGCGTCAAGCCATTCAGCGATACCGAAATTACCACGCTGGAAGATTTCACCACTGCGTTGATTTATCCACTGCACAATGCTTTCAGCTATGCACGTGCTATTCGCTCATCTTTCCAGGACCCGCTAACCGGTATCAGCAACCGTGCTGCGCTGCAACGCGACCTGGAACGCGAAGTCGCGCTGGCGAGCAGAACCAGCTCTCCCCTGTCTTTATTACTGCTGGATATCGACCATTTCAAGCAAGTCAATGACCAGCACGGACACCAGAGTGGCGACCAGGCCCTCAAGGCTGTGGCTTCGAGCATCACCGACAGTATCCGCGGTAGCGACATGCTATACCGTTACGGTGGTGAAGAATTCCTCGTGTTACTGGCCTGCACCCCTGCCAAAGGCGCAGAACTGGTCGCGGAGTGTATACGCAGTAATATTGAAACCCTGCTGATAGACAGTGGCAAAGACAATTTCAATATCACTGCTTCCATCGGTGTGTCAACGCTGTGCGAGGGCGACAATACTGAATCACTCGTCCGTCGTGCGGATGAAGCCCTGTATCAAGCCAAGCATGACGGCCGTAACCTGGTGGTCGGAGCAGAATAAGACACAATAACAAAACCGGGGTTAACGAGCCTGCCGCTGTTAAGCACACCCCGATGATGCA
>JAAEPH010000358.1 GCA_024232855.1 Gammaproteobacteria bacterium
AAGGACAACCTCTAGGCCTTAATTCTAGCGCTTCAGCCAATCGGACCCGCCATGTTGAAAAGACAGATCGGCCCCTTCACCGTTTCCGCAATCGGTTTCGGCTGCATGAACGTATCCATGGGCTATGGTGCGCGCATCCCGGACGAAGAGTCCGGAAAGCTGTTCAATGCCGCGCTCGATCCAGGTTACAGCTTTCTCGATACCGCTTCCCTGTATGGTCTGGGACACAACGAGGGCTTGATCGGCAAGTATCTTTCCACCAGGCGGAATGAGTACGTACTCGCAAGCAAGTGCGGTTTCTCGCGCACCGGGGATGGCAAGACAGTGCTGGATGGCCGTCCGGATATCCTCAAAAAAACTTGTGCAGACAGCCTGGGGCGCCTGAACACCGATGTCATCGACCTTTACTACCTGCATCGCGTGGACCCGAATGTTCCGATCGAGGAAAGCGTGGGCGCTCTCGCACGGCTGGTCGACCAAGGCAAGATCAGAACCACCTGCTTGTCCGAGATCAGCGCGGACAGCCTGCCCCGGGCCCATGCAGCACACCCGGTCACCGCGGCACAATCGCAGTATTCGCGGTGGACGCGCACCCCCCCACGCAAGATCCTGGCCACCCGCGCCGCGCCCGCGGTTGCCCTCGTTC
>JAAEPH010000359.1 GCA_024232855.1 Gammaproteobacteria bacterium
ATCAGTCGCCTCCGATGCCGTCGCCGAGTGCCAAAACCACATGGTCGAGAAGTACGACACCCACAGCTTGACCACTCCAGATCAAGTCAGGGCATACTTTGACTGCCTCGACTCGAATGAGAACGGCGTCCTGGACAGCGGAAGGATGCGCCCAATCCTGACTCTCCTCTTCTCCCCTTGCCGGGCTTTGGAATTCGTCGGTGCCACAGGGTCTTTGTTACGGGTGTATGGGGGTAGGTGAGGCGAGGTGAGGGCGTCGGTGGATGTAACAGGATCAGCTAGGTCTCTATCCTGACCACTGGATCCTTTCCTCCTTCACTCTCACTCTCACTGTTACAGGGAGATGGCAGTTACCAACTACCACTCCATACTGTACAGCTCTATACTATCAAGCATCCATCATACGAGACCAGTATTACGCCTACTATTATTCATACTACCACTACTCTATATCAGCCACACAACTTCCCTTGTGCTGAGGATCTTTTCCGCCCGCGAGGACACGTACCCCATATATACATACGTATCATATGGCGCTACGCTGTCCTCCGGATGCGTTCTCTACGGAGTATATCGACGTCGCCACGTATTCCCGGCATCCCTAAGAATACGGCGTCGCGCTCCGACAGGTCACTAAAGGGATCCGGCCGGACCTGTTACACTGTTCCATGTGTTGTTTG
>JAAEPH010000360.1 GCA_024232855.1 Gammaproteobacteria bacterium
CCCGCTGAGCAATACCGTCGTGCTGACCCTGACCGATACCGTCGCACCCAGTGTCACCAGCATGGTGGCGAATTACATCAGCCCGACCAGTTCGACAGATACTTATCAATTGACGGTGCAATTCGATTCCAGCATGAATGCCGCGGTATTACCGCTGGTCGGCTTGAGCAGCACGGGTGTGCAGCAGCCGGTGGTGCCTGTCGGAGAGTGGCTAACAACTTTCTACCCGAACGATACCTATACGACGGGTGACATTGTGCTGGCCCAGGGCATGGATGGTCAGTTGAGCGGCAGCGTCAGCGGCGCCGAGGACTGGGTCGGTAATGTAATGCTGCCCGCGGCGGATATCTTTAGCGCCGAGCTCGATGCGACGCCTCCGATCAATCCCAATGTGGTGGTTACTGGCCAAAGTTGTGACAGTGCGACTCTCGACTGGAATGGTTACAGCGCGCCCGCCGACCTGACCGGATTCCAGATATATCGTCGTACCGATGGGCCGTTCTCGGTGGTTGATGGCACCAGCTTTATTCAGCTGGTTAGCCCGGCCAGCAATAATGTCGAAGTCGGCGGTTTGAATTTCGACACGCCTTACGAACTCGCGGTCGTGGCCATGGATCATGTCGGTAATATCACACCGACGGTGACTTCACATAGCGTTCTGATTCCGCAGGCAATTCCGGCAGCGGTGAATTTCGGCGTCGGTGCCGGGGCTAATTCTGACCAGGCCGTGGTCGACTGGTCCAGCTACGATACCAGTGGCTATTGTGGTTTCTCAGGTTTCAATGTTTACCTCGAAACCAGTAATTTCATTTCGGTTGCGGGTTTGACGCCGGTTGCCACGCTGGCCGCGAATGAATCGAGTCATACCTTCAGCGGTCTGGATCGCGGACAATCCTATTACATCGCGGTGGTTGGCTTTAACACCAATAACCAGTTCCTGACCGATGTAGTCAGTATCGAGTGGCGTGACCCCTATGCCGGCGATGTCAGCGTCGATACGGTGATTGGCAGCGGTGACGAAAAGACAGTCGATATTACCCAGACTATAACCGTGACCAGCGGCGCCAAGTTGACGGTTGCAGCAGGCACCAATCTGATCTTTGCACCGGGCACCGGAATTGTGGTTCAACAGGGCACCCTCGACCTGCAGGGCACGGTATTCGAGCCGGTCGTGCTGACCAGCAGCAACGCTGCAACCAACAATGCCGTGCCGGGTGACTGGAACGGTATCACGCTCGGACCGAATGCGACCGGCTCGACCCTGTCACATGTGATCCTGGAGTACGGCCAGGGCCTGACATTGGATGGCAGTAGCGCCACGGTCGAAGCATTTACCGCGCGACACAACAGCGGCGCGGGTTTGACCCTGCGTAACGCCGCTAGCCTCAACGCGACCGAAATGCTGCTGCGTTACAACGATGTCGGCGTTAATGTCGAAAGCCTGGCGAACCTGACCCTGGCGCAGTCGGTGATTAAAAACAATGGCTTCAACGCCCAGTCCGACGGCAGCGTCACCCCGAACATGCAATCGAACTGGTGGGGCTCGCTCGATGCGCCGACGATACTGGCCGGCATTAGCGGTACGGTCGACAGCAGTAGTTTCCTGACCTTCGAGCCCGTCCTGAGCCCGGCAATCAGTACTGCCGATGGCGAGTTGCAGGTTATCGATCCTAACGTGACCCTGTGGTTGCCGAGCCGCAACGCCGAGGAAATTCGCATCAGCGAGGACTTTACCTTCCAGGGGGTCTTCTTCGATCCCTGGCAGGCGCAACCTGCCTTCACGCTGTCGCCAATCGGTGGCGATAAGATTGTTTATGCACAGTTCCGCAGCATTACCGGCACCGTGTCGCCGAGCGTTAGCGTAACCATCAACTATGTCACCGAAGGGCCGGTCATCAGCAACGTCAACCTGGTCGACGGTCAGGTCATCCGCCGGCCGATCACGATCACTGCGGATGCCACCGCGTTGCTGGGTCTGTCTCAAATCGAGTTGCTGCTGGACGCTCTGCCGCTAACCAGTACCACCAGCTCCAGTCTCGATTATGCCTGGGATCCGCGCAGCCTGACCAACGGCACCTATAGCTTGATTATCCGTGCCACCGATCTGGGCGGGCATGTCACCCAACTGACCCGAACCATAGTGCTCGAACTGGCGCCGGCCGATGCTCCGATCATCACCAGTCCGACCAACAATAGCGTCGTCAGCAGCGAGCCGATCACGATTCAGGGTAACGCCGAGCCCGGTATCCAGGTGCAGGTGCG
>JAAEPH010000361.1 GCA_024232855.1 Gammaproteobacteria bacterium
GCGCTCGTCAAGGTCAGCCGGTGGGCCGCCGGTTGTTGTGGGGACGACGGGATTCTGGTCAGGAAATTCGAACGTGAGGCCGGCCTCCTCGCCGAGTCCGAGTAGGTGTTTCCTTTCTTCCTCCGTTACGCCTGGGTGGCGTCGTGGCGGGGCTTGACCCGATGCGTCGTGGCGGGGGGCTTGACCCGATGCGCCGTGCCGGGGCTTGACCCGATGCGTCGTGCCGCGGGGCTTGACCCGATGCGTCGTGCCGCGGGGCTTGACCCGATGCGTCGTGGCGGGGGGCGTTAAACCATTGCTGGGTCCCGCGGTCGCGCCGCGGGATGACATTACAATCGGGGGCGTGACCCGGGGGGCTTTAAAGCATTGCTGGGTCCCGCGGTCGCGCCGCGGGATGACATTGCAAACCATGCGCCATTCCCCTGGTATTCGTTCCCTTCCTGATATTTACGGGCCAGAATGCGACAAGCGGTGTATATTTGAGATAGCATGATACCGAGGTGCC
>JAAEPH010000362.1 GCA_024232855.1 Gammaproteobacteria bacterium
AAGATCGCGCAGTATATTGATTTCACAAGGAAATATCCGAAGAAGTCTCGTATCGGTGATTACGAGCGACTGAGGATATATTTCTTGTGGAATCAATAGACAAGCGAGATTGTGCATATTTATGAATTTTCCGGGCTAGTGACTTATCTTTTAATGGAACCTTCTTGCTAGCATAGGATTCAAAAAATTGGCGCGCATCGTATAAATGATATTCCTTCTCAGGAGCCATTATTTTGGTATCCAGTCTTGCTCCTGCTCTAATTAGTATTTCCAGATACTCAGGGTCTCGGTATAGTATCGCTTCGTGTACTGGCGTTAATCCGAAATCCCCTGGTGTATTTACAGGCTCGCCACGAGCTATGTAAAAATTTAATAGTTCCAATCCCCTGGATCTATTTAACCCTGCATTGTTTAAACTTCGACCAACCCAGGCAATAGTTGAAATCTTGTCATCGCCTGTGAATACCTCCTCGTTGTAGGGGGAATCCGTATTTTTTAGTATCCAAAGCGCAAGGTTGGGACTAACCAAAGACTGCGTTGTAAAAGGTGAGTAGGTATAGTTTTGTGGATGCCCTGCCGCGATTAGTATCAATGTATCTGAACTCAATCCCCAGTAGCGCCAGCTAAAATAGATCCTGGAGGAATATAGAATAGCAATAGTGATTATAACGATTGATATTATTCGTTTTTTTGACATTTTTGCATAACAACCCATTTCGAGGGCAGGGATAAATGGTACCTACTTAAGCTCCAAACGGCTGTCATTGCGAGGACGATGTACAAGGACACCAGTCCGGGGGGTGGAACCCGGACCGAAGAGATTGCTTCGCTTCGCTCGAGGGCAGGATGCCCGAGTGCCGGGCGCGCCGGTGAAGCGCATGCTTGCGCAACGCCGGACCGCCGACGCAGCACGCGTAATCGACGAGCATGGTGAAATCGTGCCCATCGCTCGAAATCTCGGCGATTTCCTCACCGGTGACCGCGTTGCTCAATACCTTGCCGCTGTTGCTCGCGCTGTGCCATTCGCCATTGGCGTAACTGGTAAGTTTCATCATCAGGCCGATGCGCTGTTACAGGTTGCGTTTGTCGACGACGCGTTGCGCCTTTCCCATGGAGCGCGGAATCGATTCCGGATCCTGCACCTCGACGTGCGCGCTGATACCGATATCGGTCTTGATGTAATGTCTGAGTTCGGCGACCAACTGCTCGCGCGCGGCCGCATCGATATCGCGGCGGCGCACCTCGACCCTGACCGCGAGGTCGTCGAGCTTGTCCTCGCGCGTGATTTCGAGCTGGTAATGCGGCGACAGCTGCTCGACCTTGAGTATCTGTTCCTCGATCTGTGTCGGGAACACGTTGACCCCGCGGATAATCATCATGTCATCGCTGCGCCCGGTGATCTTGCTCATACGGCGCATGGTACGCGCGCTGCCCGGCAGCAGGCGGGTCAGGTCGCGCGTGCGGTAGCGAATAATCGGCATAGCCTGCTTGATCAGCGAGGTGAAAACCAGCTCGCCCTCGACACCGCCCTCGACCGGGACAAGCGCCTCGGCGTCGACGACTTCAGGGTAAAAATAGTCTTCCCAGATGGTCGGCCCGTCCTTGGTTTCAACGCATTCCACCGCCACCCCGGGTCCGATGATCTCGGACAGGCCGTAAAGATCGACCGCGTCCATGTCGAAGCGGGCCTCGATTTCCTCGCGCATCGAGTTGGTCCAGGGTTCGGCGCCGAACATGCCGAGACGTATCGAGGTCTGCGCCGGATCAATCCCCTGGCGATCGAACTCGTCGGCCATGGCCAGGCAATAGGAAGGCGTCACCATGATGATGTCGGGTTTGAAGTCCTGGATCAGTTGCACCTGGCGCTCTGTCTGGCCGCCGCCGAACGGAATCACGGTGCAGCCGAGCCGCTCGGCGCCGTAATGCGCGCCCAGCCCGCCGGTAAACAGCCCGTATCCGTAGGAGACATGCACGATGTCGGCGCGCCTGCCGCCGGCGGCGCGAATCGAACGCGCCATCGCCGCGGCCCAGATATCGATATCCTGCTGCGTGTAACCAACCACGGTCGGCTTGCCGGTGGTGCCGCTCGACGCGTGTACCCGCACCACCTCGTCCATCGGCACGGCGAAGGCGCCGAACGGGTAGTTATCGCGTAAATCCTGTTTCGTGGTGAATGGAAACTTTGCCAGGTCCTCGAGCGATTTCAAATCATCGGGATGCACACCCGCGTCGTCGAATTTCTGCCGGTACATCGGTACGTTGGCGTAGGCGTGTTGCAGGGTCCACTGCATGCGCTCCAGCTGCAGCGCACGCAGCTCGTCGATGCTCGCGGTCTCGATCGGTTCGAGTTCGTCACTGATATTGACTTCGATTTTCATGCAAGGCTCCTCAGGTTATTCTGTATTACAGGCGTTCGATAATGATGGCGATGGCCTGGCCGACATCGATACCCATGGTGCGCAACGCGTTGCGGCCATTGCCGCGCCGCGATCGTCGGTGCGCACCGGATTGCAAATCAATGCGTCGTTCATTCCGGTTCTCCGCTGGCGATAACCTCGCCCCTGACCTGGCAGGAATTGCCGCGAAACAATGCCAGCAGCTTGTCGTCCTGGTTGTAGATTTCGACGTCGTAGACGCCGATTTTTCGGCCGCGGGCGCGCTCGCGCGCGATCGCGCTCAGGCGGTCACCGGCTTTGGCCGGTGCGATGAATTTGATACTCGCCGCCGAGGCCACGGTGTTGCGGTTGTAACTGTTACAGGCATAGGCAAAAGCCGAATCGGCCAGCATGAATATATACCCGCCATGACAAATATCGTGCCCGTTGGTGAAATCCCCGAGCACCGTCATGCTTAAGCGGGCGCAACCTGGCGTCGTTTCTTCGATTTCGATACCGAGCGTGCGCGAGGCGTTGTCGTTGGCGCGCATCGCTTCGCTGCAGGCCTTTGCCAGGGCGATTGCTTCATTCATGAAAATTTTTCCCGCCGGCGACGCGGCGAATCAATAAGGGTGACGCACGGTAGCGGTCCTCGCCGTAGTTTTGACCCAGGTTATCGAGCACTTCGAGCACGTGGTCTAGGCCGACCGCATCGGCCCAGGCGAGCGGACCACGAGGATAATTGAGCCCGCCCTGCATCGCGGTATCGACCGCCGCCATGCCGCAGACCTGCTGATTGATCGCATCGGCGGCCTCGTTGGCAAGCATGCATACGCTGCGCATCACGCACAGGCCGGCGACATCATCGAGCAAGCTTACCTGCTTGCCGAGTTTTTGCCAGAAACCAGTCGCGGCATCGAGTACAGCGGCGCTGGCGTTATCGGCTTTACAGATCGCGATACGCGGCGTGCTTTCATAGTCGAGCGCGAGATCGAATAACACCAGGTTTTCGATATCGTCTTCGAGCGCGCGCACCGTCGCCATGCGCCCGTCGGTCAGACATAGCGTGGCGTCACCGCAGACAATCGCAAAGTCGTCGCCGGGTTGTTGCTCGATGCCGATGCCCGCGGCGCTGCACAGGTTTACCAGGGCTTGTTTGAACGGTGACTCTCCATGCATCGTCACGGCATCGGGCGCAGGCTTGACTGCGCAATCCGCAGGCGCGGGTTTGTCCGCGCCGTCGGCATAATCGTAAAAGCCGCGTCCTGACTTGCGGCCGAGAAAGCCGCCGTCGACCAGCTCCTTTTGCAACAGCGACGGGGTGAAGCGCTGGTCACCGTAATACGAGGCGTGCACCGACTCGGTAACCGCGTAGTTGACATCGAGACCGATCAAATCCATCAACTCGAACGGTCCCATGCGAAACCCGCCGCAATCGCGCATGATCGCGTCGATGGTGGCAACGTCCGCGGCGCCCTCCTGCAGCAGGCGCAGGCCCTCGGCGTAGAACGGACGGGCCACGCGGTTGACGATAAAGCCAGGGGAGCTGCGCGCGTGTACGGCGAGCTTGCCCCAGTTTTCGGCGGTGGCGAAAATCGAATCGGCGATGCCGCGATCCGTGGCGAGCCCGCCGACGATCTCGACCAGCTTCATGATCGGCGCGGGATTGAAAAAATGCATGCCGACCAGCCGTTCGGGCCGAGACAGGTCCGCACCGATCGCGCTAATCGACAGCGACGAGGTATTGGTCGCCAGTACGACGTCATCACCACACAGCTCCTCGAGCTCGGCGAATACCTGCTGCTTGATCTCGAGCTTTTCGACGATCGCCTCGATCACCAGCGCGGCCGATGCGAGCCCGGCCAGTCCGTCCACAATCGAAATGCGCTCCAGCATCTCGCTGCGTTCAGCCTCGTCCATGCTGCCGCGCTCGACCAGTATGGCGAGGCCGCCGGCAATCTTGTCGCGGCCTTTCCGTGCGGCGCCGGCGCCGGCGTCATAGAGCAACACCGGGTGACCGGCCTTCGCCGCAACCTGGGCGATACCCGAACCCATCGTGCCCGCGCCGACGACGGCGATTACCTGGCTGCTGTCCAGTGCTTCCATGTCAGCGGCCGGGGTCGCGCCGCACCGTTTCCATCGCTTCACGTACCCCCTGTTGCATTTGCGCGTTGAAACTGTTGAGCCTCTCGGGACGACTGAACGTCAACCCGGCAAGTCCGTTTTCGATCACAAATTCGATGGTGGTGAAAGTCATAACGATTTCTCGGTTTTATCCGCCCTGACTATCGTTTGGCGCGGAAAACTGAAGCCGCAATATACACGAAAATGGCAAGACGCAATACACACGAAAATCGTAAAAAGAGATACGATTGTTAGGATACCTATTTAGAAAAGTGTATCATATTGATAACGCATCGCGACTCGAACCATTATAACCAGGAGAGAAAGGTGACGTGCTATTCAATTGACGGAATCAGACCGGTAGTCGACCCGAGCGCTTTCGTGCATCCCGGCGCCGACCTGATCGGCGACGTGATTATCGGCCCGGGTTGCTATATTGGCCCGGGCGCATCGTTACGCGGCGATTTTGGCCGCCTGATCCTCGAAGAGGGTGTCAATGTCCAGGATACCTGCGTCATGCACGGCTTTTCCAGGACCGATACCCTGATCGAGAAAGACGGCCATATCGGCCACGGAGCGGTTTTGCACGGTTGCCGAATCGGCCGCAATGCACTGATCGGCATGAACGCGGTGGTCATGGACGGTGCGACAGTCGGTGAATCGGCCATCGTCGCCGCGATGAGTTTCGTCAAGGCGGATTTCAAGGTTCCCGCCCGCAGCCTTGCGGCAGGCATTCCGGCCAGAATTTTGCGCGAACTCAACGACGAGGAAATCGAGTGGAAAGAAACCGGCACGCGCGATTACCAGCGCCTGGCGATTCGCTGTTTCGAATCGCTCGAAGAAACCACGCCGCTTACCGAAGTCGAGGAAAATCGACCACGACTTGAGGTATCCGATTCGGTGCCTTTGTTCCAGATAAAGAACAGGCAATAAACCGTTCGCGGTCACAGGCAACATGACAAAAACGAACAATAGCAAATTTCGCCGTAAGGCAGAGGCGCTGATCGAAGGCATCGTACAAGCGCAGCAACTCAACGCGCGTTTGCTGATCCTGACTGTTTTCGGCGACTCGATCAGCGCCCACGGCGGTACTATCTGGCTCGGCAGCCTGATCAGCCTGGTCAAGCCGCTCGGCATCAATCAACGCCTGGTGCGCACCTCGGTGTTCCGTCTCAGCGAGAAGGAAATGCTGCAGTCCAGACAGGTCGGGCGGCGCAGCTATTACTCGTTCACCGACAAGGGATTTCGCCAGTTCATTCACGCCGCGGAACGCATCTATCGGCAAGATAAATCGGTCTGGGACGGCGAATGGCGACTGGTCTTCACCCATCTCGATAAAATCAGGGACAAGCGCCGCGAGGATTTTCAGAAAGAGCTCAACTGGCTCGGCTTCAGCCGCCTGTCGAACGGTATTTACGGTCACCCGACGGTGGATATCAACGAGGTGAGACAGGTCGTCAACGAAATGCGGTTGCAGGATTCGATCGTGCTGATGGAAGCCGGTAACCGCAACGACGACCCGCTCGGCGCCTCACGTAAACTGCTGCGTCACGCTTTCAAGTTCGACGCGATCGACGCCGAGTACCGCGACTATATCGAAAGTTTCAAAGTATTCCTCGACGCCGGGCTGGATCCGGCGCCGGCAGATGACGAACTCTGCTTCCTGCTGCGCACGCTGTTGGTTCACCGCTTCCGGATGATCCTGCTGAACGAACCCGAGCTGCCGCTGGAGCTACTGCCCCCCGATAGCCTCAGTCACCACGCGCGAAAAATTACAGCGCAGATCTATCACCGCATCAGCGACGCGGCCGAACGCCATTTAATGGCGATGGGCGAATCCGAAAACGGTGCGTTACCGCCCGCGAGCGCGGAGTATTTCACCCGCTTTCCGGCAAGTTAGCGGTGATCATCCAGATAACTTCGTATCTCTTCGAGAAACGGTAGCGCGCTACCAAATTATTGCTCACCAAACTCGTTTTCCAGTTCGACAAGTGATGGGCCAATGCTGGCAATGCATTTCTCGCGCATGTTCCGTCCGGCCTCACATAGACTTATCAGCTTTCCTCGGCCATCGCCAGGGTCGACTTCAACCTTTATCAGGTTGCGCGATTCAAGACGTTGCAAGGTGTTGGTCATCGCCGCCCTGGTTACCTGAAGTGCGTTGGCCAGTCTTGCAGGGCTCCATTTACCCTGCAGGCGCGCCAAATGGTTGAGCACGGCGAACTGTGAAATTTTCATTCCTTCGGGTAACGCCCGCTCAAGCCTGGCCCGGGCCAATTGTTCGATGATGCCAATCTCGATAAAAAATCGGAATATCGGCGGGTCCTGGATATTTTCAGACATCAGCTAGTCCTTATCCTGGTTGATAGCGCCCATCGCGGGGAAGGCGCAATCTTCGCGGCATATCCCAATCGAGCCAACATCTGTACGCGCGCTTCAGAACCATCGGCCAACATTGAATGTATCTTTCTGAAGTAAGGTTGCATCGCCGGGTATTCCTGTAAAGCCTGGCTCATCGGTTGCATGGATAGACCCAGACCCGTGACGCGTAAGGCAACCCGCAGGTAACTGCGGCCCGCCGCAATCTGCTCGCGTCGACCATTACCCCGAGTATTGATCCATACAAACCCCATCGCGGTCAAAGCCTGGTCGTCGACCATATCCAGGCCGACCTGAAATGCACTGGAATCGGGATCGGCAAGTTGTTTACGGTCCAGTACACCCAAAAGGCTCAAGGTCTCGAGAAATGCGCCCCCCAGGGATATTCCGTCCGGATTAGCCTCGATTTCAGCACGCCCTATGCGCATTAGATCGACGCTTTCCTGGAATGCCCGGGGGTCCAGAATTTCATCACGCAACGCACCACGAGTGAGATCGCGCAAGTCTTGCAATCGCTTTCCCTGCACTACACCACCTGCGCTAACGCTGGAGCCGGCTACCGCAGTGATTTCGGTCAGGTCGTTCCGGGTAATACTTCGTTCCATGTCGTAAGGATTGCGGTTGGTATGGCGGTCAAGCGCGTGCACGAATAAAGGATCCGGGGCTATCTGAGAATCTTCCAGAAGTGTTAACTGCGCAATCGGTCTTTCATTGAGCTGCGCCCCCGATTCACCCTCCGGGAATAACGTGATTTGTGCACGATAACCGTTATGGCTTGCGGCCTGAGCGAAAAGCTCCAGAAAGCACCCCAGACCGATGATAATTTGACGACTGAACGGATCGGTATCGGGCAACAAACGCTGCAGATCACAGGTCAATACGGCCTCGGTCGAACTGTGCAGGTCAACCATCCAGGGTTGACGATTGTGCGGATTCGGGGCCAGGATCGCATAGGACAGGGCTCTGCGCATCGGATCCGAATATAGTGAACCTGCCTGTTCCCACGGCAACAACGCGCTCTTTGGTGTTCGTGTAGAGATAAAAGTACCAATTCCCGCACCTGCAGCCGCAACGATAACGCTCGTAGAACCCGCAATTTTTAAGAATTTCCTTCTGTTCATGG
>JAAEPH010000363.1 GCA_024232855.1 Gammaproteobacteria bacterium
CAGCGGGACCCCCCCACGTCACGGATGTCCAAACGTTAGCGGCAGCACACGACCGGCTTGTCCTCCTCATGCCGTCCGGACTCGTCTTCACTCCGTTGCCAGAGCCACTGTCAGCAACGGCAACAAACGTCTCCGATCCAGCGGGACCCCCCCACGTCACGGATACCCGACTATTATCGGCCGCCTTCGACCGGGTCGCCCACGTCACGCCGGGTGGTGGGGGCGGGGCTGCCGGTGGCACCGGCAGCAGGGTGATGACGAGTCCGGACGGCGTGACGTGGACGAGCCGGTCGAGTGCTGCCGATAATAATTGGTTTTCCGTGACGTGGGGGGGTCCCGCTGGATTGTTTGTTGCCGTTGCTGCCAGTGGCACTGGCAACAGGGTGATGACGAGTCCGGACGGCGTGACGTGGACGAGCCAGACGTGTGCGGGTGCCGGTAATGATTGGACATCCGTGACGTGGGGGGGTCCCGCTGGATCGGAGACGTTTGTTGCCGTTGCTTACAGTGGCACTGGCAACAGGGTGATGACGAGTCCGGACGGCGTGACGTGGACGCTCCAGACGAGTGCTGCCGATAATAATTGGGTATCCGTGACGTGGGGGGGTCCCGCTGGATCGGAGAAGTTTGTTGCCGTTGCTGCCACTGGCACTGGCAACAGGGTGATGACGAG
>JAAEPH010000364.1 GCA_024232855.1 Gammaproteobacteria bacterium
TAAACGAGTATGATTTCACCGGACCGTATGGCGCCGACCTGGTGATTGTGCGGTCACCGGTAATCAACCGCACTTAACGTAATACAAAGGCCATTTGCATGCAGATCCGACGATTTATTCAGTGCGATGTATTCACACCCACGCCGACGCTCGGCAATG
Organism: Gammaproteobacteria bacterium; assembly: GCA_024232855.1. Taxonomy (GTDB): domain Bacteria; phylum Pseudomonadota; class Gammaproteobacteria. The sequence continues at coordinate 160 of JAAEPH010000364.1, forward strand.
CGCTCGCGGTCGTCGTCGACGGTGACGGCCTCGACGACGTCGCCATGCATCGCTTCGCCGCCTGGACCAACCTGGCGGAGACCACCTTCATATTACCGCCGCGAGAGCCCGAGGCCGATTACCGCTTGCGCATCTTCACGCCAACGCGTGAAATGCTGTTTGCCGGTCACCCAACGCTGGGTAGTTGCGCCGCCTGGTTGCACTGTGGCGGAAAACCGAAGCAGGAAGGTATCGTGCGCCAGGAATGTGGTGTCGGCATTGTCGAAATCGATAGCCGGGATTCCGGGCATCTCGCCTTTCTCGCGCCGCCGACTGAAATCCGGCCGGTGCAGCCCGACACTTTCGAGGCCATCGTAGAAACGTTGCAAATTTCACGTCAGCGGATTCTGTACAGCGCGGAACTGGATAACGGCCCGGTGTGGCAGGCGTTTCAGCTGGACTCGGCCGACAGCGTGCTGGCGTTGGACTCGTCGCGCGTGCGCTGGCCCGAGTTCAGGGCGCTGGGTTTCATCGGCGCGCATGCTGAGGGCGGGGAGTGCGACTACGAGGTGCGCATGCTGGCGCCGTCCAGCGGCATGAGCGAAGACCCGATCACAGGCTCGCTGAACTCGGCGCTGGCGCACTGGCTGCAGTCGCGGGGGCAGCTCACGCAGCCCGTCTCCGTGGCGCAGGGGACTTGTATCGAACGCCACGGCCGCGTCTCGATCAGACCCCGTGACGATGGCGTCATGATCGGTGGACAGACGCATATTTTGATCGAAGGCGAACTTCATCTGTAGACTGAGGAGCAGGTCATGCTTGAACTATGGGGGCGTGCCAACGCCTATAACGTGCAAAAGCCCTTGTGGCTCTTGGCCGAACTGGAACTCGAGTTTCGCCATCACGATATCGGCAGCAATCCCGGCGATCTCGATACACCCGAATTTATCGCGCTCAACCCGCACGCGCGCATTCCGGTGCTGCGGCATGACGAGGCGATAATCTGGGAATCGAACACGACTCTGCGCTATCTCGCCGCCAGCCATGCGGCATTCGCGCTTTACCCCGAAGATCCATTCGCGCGCTCGCGGGTGGAGCGCTGGATGGACTGGGAGCTGGCGACCCTGCAGCCCGCCTTCATTTCCCTGTTCTGGGGGTTTTACCGAACCCCGCCGGCGTCGAGAAACCAGCCTGAGATCGATGCGGCGGGACGCAGTTGCCGATTGTTGTTCGAGCAGCTCGATCGACAGCTTGCGGATCACGCCTACCTCGCCGGGGATTGCTTCAGCCTCGCCGATATCGCCTGCGGGGTCTGCCTCTACCGTTATTTTGAAATGGGCTTCGCGGTCGAGGAACCGGCGCAGGTCATGCGCTGGTACCGGCTGTTGTCGCGACGCGACGCATTTCAGAATACTATTGCGCTTGCCTTCGGTGAACTCGAAGGACGCCTCGATTTTTGATGCCAGGAGCTCGTTTGATGCGTGGAATATGCCTGTGTGGCGCGGTTGCGAAGGAATCAGTTTACGCGACGCCGATTCACCCCGCGGAATCGAAAACTACCTGGAACGCGACCCGGGGCTCAGTTTTGTTGCGATTTCCGGTCCCGGCGCGGCTGGCATCGCCGCGTCGAAATCAAAATGTATTCATTTATCAACGGTGACAACAATAATGCCTGAGGTAAAAATCGAGCACCTCGATCCGGACTCCGCCGAAGTACAGGCGCTGATTGCCGCGTCGGATGCCTTTTATGACAGTTTATATCCCAAGGAGAGTAATCACCTGGAGGCGACTTCCGACCTGAAAAAGCCAAATGTGATATTCATGGGCTGTCGTATCGGCAACGAGCTGGTTGCCAGTGGCGGCGCCAAGCTGATGCGCGACGACGGCGATTACGCCGAAATCAAGCGTGTCTTTGTGCTCGAGAATTTCCGCGGACGCGGCCTCTCGCGAAAGACCATGGCGGTGCTCGAGACCGAGTTACGAAACCGTGGAGTCAAGTTGTTCAGGCTCGAAACCGGCGTCAGGCAACCCGAGGCGCTTGGCCTGTATCGCAAGCTCGGCTACCGCGAACGTGGTCCCTTTGGCGCGTATCACAGCGATCCACTCAGCGTCTTTATGGAGAAAGCGGCGCTCGACAATGATTGAGAGGTTACCCTGACTTGTTCAAGATCGAATCGATAGGCAGCGGATTCATCGCCATCATGGCGCATCCCGGGCAAGAGCAGAATGCCGCTTCGACCCTCGCCGCGGTCGCGCGCGGTGGAATCCGGCAGGTCGTTTCGCTGCTGGAGCCTGCTGAGGCGCGAGTTCTCGGACTGGATGCGGAAGCGCATCTGGTTGCCGCGGAGTCGATGGCGTTTGTTTCTTTTCCGATCCCCGACATGGGTCTGCCGGCCTCGCACGCGACCTGTATCGACAGGTCGACGCAGGCGTCAATACACTGGTGCATTGCTGCGGGGGCGTCGGGCGCTCGGGTTTGCTGGCTGCCGCGGTGCTACTGCATTGCGGCATGGATCCGCGGCAGGCCTGCGAACGGGTCACCCGCATACGCGGGCTGCGCGTCCCTGAAACTCCCGAACAAGGGACCTGGCTGCAGGCGAATCATACGGCGATCACCGACGTGAAGGTTACCGAGCGATGTTGACGAGAGGTACTCAGGCGTGAACCTGTTGCTCGATGAATACAGCGACAATCCGATTATCGACGAACTGGTTTTCCGGCCGCCGAAAACGCAGCGCATTGTCAGTGTCAGGGCCTGTAGCGTGATGTTTCGTAAGCCCTTTATCGAGGTCGAGATGGAAGACGGCGAAGTGTTTCATCGACACTTCGCGCGCCCGTCCTTCGCCGAATCCTGGGCCGAGGCCTGTGTCATCCTCGAGACGGTTACTCGCATCAGGCTGATCTCGGAATTCCGTTTCGACGCCGTCAAGGACCGCGACCGCCTGGTCGAGGAGGTGCTTGCCCGCCGTGGCGAGTGCATCGCCGAGAGTAACCTGATGTTCGATGAGGGTATGTATGCCCAGTTCCTCCTGCAATACGGCGAGGACTGCCACAACCTGCCGGCGGATGCCGAGCACAGGATTGCCGCCGCCCGCCAATACCTCGAAAACCCGACCTGAACCCCCTCGTCGTCCCTGCGCGAGCAGTGACCTGGCAACGGTCAATGTCCAATTGTAATTTCTCGCAGAGACGCGGAGACCGCTGGGTACGCGGTGGTAATTAAAGGTGCATATCATCAACCCGCCGAGCCGTGCCTGCATTGCGACGCCCATTTCCTGCTCTGCGATCTTTGCGTTCCCGGCGCCTCCGCGAGAACCGAGATCAGAATCCGCCCAAATACGGCGTGTTACAAGGTCACCGCATGCGCGGGAATGGCGGAGGGTATGTTGAATAAAGCCAGGATAAAGTCCAGAATTCGCGCATGTTGAAACAGCTTCAAAAGCCCGAGATCTATTTATACCTGTTTGCCGCCGCGGTGCCGATCTGCTTTGCCGCCTGGCAATCGATGATCAACAACTTCGCCATCGAACAGGCGGCCTTCAGCGGTGTCGAAATGGGGATATTGCAGAGCTTGCGCGAGATCCCGGGCTTCCTCGCCTTCGGCGTGGTGTTCCTGCTGGTGCTGATGCGCGAGCAAACCATCGCCTTCGTAGCGCTGCTGGCGCTCGGTATCGGTACCGCGATTACCGGCATGTTGCCGTCGGTAATCGGTCTGTATTGCACCACGGTGTTGATGTCGGTCGGTTTTCACTATGCCGAAACCATCGTGCAGTCGTTATCGCTGCAATTGATCAGTGCCGAGCGCCTGCCGCTGGTGCTGGGGCGCCAGATCGCGGTCACCTCTTTTACCGGGCTCGCGGTATTCGCCGCCATTTATCTGCTGGTCGAATGGTTGGTGTTTGATTATCTCTGGATTTACCTGCTGTTCGGCAGCATTACGGTGGCGCTGGCCGCACTGATGTATTTCGCCTGCCCGCATTTCAAGGGCGAGGCCGAGCAACACAAGACCATGGTGTTGCGCCGGGGCTACTGGCTTTATTACCTGCTGACCTTTCTGTCGGGTGCGCGGCGGCAGATATTCGTTGTTTTCGCCGGTTTCCTGATGGTGGAAAAATTCGGCTTCACGGTGTCGCAGATGACCCTGTTGTTCCTGGTCAACGGCGTACTGTCGATCTACCTGGCGCCGCGCATTGGCCGGTTGGTCAGTTACTGGGGTGAACGGCGCACGCTGACGCTGGAATATGCCGGCCTGGTTATCATTTTCAGCGCCTATGCTCTCGCTGAAAGCGCGTGGTTCGCCTCGTTGCTCTACATCCTCGACCACATATTTTTCGCGATGGCAATCGCTCTCAAGAGCTACCTCAAGAAAATTGCCGATCCCCGTGATATGGCCTCCACCGCCGGCGTCTCGTTTTCGATCAACCATATCGCCGCGGTGATACTACCCTTTGCGCTTGGTCTGATCTGGGTCGTATCACCGCCGCTGGTATTTATCATCGGCGCCGGTTTCGCCGTCGTTTCGCTGCTGTTGTCGCAAATGATTCCCGCCACGCCCGAACGCGGTAAGGAAACCGTTTTTCAGCACAGCTGAGCTCAGTCGAACTGGCAACTCGCTGTCGATGCCGAAAGCGCCTGCTCGTGTTCAGACATTTCGGCCTCGATGCCCTCGAACAGCGGTGTCGACAGGTATCGCTCGCCGGTATCCGGTAACATCGCCAGGATGTTCGAACCCTGCGCCGCCGATTCGGCGATTTCGAGCGCCGCCGCCAGCGTCGCGCCGGCACTGATGCCGACAAAAATACCTTCCTGCTGTGCCAGGTTACGCGAACATTCCATCGCGCGCGGGTTGGCGACCGTCAGTATGTGATCGGCGGAACCGGCGTCGATCGAGTCACCGGTCAGCTTGGGAATGAAATCGGGAGTCCAGCCCTGCACCGGGTGTGGGCTGAAGCTGGGGTGACTCTCGGCCGGGGAACCGTCTTCATTGCGCTTTTGTGCGATCCCGCCGGTTAACAGGCCGGCGACTTCGGGTTCGCAGACGACAATTTTGGTGTTGGGGCTTTGCTCGTTGAGCACCCGCGCGACGCCCTTGAGCGTGCCGCCGGTACCGTAGCCGGTCACCCAGTAATCGAGTTGCATGCCATCGAAGGCCTGCAGTATCTCGGGCGCCGTGGTTTTTGAATGCATGTCGGCGTTGGCTTCGTTTTCAAACTGGCGCGTCATGAACCAGTCGTGTTCAGCGGCGAGTTCTTTGGCTTTCTGCACCATGCCGCTGCCTTTCAACGGCGCCGGCGTCAGCACCACTTCGGCGCCGAGGAAGCGCATCAGCTTGCGCCGCTCGACACTGAAGCTCTCCGCCATGGTTACCACCAGCGGGTAACCCTTTTGCGCACAGACCATCGCCAGGCCGATACCGGTATTACCGCTGGTGGCTTCGATTACGGTTTGCCCTGGTTTTAGCGCGCCGGATGCTTCGGCGTCTTCGATAATGCCAAGGGCCAGGCGATCCTTGACCGACCCCATCGGGTTGAAGGATTCGATTTTGACATACAGGTTGACGTGATCCGGCGCCAGTCGATTAATCTTGACGACTGGGGTATTGCCGACCGTACCCAGGATGTTGTTATGGATGCTCATTTGACTTCTCACCTGATAGTGTTTTTGGTTTTAATATCCAGGACATCTTATCAATTTTGCCTGTTATTACAAAAATAATGCTACCGTGCGGGAATCTCGACGTGTGCAATATCTTATCATTGACCGAAGGCCTGCAGAGTTGACTTCGCTTCCTAAACCCGTGCGGCGATTATTACGCAAGTTACGCGATAACCTCTGGCTATCAGGTGCGGCGATCGCGTTACTGAGCGCCACCTTTACGTTTACCGTGATTGCCAACCTTTCCCTGGCGCAACTCGCCGAAAATCACTTTGCCGATATGCAGGTGGCGATGTTGTCGCTGCCCAGGCCGCAGTCCGAGGACATCACCATCGTTTTGATCGACGAGAAGACGGTGATGAAATATCCCTACCGCTCGCCCCTGGATCGATCGCTGATCTCCGACCTGTTGCAGGCGCTGGAAGCCAAATCGGTCGCTGCCATCGGTATCAACGTGCTATTCGACAGGCCCACCGAAGCGGATAAGGATTTGCGCCTGTATCAACAGTTGCGCAGCACCTCGGTTCCGGTCGTTTTATCAAAGGTATCCAGCAGCTCGGGATTCTCCGCCGAGCAGGTGTGGTTTGCAAATGAATTTGTCGGCAATTTACGCACCGGTCTGTCGCTCATTTATCGTGATCCGGTCGATCACACGGTGCGGGCCTCATTGTTGAGACAGGTGCAGCGCAGAACAGTCCAGCTCGGATTTGCCGCCACCCTGGCCGATGCCGTCGGTGTGGAATTACCGCCCCAGAAGAGTATTGCCATCGACTACCGAATGGGTCCTGATCCCTTCACGCCGCCATTTCCGATCTATGCTGCCCATGAAGTTGCCGCATTACCCGCGGCGGCGCTGGAAAACAGAATCGTGTTAATCGGGTCGGACCTGGGGAGCGCGAGTCGACTCAGAACACCGCTGTCCGTACTCGATGACGGGTTCAACAATGACTTGCCAGGAGTCGTCATAGAGGCGCATATCCTGTCGCAATTGATCGAAAACCGCAGCAGGGCTACTACCTCGGCACGGGACACGTTCCTGGTTACCCTTTTGATGGCCGCGATCGGATGCATCGTATCCCTGATACCGGTCACGCTGGTGATCAAACTGGTGATATCGCTTGCGCTGTTGCCGATTACCTGCCCGTCGCTGAAGGCTCGATAGACGAACAGTTGATATCGCAATACGAGCAGGCTTACCAGGCTCTCAGCGACAACGACGAGACTGCCGATGATCTTTTTACTGCGCTCGAAGTGAAATACCCCGACGATCCACTGGTCAGGCTGCACGCCAGGCGTATCGAGGCAGGCGAAATCGGTACTACCCTGATCATCCGCAAGAAATAAAAAACAACCAGCCCGCGTATAACACCAGTATCGGTAGTTTCATCGGGTGGTTGCAGGACTCCCCGAGGGAGTTCTCGCGGAGGCGCAGGGAACGCTGAGGGCATTTTGCAGGATGGTGCCCGGGTATCTCTATTCAATTTTCGACAACCCGTTTATCCCTCCGCGCGCACCGCTTCTCCGCGCCTCCACGAGAATCTCCCCTGGAAGCATCCGCAGGCCAGGCCGGGGCCGTCAACCGGTGTTGCGCAAGCCGGCGGCAATGCCATTGATCGAACTCAACAGGGCTGCCTGCCACTGCATGCGGTCGGCTTCGTTCTGCGATTCGTCGCGATACTTGCGCAGCAGATCGATTTGCAGGTAAGCGAGCGGATCGAGGTAGGGGTCGCGGCGCGTCAGTGAAAGCTCGAGCACCGCATCGTTTGCCAGCAAGGTTTCGATGCCGGCGACCTGCAGTACGCCCTCGATGCTGCGCTGGTTCTCCTGGCGAAGCATTTGGTAAATGCCGTCAGCGAGTTTGCGATCGCCGCACAGCTTGCTGTAGTCGAGAGCGATGCGCATGTCCGATTTAAACAGGGACATCTGCAGATTGCTGATCATCGCCGCAAAGAATGGCCAGCGACTATTCATGCGGCGCACACATTCGAGCCGCTCGGAATCGCCCCTGACCCAACTCGCGATGGCGTGACCGACGCCGTACCAGGCCGGCATCGTGGTGCGCGACATGCTCCAGCCGAACACCCAGGGGATTGCGCGTACCGATGCCTTGGAGAGGTCGCCCTTGCGCCGATGCGACGGCCGTGAACCGATATTCATCAGGCCGATTTCACTCACCGGCGTGGTCTCGTAAAAATACTCGAAGAATCCCGCGGTTTCGTCGGTTAACTCGCGATAACAGGACTCCGAATAATCCGACAACTGCTGCATCGGCGCATGAAACTCGTCGAAATTCTCACGGTTGCCCAGCAAGCTGCCCATGCTCGCTTTCATCAGCCCGGTAATGCCCATGCCCAGTTCATAGATCGCGGTTTCGGCATTACCGTACTTGTGCGACAGCACTTCACCCTGCTCGGTAAACTTGATTTGTCCACGCACGGTATGCGGTGGTTGCGACATGATGGCTTCGTGCGTGGGCCCGCCGCCGCGCGTTATGGTACCGCCTCGCCCATGGAAGATGCGGCAGTTTATGGCGTGGCGCGAGCTGATTTGAACGACCTTTTGCTGCGCCTGGTAGAGTCCCCAGGCGGCCGACATGATGCCGCCGTCCTTACAGGAATCGGAATAGCCGAGCATGACTTCCTGGGTGCCGCCGGACTTGAGCAGTAGCGCCTTGTAAACCGGGTTTTGCAGCAGACTATCGAGCACGCTATCGATGTGACCCAGGTCGTCAATGGTTTCGAACAGCGGCGCGACTTCGAGTTCGCAGTGGTAATCATCGTCCCGCCTTTCGACCAGGCCGGTGGCAAAACCGAGATAAATGACTTCCATGATATGGCTGGCGCTGTGGGTCATCGAGATGACATAGCTGCCGATACAGCGCCGTCCGATCTGGGCGCGCATGTGTCGAATGGTATCGAAGACTTCGAGTACCTCGCGGCCTTCCTGGCTGAGCCGATCACGTTCGAATTCGGGTTTGCGATTGGCCTGAATTGCATCGGCGAGCAGGGTCAGGCGTTGATTCTCATCGAGATCGGCATAGTCCAGCGTATCGGATAGCTGCAGAATCTCGGCGACGGTATCGCTGTGGCGAGTGGACTCCTGGCGAACGTCGAGCGATACCAGGTGAAAGCCAAAGGTCTCGGCGATGCGAATCACATCCTTGAGATCGCCGTTAGCGGCGGCGATATCGCCGTGGCTGACGAGCGAATCCCGAATCGAGTAGAGATCCCGCAGGTATTCGTCCGCGCTGGCATAGGCGTGATCGCTATCCGGTGTTTCCATGTTGCGCAACTGGTTGCGGATGACCGCCAGGTTTTTGCGCAGGCGATAGTGCATGTGATAAAGCTTGCGCCGATAGACTTCGTCGGCGAACTGGTCACGGCGCTGGTCGAAAGACTTCACGCCGAGGGCTTCATCCTGCTGCAAGCCCTGCAGAAATGCCTCGCTCGGGCTGAACCAGCGTGTCGACATGGTTAACACCTGCGCCAGTTTGTAAACCAGGCGCAGGTGTTCGCTGAGGATTTCCTCGGCCTGCATGCGCAGCGCCATGCGGGTGATGTCGGCGGTTACGAAGGGATTGCCGTCGCGGTCGCCGCCGATCCACGAGCCAAATTCGATGAAACTCGGAATCGATATCACCGGGTTGCCGTCATCGTCCTCGCCATAGGTGTTCAACACGGCGCGTTCGAGGTAGCGGTAGTCGACCTTGACCGCCTCGAACAGGCTGAGCTGAAAGTAATGCAGCCCCATCTTGATTTCGTCCACCACCGTCGGCTTGCTGGCGCGCACTTCATTGGTCATCCACAGGGTCTCGATCTGCAGCTGCAATGCGTCGACCAGATCGTCTCGGTCGAACTGGCTGAGACGCGGATCGGTGAGGCGGTCGATGATCCTGAAAACCTCGCGCTGATGGTGCATGACCGTGCGGCGCCGCGATTCGGTCGGGTGCGCGGTAAAAACTGGTTTGTAGAGCAGGCCGTCGCACATGCGCTGCAGGTCGTCGATGCCGATTCCCTGTTCCCTGAACTCCGCCAACGTGTGGAAAAACGAGCCGACCCAGGCGGCGTGACCCCGTTGCTGGACCGAATTTCGGCGCAGCCGATGCAGGTAATCTTCCTCGGCGATATTGACCAGGTTGAAATACAGCGTGAATGCCCTGACGACCTGGCTGATGACCGCGGGTTCGAGCCCGTTGATCAGCTTGATCAAGGCCTTGCGACTCGCCTCGCTGCCGCGTTTGCGCAGCTGGATGAACCCGGTGCGCAACGACTCGACAGCGTGAAAAACTTCGGGTTTTTCGTGCTTGAGCAGTACGTTACCGACCAGTTTCCCGAGGAGCTTTACGCGCGAGCGCAATTCCTGGTCGGATTTGTCGTGGAAATTAGTTGTCACTGTGGGGTGGCCGCAATGGACATGCCTGTGTACCGGAGCGAAGATCGGGGCAGTATATCAAAGCCCGCTTGCACTTTTATTTGAAAACCGCTGTCGACAATCGACATAACGACGCGACAAATTCCCGCCATGTGCTAGCCCGCAGTACGCCTGCATGTGTAGGCGCTAGAGCAATGCAGGAGCAATTGCCGAGGAAATCGGTGAGATATGCGGGCTAGCTTTGAAGTCGGCGCTGGGGTATAAAACCAGCATGTTGTTGTACACACCAGAAACGGTTTACCAGCTCGATCGTGCCGCCGTTGTCAAAGACGCCTACACCGAGGTCGAGTTAATGCAGCGCGCCGGAGGGTGTGTCTGGCAGGCAATGACAAGCCGCTGGCCGCAGCTGTCGCGGATAACGGTATTCGCCGGCTCCGGTAACAATGGCGGGGACGCCTTTGTGGTCGCCCTGTGCGCGCGTCGGCAAAACGTCGAAGCGCAGCTACTGGTGCAGGGCGATCTCTCGCGCCAGTCAGCAACCGCACGTCATTACCGCGAGCTATGGGAGCAGGGCGGGGGTGATATTGAATCTTGGCAGGGACAGGCGATCGACGGTGACGTCATCGTCGACGGCTTGCTCGGTATCGGCCTGCAGCGTGAACTGGATGCGCACTGGCAGGAACTGGTCAGGCATATCAACCAGTGCCCGCAGCCGCGCGTTGCTATCGATATCCCTTCCGGGCTCAACGGACTCAGCGGTAGCCCGCAGCCGGTCGCCGTCGAGGCACAGTTGACGGTCACATTCATCGGCGCCAAGACCGGACAATTCCTGGCCGACGGCCCGGATTACTGCGGTGAGCTGCTGTTCGATGATCTCGGAGTTTCATCGCGCGTACACGCAGGCGCCGCGGCGGCACTCGAGGTGATCGAGTCCTGTCAGCTACCGGCGCCGCGCAAGCTTAACTCGCACAAGAATCATTACGGTAACCTGCTCATCGTCGGCGGTGACCAGGGTATGAGCGGTGCGGTCGCGCTGGCCGCGCTGGCGGCATTGCGCAGCGGCACGGGTCTGGTTACCGCGCTGGTACATCCCGACTGTCGCGCCAACCTGGCCTGCTTTCCCGAAATCATGGTGCTGGGCTGGGATGCGCTCGAGGCAAAGCTCGTCGAGGCGAGCGTGGTAGTCGTTGGCCCCGGCCTGGGTCGCGGCAAGGCGGCACAGGAGTGCCTGCGGCTGCTAGGCCAGGCGACGCAATCGATGGTCGTCGACGCGAGCGCGCTCGAATCCGGGTTCCTGCACTCCCTCGCTGGCGAACGCTGCGTCATCACTCCCCACCCGGGAGAAGCCGCCGCCCTGCTGGGAACAGGCAGTGCTGAAATCCAGGCGAATCGATTACGCGCCTGCGAGCGACTCGTCGAGGCCTTTTCCGCAACTGCCGTGCTGAAAGGATCGGGTACCCTGATCGCGCAACCGGGGGCGTCGATGGCGGCAATCAATACGCGCGGGCATGCGGGCATGGCGAGCGCCGGCATGGGTGACGTACTCAGTGGCATTATAGCCGCGCTAATGGGGCAGGGGCTCGCGCCTTTCGCGGCGGCGCGCACGGGCGTCTATATCCATGCCCTCAGTGCCGAGCGTTTTTGTGCGGATGGCGATCAAATCGGATTGATTGCCGGCGATGTCATTGACAATATTCCCGCGGTGATCAAGCAGCTCAGGGATGGTTAGGGCTTGCTGATTCGCGACGAAGCCGCCATGCGCGATTTTGGCGCAGGGTTAATTGGTGCCTGCGAGCACGGTGGAGTCATTACGCTGAGCGGTGAACTCGGCACTGGCAAGACGACCCTGGTGCGCGGTGCGCTGCAATCGCTTGGAGTCGATTCCGGAGTGCGTAGTCCGACCTATACCCTGGTCGAGTACTATCCCTTTGACCACTTTGCGGTCGCCCACTTCGATCTGTACCGGCTGGCTGATGCCGAAGAGCTCGAATACCTGGGCTATCGCGACTACCTGAACCCGCAGACCCTGTGCCTGATCGAGTGGCCGCAACGTGCGGTGGGTTATCTTGGCGCCACTGATCTGGCTATCGAACTGGATTACGACCCGCAGGGAAGGCGCCTGACGCTTGCGGCCGAGAGCGACTGGGGACGTCAGTTGCAGTCGCGGCTGGGTCTCGCCGATTCACGCTGAAACTTCAGATTGATTATAGAAACAAGCACTATCTAGTTAATAAATATAGAAAAAGTGTTGATTTTATTTGATGGATTTACTATAACTAGTTTCCAGGCAAAGATAATTAAGGCATGCAGAATGGACCCATTTTCTACAGCCAGGCGTATTTTCATGAAACGGGCATCCCGTTACGGGCTGTCCGTTGCGCTGTTGCTTGGCACCAGGCCATCGTTTGCCAAACCCGTTTCCACGCTCACCGGCATCCGTATTTCACAATCGGCACAGGAACATACGCGCGTTGTTTTCGATTTAACCGCCGATATCAAACACCGCCTGTTCACGCTCGCGGACCCGCACCGAGTCGTCGTCGATCTCGAGGGTGCGCGCAAGAGCGAGGCGATCGCAGTCAGCAGGCGCAAGACCAGCCTGCTGAGCGGCTTGCGTTCGGCGAGCAAGGGCAATGACCGTTTACGCGTGGTTATCGACTTACAGGGCAAGGCCCGCCCGCGCAGTTTTACGCTCAAGCCCGACGGCAAGTTCGGACACCGGCTGGTGGTCGATCTGCATGCCACCAATCTGAGTCCAACCCCGATAAAGACCAGTCAACAGCAACGCAGTCAACGCAAGAATTATTTCGTCATCGCGCTCGACCCTGGCCACGGTGGACGCGACCCGGGCGCTATCGGCAAGGGTGGAACGCGTGAAAAAGACGTCGCTCTGTCGGTTGCCAGGAAAATGAAGACCCTGATCAATCGTACGCCGGGCTACAGGGCAGTACTGACGCGCGATTCCGATCGCCTGGTCAAGTTGCGTAATCGCGTCAAGAAAGCGCGCGAGGCAGAAGCCGACATCTTCGTCTCGTTGCACGCCGATTCATTCCACAAGTCTTATGTCAAGGGCGCCTCGGTCTATGCCCTGTCGCTCAGCGGAGCGAGTTCCGAAGCCGCGCGCTGGATTGCGAAAAAGGAAAACGCCTCGGACCTCATTGGCGGCATCAGCCTCGACGACAAGGATGACATGATCGCCTCGGTGCTGCTCGATCTTTCACAGACAGCCACGATCCAGGACAGCCTGGAACTCGGCTCGGACGTTTTGTCGCAAATCGGCAAGGTTTCCCGGCTCAACAACAGGAAGGTGCAACAGGCCGGTTTCGCGGTCCTGAAAGCCCCGGACATGCCTTCGATACTGATTGAAACCGCTTTCCTGTCAAACCCCACCGAGGAAAAGAAGCTGCGCAATCCCAAGCACCAGCACAAACTCGCCTCGGCCGTTTTTTCCGGAATCAGGGAACACCTCAAGAACCGCCAGGTTTAACCCGTTCGTCGCGTTCCGCCATTTAGGGACTCTACAAAGAGGTTCTCGCAGAGGCGCGGAGACGCAGAGGTGGGCAGAGGATTAGTTAAGGTGGTGCTATTGCTGAAGGTCTCGCCAATAGCACCACCACAAAATATCCCTGCGAATTCCCGCGCCCCTGCGCCTCTGCGAGAACTTTCCCGGGAAACTGTTTCAGTACCTGGATATGAATTTTTCTACTGCGGCCCGGTACTGTGGAAAGTCGATAATATCGTTATGCGCGGCGCCGGCAATTTGCAGGTAGACGACGCGAGCCTGCTGGAAGCGATCGCGTAGCGCCAGGGTATGCGTCAGCGGGATTTCGCGGTCGTGTTCGGCGCTCGCAATCAGCACTGGAGTCTGAATCTCCGCGGCGAGTGACGCCGAGTCGAAGCGGTCCTTGATCAGGTAGCGAATCGGAAACCACGGGTAAATCTTTTGCCCGACCGAGGCGACGCTGTCATAGGGCGTCAACAGTAATATTTTTTCCAGGGATCGCTGCGACGCCAGGTAAACCGCGACGCCGCTGCCCAGGCTACGACCATAGGCGGTTATCGAGCGGTGTTGCTTGTGCAAGTGGTCGTAGATCGCGAGCGCATCGGAAAACAGCGCGGCCTCGCAGGGATTGCCCTGGCTTTTGCCGTAACCCCGGTAATTGATGAGGTAGACGCTGTAGTCGGCGAACACGTCTGCGAAGTACCCGCTGCGATGGGTGATCAACTCCGAGTTTCCGCCGAAATAGATGAGCGCCTTGTCCTGGTCCGGATTCAGTACCCATCCGTGCAACGGCGTCCCGTTGTTGTCAATGGTGATTTCCTGCGCCGTAAAATCCGCGTCGTGCGCAACCGGGAAGTAGATCAGTCGGCGTTGAAAAGCATACAGGAATCCCCCCATCAGCAGGTAAATGGCCGCCAGCACAAGCAGGATTATAGTGACTTCCATCATCGTGAATATTGGCAATCCACCAGGGGATTTTCTGGTATTCTCTGCGTCCAGTCCGTGTTTGGCGACAATAGTACTCAAGCTCCGTTCAATGAACAAACCCGATCAGTAGCCTGCAGTTTGCACTAGTCGGCCTCGGGCCTTGGTATATCTAATTGAAACAAATGAGAATAACAGTGTATTTACAGTCCAAATCGAAGATACAGTTTGTCACCGGCCCGAGTCCTATCCCGGTCCTGACTTGTCCAGATGCGCCTGAACTTGGTCTTCGCCGCTCCCGGCACGGCTCAAGCCATAGCTTAGGCTATGGCTTTCGGTCCAGGCCGGCGTTCAGACGCATCTGTCCTGCGTCAGACCTCGGGATACTAGTGCAAACTGCAGGCTAAACCTTGCCACAGATTCAAACCCTACCGTCGCAGTTGATCAACCAGATTGCCGCCGGCGAAGTGGTCGAAAGACCCGCTTCGGTGGTCAAGGAACTTGTCGAAAACAGTCTCGATGCGGGCGCGGGCTCGATAGCGGTCGAAGTCGAAGCCGGCGGTACGCGCATGATTCGCGTCAGCGACGACGGTTGCGGGATCGATCGCGATCAACTTGCGAGCGCGCTGTCACGCCATGCAACCAGCAAGGTCCGTAGTCTCGATGACCTGGAAAATATCGCTTCGCTCGGGTTTCGTGGCGAAGCCCTGCCGAGCATCTCATCGGTGTCGCGCCTGTCGCTAACCTCGCGCGCCGGCGACGGTGATTGCGCCTGGCGCCGGCAGGGCCGTGACGACGTCGACCCGGTTCCCGCCGCGTTACCGCAGGGCACGCAGGTCGAAGTGCTGGAGCTGTTTTACAACGTCCCGGCGCGTAAAAAATTCCTGCGCACCGAGCAAACCGAGTACCGCCATATCGAAACCCTGTTCAAACACATGGCGCTCTCTCACCCGGCGGTCGCTTTCAAGCTGGTGCACAATCAAAAAACCGTTTATCAACTTGCATCGGTGCAAAATCTCGACGATCAGCGGCGGCGGCTCGCGCAGCTCTGTGGCAAATCTTTCGCGCAAAGCCTGGTCGAGATCGATATTGAACAGGACGATCTGCGCCTGCAGGGATGGGTCGCATTGCCGACATTCAATCGCAGTCAGGCCGACATGCAGTACTTTTTCGTCAATCAGCGCGTGGTGCGCGACAAATTGATCAATCATGCGATACGTCAGGCGTACCAGGACGTATTGTTTCACGGCCGCCACCCGGCCTACGTGCTGTCGTTGACCATGGATGCGCGTGAAATTGACGTCAACGTACATCCGCAAAAGCACGAGGTGCGCTTTCGTAATTCGCGCCACGTGCACGACTTCCTGTTTCGCAGCCTGCACCAGGCGCTCGCCGGGGTTGAACCCGAACAACAGATTGTTTCGCCCGGGTTCGCGCTCGGCGAGGCAGTCGACCAACCGGCGCCGGACCAGGGTGGACTGCGCTTCAACCAGTATCGCAGCGGCGACCGCGGCGCCAACCTGCGCGAACAGATGCAATCCTACGCCGGCTTGCTGAGCCCCGAAGCGCAACCAGCGCCGACAGCGGAAACAGCGCAAGAGATCGGCGCGGAGGCACTCACGCCGCCGCTCGGGTTTGCGCTCGCACAGTTGAAAGGTATTTATGTGCTCGCGCAAAATCGCGAGGGATTGATTGTCGTCGATATGCATGCCGCGCACGAGCGCATCGTGTACGAGCGCATGAAACAGAATGCGGAGCAGGAAAACGTCATCACGCAACCCCTGCTGGTGCCGGTGGTGTTCAACGTCAGTCTCGCGGAAGCCGACCTGGTCGAGGAAAATCTCGATTTCTTCAACCATCTCGGTTTTGGCGTCGAGCGCCTTGGACCCGAGCAATTACGCCTGCGCGCAATCCCGGCGCTGCTCAAGAATGCCGACAGCGAACAATTGCTGCGCGACGTGCTTGCCGACCTGGTCGAGCACGGCAGTTCGCAACGCATACAGGAATATCAGAACGAATTGCTGTCGACCATGGCCTGCCACGCCTCGGTGCGCGCGAATCGTCAGCTCACGCTCGCGGAAATGAATGCCTTGTTGCGCGATATCGAACACACCGAGCGCAGCGGACAGTGCAATCACGGCCGCCCGACCTGGAAGCAGCTCAGCCTGGAGCAACTCGACAAGCTGTTTTTGCGCGGACAGTAACATGCCCGAAGCCAAGGTCATCCTGCTCATGGGCGCCACCGCCACCGGCAAAACCGAGCTCGGACTGGCGATTAGCGAGCGTTTCGAGGTGGAGATCATCAGCGTCGATTCCGCGCTGATCTTCCGCGACATGAATATCGGCACGGCCAAGCCCGATGCCGAGGTGCTGGCCTCGGTTCCGCACCATTTGATCGATATCGTCGATCCCGCCGATTCTTGGTCGGTATGGGAGTTTGTGCGGCAAAGCCGGCAACTCGCCGTTGAAATCAGTGGGCGCGGGCGCATTCCGCTGCTGGCGGGTGGAACCATGATGTACTTCCACGCCTTCGAGCACGGGCTCAACCGGCTGCCGGCGGCAGATCAGGCGCTGCGTCGGCGGCTCGATGGCGAGATCGCGAAGCAGGGGCTGGCCGCGCTGCATGAGCGACTCGCCGGGATCGATCCCGTCAGCGCCGCGCGCATCAAGCCGACCGATTCGCAGCGCATACAGCGCGCACTCGAGGTCTGTGAGCTATCAGGGCAGCCGCTGTCGGTTTTGCAACGGCAGGCGACGGTGGGTTACGGCGGTGGCCTCGAAAAGATCATTCTTGGCGCTAGCGATCGCGGCCTTTTGCATCAGCGTATCGAGGCCCGTTTCCTGGAAATGCTCGAGCAGGGTTTTATCGAGGAAGTCGAGCGACTCAGATGCCGAGCCGACCTGAACCTGTCGTTGCCGTCGATGCGCTGTGTCGGGTATCGCCAGCTTTGGCAGTACCTGGACGGTGAATTTTCGCGCAAGCAGATGATCGAGAAAACACTCGCGGCCACGCGTCAGCTAGCCAAACGCCAGATTACCTGGCTGCGTAAACAATCCGATGGCGAGCCGTACGATTGCTTGAATTACCGTAAAGATGCTATATTCCGGCAGGTCGAGGCCGCATACGCGACGCTTTGATGGGAACGATTTTTCTGGAATGGATTCTATAGACTCTACTGCCGATCGGATTCCGTTGTTACAGTAGATTTACAATAATAATTTTATGGAGTACTTTTTTATGTCTAAAGGGCAAATGCTACAAGAACCCTACCTGAATGCGTTACGAAGAGAACATGTGCCGGTATCAATTTTCCTGGTGAACGGAATCAAGCTCCAGGGGCAGATAGAATCCTTCGATCAGTTTGTCGTACTGCTGAAGAATAATGTCAGCCAGATGGTCTACAAGCATGCAATATCGACGATCGTGCCGGCAAGAAATGTGCATATCGATCATCCTCATACCGAAGAAGACGAGGGCAATCGTTAGGGTATGATCGATACCGGAGGACTCGTTGTTCGAATTTGAGCGGCCACGCGGGGGCGAGCGAGCACTTCTGGTCCACATCAACTTTCCACACCAGCCCGATCAGGATGATCTGACCGAATTTGTCGAGTTGGTACGTTCGGCCGACGTCGACGATGTCGAGCTGATTGTCGGCAGTCGTGTGCAGGCTTCGGCAAGGACATTCATTGGCAAGGGCAAGCTGGAAGAAATCGCCGCCAGGGTCGAGGCGCTGGAAATCGCCGTGGTATTGTTCAACCACGCACTGTCACCGTCACAGGAAAGAAACCTGGAACTGGCGCTTAAATGCCGGGTGCTCGACCGCACCGGCCTGATCCTCGACATTTTCGCCCAACGCGCGCAATCTTTCGAGGGTAAGCTGCAGGTTGAACTGGCGCAACTGAAGCACCTGTCGACACGCCTGGTGCGTGGCTGGACGCATCTCGAGCGTCAGAAAGGCGGCATCGGCCTGCGCGGCCCCGGTGAAACCCAGCTGGAAACAGATCGGCGCCTACTCGGTAAGCGTATCAAGTACCTGAACAATCGCCTGGTCAAGGTATCACGGCAGCGGGAGCAGGGTCGCCAGGCGCGCAACAAGGCCGAAATTCCGACCGTTTCCCTGGTCGGCTATACCAATGCCGGTAAGTCGACACTGTTCAATGCACTTACCGATGCCTCGGTTTACACCGCCGATCAGCTGTTTGCCACCCTCGACCCGACGCTCCGAAAATTACAGTTGTCCCCGCAGCAGACCATCATCCTTGCCGATACCGTCGGCTTTATTCGCCATTTGCCGCATGACCTGGTGGCCGCGTTCCGCGCCACGCTGGTGGAAACCCGCGAAGCTGACCTGATCCTGCACCTGGTCGATAGCGCGGATGACAGTCGCCAGGAAAAGATCGAAGCCGTCAACCGGGTGTTGCAAGAGGTCGAGGCAGGGGAAGTTCCACAGTTACTGGTTTACAACAAGATCGATATTTCCGGAATCCAGCCCCGTATCGATGTCGACGATCAGGATCGTGCCTGGCGCATCTGGCTTTCGGCGGCGACCGGTACCGGTTTCGAACAATTGTACGCCGTTTTACGTGACCGTTTTTGCGAGCAGGCCCGATGCTACAGGCTGGTTTTAAATCCGAATGAAGGGCAAGTTCGCGCCTGTCTTTTCGAAAACGGCTCGATCGACGCCGAAAAATATGAAAATAACGGCGACATACACTTGAAATTAAGCCTTACTCCCGCATTATTAAAACGTTTGACTCGTAAATTTGATATATCCTCGGATCGCTTTGAGATACTTACTGATGCGCTTGCAGGAGCCGCATGATAGCCAGTACAATCCGCACTCTTTGTGTGTCCACAACCCACTGATCACTATTTCTGCATTCGGAGTTTAATATGCCTTGGAACGAACCGGGTAAAGACAAGGACCCTTGGGGGCAACGTAATAACGATGGCCCTCCCGATCTCGACGAACTTTTCAAGAACCTGAGGGACAAGTTCGGCGGGCTTCTTGGCGGCAGCGGTAAGGGCAAAATCCCCAAGGTGCCTGGAAATTCCGGTAACCTGAGCGGAATCATCGCTTTCTTCGTCGTCGTCCTGCTGCTGGTGTGGGCGTTGACCGGTATCTACATCGTCGATGAAGGCTGGCGCGGCGTCGAAACCCGCTTCGGCTCGCGCACCGTCGTCACCCAGGCCGGCCCACACTGGCACATGCCGCTCCCGATCGAAGACGTAGAATTAATCAATGTCGCCGATATTCGTACCGCGCGTAACAATTCCAAGATGCTGACCAGCGACGAAAATATCGTCGTCATGAGTATCGAGATTCAGTACAACATCAAGGATGCACAGAATTTCGCCTTCGAAGTGCGTGATCCGGACCTGACCCTGCAGCAAACCGCGGAAACCGCCATCCGCGAAGTGGTCGGCAACAACGACATGGACCTGATCATTACCGAGGGGCGCGCGGTGGTCGGGAGCGCCACCAAGGAAATCATGCAGCAAATTCTCGATAATTACGGTACCGGCATCAATGTCGTTACCGTTAACATGGACGAAGCGCAACCGCCCGAGGAAGTGCAGGATGCTTTCGAAGACGCGATCAAGGCGCGCGAGGACGAACAGCGCATCATCAATGAAGCCAACGCCTATCGCAACGACGTGGTGCCCAAGGCGCGTGGTGAAGGGCAGGGCCTGCTGGAACAGGCAGAAGCCTACAAGACCCGTGTGGTCAAGTCCGCACAGGGTGAAACCAGTCGTTTCAACCAGTTGCTGGCCGAGTATCACCGCGCCCCCGAGGTCACCCGCGAGCGCATTTACCTCGATACCATCGAGTCGGTAATGGCGCGTTCGCCCAAGGTGATGATCGACGTGGAGAAGGGTAATAACCTGATGTTCCTGCCGCTGGATCAGTTGATGTCCGGCAGCCGGTCCGGTAGCAGTTCATTGCAGGGTCTCGGTGGAAGCGGTAGCGATACCCAGTCCCTGATCGATGAATTCAAGAGCAATGTCAATCGCAACCGCAGCAGGGAGACACGGGAATGAATAACATAAAATTTGGTTTTGTCCTGTTGCTGATCGTTGGCGCGGTCGTGGCGATGTCGACTTTCATCGTGCACGAACGCGAAATTGCGATCAAGTTCAAACTCGGTGAAATCGTCGAGTCGGACTACCAGCCCGGTATTTACTTCCAGATCCCGATCATCAACAACGTCAGGAAGTTCGACAGCCGCATCCTCACCATGGACACGCCGTCGGAGCGTTTCCTGACCGCTGAAAAGAAGAACGTGATCGTCAATTCGTTCGCCAAGTGGCGCATCGTCGATCCGAAAACTTTCTATACCGCCACCGCCGGTGACGAACGTCAGGCAATCGCGCGTATGGCGTCGATTATCAACAACGAGCTGAAAGGTCAGATCGCTTCCAAAAACATGCGTGAAGTCATCTCCGGCGAACGCGCAACCATCATGCAGGTGGTCACTGATAACGCCGACATTAAGATCCGCGATCTCGGTATCGACCTCATCGACGTGCGCATCAAAAAGGTGGAGTTACCGGAAAACGTCAGCAACAACGTCTACCGGCGCATGGCCACCGAACGCCAGACCGTCGCCAAGGAATTCCGCTCACGCGGCGAAGAGCAGGCCAAGCAGATCCGCGCCAACGCCGACCGCCAGCGCGAGGAAATCCTGGCCGAAGCGTATCGCAAGTCGGAAGAGATTCGCGGTGAAGGCGATGCTGTCTCCGCCAAGACCTATGCGGATGCCTACAACCAGGACCGGGAGTTTTATTCGTTTTACCGCAGCATGAAGGCTTACACGGTTAGCTTCGGCAACAACCAGGACATGATCCTGCTGAGCCCCGATTCCGACTTTTTCAAGTACTTCAAGAACTCGAAATAGCGGTAGTCGAGTAAACCGGGAATACACTACAACGGGCGGCAGGGTGCGCCCGTTTTTTATGAGAGGATTATGAACTGGGCTGATTTGTGGGCGGCGCTGGCACTGGTCTTGATTTTGGAAGGTTTGCTGCCGTTCGTCAGCCCCCGGGGTTACCGAAACATGGTTCAGCAGATGGCGACGATGCCTGAAAAAATGCTGAGAAACGTCGGCCTCGGCCTGATGCTGGCGGGTGTCGTATTTCTTTTACTGCTGCGAGATTAGTCTTGACCGCAACTTCCAATAAACGCTGGCTATTACCCGACGGTGTGCAGGAGACCCTGCCGCCCGACGCCGCCGCGGTGGAAGCGCTGCGGTATGAAATCCTGCAGCTTTTTCATCGCTGGGGTTACGAGTTGGTAATGCCGGCAATGATCGAATACATGGATTCGCTGCTGACCGGCACTGCGCATTCGCTCGATACCCGAACCTTCGCGCTGGTGGATCAACTCTCCGGCAAGCAAATGGGCGTACGTTCCGATATGACGCCACAGGTGGCGCGTATCGATGCGCACCTGCTGGCCGATTCGGCGCGCCAGCATCGCGTTGCGCGTCTATGCTATTGCGGGCACCTGTTACACGCGATTGGTGATGGCATCACTTCCAGCCGCACGCCTTTGCAGATAGGCGCCGAGATATTCGGTAGCGATGCGATCAGCGCCGATGTAGAAGTGGTCAGCCTGATGGTATCGACCCTGCATGCGGTCGGTTTATCGCAAGCCTCGATTGATGTTGGTCATGTCGGCATCTTTCGCAATCTGGTAAAAAACACCGGGCTCGACAAGGATCAGGAAAGCCGCTTGTTTGACATGCTGCAGCGCAAGTCGATACCCGACCTGCAGCAATATCTGCAAACCCTGGCGCTCGACGATGAAATGCGCGAGCACATCTGCCACCTGGCCCTGTTGAACGGCGACGTTTCGATCATCGACGAAGCGCGAGAGCGTTACCGCAACGTCGGCGCCGAATTGATGGCGAGCCTGGATTACATGCACAGCGTGGTACAGACGCTGCAGAGCAAGTATCCCGGGACCCTGGTAAATTGTGACCTCGCGGAATTGCGCGGTTACAGTTATCACACCGGTCTCGTTTTTGCTGCCTTCCTGCCGGGGCAGGGCCGCGAAATAGCGCGCGGCGGGCGCTATAACGACGTCGGCGAGGTATTCGGCAATGCGCGCCCCGCAACCGGGTTCAGCGCTGATCTGCTGAACCTTTACCAGCTCTGCGGCGCTGGTGAACAGGCGCAGAAGGGCATCCTGGCGCCGGACCGGGATGATGAGGCGCTGGGGTTGTTGATCGAGCAATTGCGTGCCGATGGAGAGCGCGTGGTCGTCGATTTGACGGATATGAAGCTTGCTGCGGTCGATCAACACTGCGATCGGCAGATTTTACAGGTCGATGGCGCCTGGATGGTTACAGAGGTTTAGAAGGGCTATGGCAAATACAGTGGTTGTGATCGGCACTCAGTGGGGCGACGAGGGTAAGGGCAAGATAGTCGACCTGTTGACCGATCGGGCGAGCGCGGTGGTGCGTTTCCAGGGAGGGCACAACGCCGGGCATACGCTGGTTATCGACGGTGTCAAAACCGTGCTGCACCTGATTCCTTCCGGCGTGCTGCGGGACAATGTGCAGTGCCTGATCGGCAACGGTGTGGTGCTGTCGCCGGAGGCTCTGTTAAAGGAGTTGGCGCAACTCGAAGCGACCGGACTCCCGGCGCGGGAACGCATCGTCATCAGCGATTCCTGCCCACTCATCCTGCCCTATCACATCGCCCTCGACCAGGCCCGTGAAGCGGCCCGCGGCAGCAAGGCGATCGGCACCACCGGCCGCGGCATAGGTCCCTGCTACGAGGACAAGGCGGCGCGGCGCGGTATTCGGCTCGGTGAAATGCTGCGTGAATCGCATTTTTCCGCGCGTCTCGAGGAAGTGCTCGATTACCACAATTTCGCGCTCGAGCATTACTACAAGGCGGCTACGCTGGATTATCAGCAAATGCTGGAAGAATCCCTGGCGCAGGCCGAACAGATGCGCGGCATGGTCGGCGACGTCACTTCCATCCTGCACCGCTTGATCGGGCAGGGGGCGTCGATCATGTTCGAAGGCGCGCAGGGTGCGCTGCTCGACATCGATCACGGTACTTATCCCTATGTCACCTCGTCGACAACGACCGCCGGCGGAGCGGCGTCGGGATCGGGCGTGGGTCCGCGCGATCTGAATTATATCCTCGGTATCGTCAAGGCCTACACCACCCGGGTCGGCGCCGGCCCCTTTCCGACCGAGCTCGATGATGACTGCGGGCAGCATATGGGTGAACGCGGGCGCGAATTCGGCGCTACTACTGGACGCAAGCGGCGTTGTGGCTGGCTCGACCTGGTGGCGCTGAAGCGTTCCTTCAGCATCAATTCGGTCAGTGGCCTGTGCATTACCAAACTGGATGTACTCGACGGTCTCGAGACCATCAAGCTGGCCGTGGCCTATCGCTACAATGGCGAGGAAACAACCAATCCGCCCAGCGGCGCCGAAGGCATCGCCGCCTGTGAGCCGGTTTACATTGAAATACCGGGCTGGCGGGATTCCACCGTCGGCTTGAAATCCTGGGATGATCTGCCCGCGGCGGCGATTGCCTACCTGAGAAAGATCGAGGAAATCTGCCAGGTGCCGATCGATATCGTCTCGACCGGACCCGATCGCAGCGAAACTATCGTCTTGAAACATCCCTTCAACGCCTAGAATTTTTGTTTTTTGGCGAGATCTTGTGCCTAATTCAATAAATGAACTTCAACAATAATGCTATGAAACCTGTTCTTGTAGCGTTATTGCTCAGCGTAGGCCTCGTCGTATCGACAGAGGTGCCCGCATCGCTGTCCGCGTGGCAACCCCTGCAAAAGGCTGGCAGGGCGCGTAGCAGCGAGCCCTCTTCGGCAATGTTCCGCGCTGATCTGGTGGTGTTGGCCGAGCAGCTGGGCCGCGTGCCTCACCACGCCCTGCAAGACTTTTCGACTGAAATCCTGTTGCCGATGCCGGACGGCAGCGTGGCCCGCTTCAGTATCGTCGAATCGCCGATCATGGAGACCGGGAATTCTTTCGAGCTGCCCGAGTTCAGGAGCTACAAGGTATTCGGTATCGCCGATCCCTCGGCGAGCGGTCGTATCGACCTGTCGCCGCGCGGCTTCTTTGGCCTGTTGCATACCGCCACGGGCAGGGTACTCATCGATCCCGAGCGGGTGCTGGACGCCGACAGCCTGTACATGGCCCGGCGTCAGGATGTGATGCCGCGTGGCCAGACGTTTTCCTGTGGTGTGCACGATTTCAATTTCGCCAGGATGAACGCGCAGAATTCGGCTCGGCGCGAGGCCGAACGGGTACCTGGAATGCTGCAAGAGTACCGTCTCGCGGTTGCCGCCACCAGGGAGTATGTCGCCGCGGTCGGGCCAGCCGGCAAGGTGGGGAATGCACAGAATGCAATTGCCACCGCCATTAACCGGGTCAACCAGATCTTCGAGCGTGATCTCGGTATTACGCTGAAGCTGGTCAAGGACAACAGGAATCTGATCGAAAAGTCGGGAAATGTCAGTTTCACCAATGAAGACCCGTACGAGCTGTTTTTCGAGAACCAGTGCTGGATTGACAGAACCATCGGTGAAAACAAGTACGACATCGGCCATGTCTTCAACACCGGGGCCAGCGGACTGGCGATGATCGGCTCGGTCTGCGATGTCGACGACAAGGGCAAGGGCGTCACCGGTCGCAGTAGCCCTCTCGGCGATCCTTTTTACATCGATTACGTCGCCCACGAAATCGGTCACCAGTTCGGCGCCGAACACAGCTTCAACGGTACAACCGGATCCTGTGGCTCCAATCGCTCGGCGGACTCGGCGGTCGAACCCGGCAGCGGATCGACCATCATGGGCTACGCCGGAATATGCTCTGGTGAAAACCTGCAATCCAATAGTGATGCCACGTTTCACGCCAATTCGATCAATGAAATCAACGCCTTCGTCAAATCGGCGAGCTGCGGTTCGCTGGTAGCGACGATACCGGCGAACAATAACGACCCGGTCCTCGGTGCGATCAGTAACTATACCATCCCGTCGAATACCCCCTTTGTTCTCAGCGGCAGTGCGCTCGATGCCGATGCCGATGGCGACACGCTGCTGTACCAGTGGGACCAGATGGATATGGGTGCCGCCACCAGGGCCGCTGATTTCGGCACCGATAGCGGTAAAAACCCGCTGTTTCGCAGTTATGAACCTTCCCTGACGGGAAAGACAAGGGATTTTCCGGCGCTCGGTACCCAGGTTACGGGACTGTACGACAAGGCCGAGGCGTTGCCCTGTGACAGCCGCAAGATGAACTTCCGCCTGACCGCGCGCGACGGTAAAAGCGGCCAGGATTTCGAAAAAGTGCGCGTCACGGTAACCTCCAAGGGACCCTTTGCCGTCAAAGACCCCAACGTCGCGCAAACCATCGTTTCCAACAGCGGCCCGGTAAACCTGAAATGGGAAGTCGCCAGCACCGATGGCGGCCCTGTGAACTGCTCCAGCGTCGACATCGATTTGCTGACCTTTGCGCCCGGGTACGTGACCTACAGTGTCCACAACCTGCTCGCGGGCACGCCCAACGACGGCAGCGAACCGGTCAATATCGTTCCGCTCACCGACTCGCATCCGCAGGCGCGCTTTCGGGTCAGCTGCAGCAACAATATTTTTTACGATATTTCCGACGGGGACCTGGACATCGTCGGTACCAGCGTGGCTCCGCAGGTCTTCTTCGACGAGGACGATAACACGACCTTTTTCAATAATAACGGCACCACCAGTGGGACCGCTCCAGCCTGTAAAAACCCCGGCGTGGCGAAAGATTCTGGTTTCGTCGAATCAGGCGTCACGATGACGTTTGCAAGTAACGAGCCGACTCCTGTCCGGGATTTTTCCGCTAATCGGCTTGCGCGCGCGAAGGATGACAATATCAGGCACTTGCCGGCGAGCTGTGATTCCGTCGATCTTTCCGCCAGCGGTGGTGGCAGCGGCGCATTCGATATCTGGTGGTTGTTACTGCTAGGAGGACTGGCAGCGGCAGTGCGCTACCGACCCTAGGGTTGGCAGTGAATCTTGATGATGGCGTTGTACTTGAGCGCATAGCTGCGTGCTTTTTGCATCAGTCGCAGGTGTTCATCGCTGCGCACCACGTCTGAAATGCCCTCGATTAGCTGGACACCGCAACTCTCTTCATACTTCAGCATATCTTCTTTCTTGACCCCGGGGATGTTGACTGAGCGGGTTGCCAGTCCGAGCAGGCGCAGATCGTCTTGCTTGACGGCCTGTTCGGCATCGGCCTGGGGATCCGCCGCATCCAGCCACTGCAGCTTCTGCACGTAGGGATCTATCGGCTCCGACGATGTCGCACACGCGTTCGCCAGGCCGCTAAGGACTAGCGCGATAAAGAACCTTGTCGGGAATCGATTCAATTTAAAACCTTGTCGATAATGTCTCTGTTGGTGCCCAGGAGAGGACTTGAACCTCCACGACCTTTCGATCACTAGCACCTGAAGCTAGCGCGTCTACCAATTCCGCCACCTGGGCATGGCGCGGGAATATACACCACCCGGTAGTTACTCGGCAAATGTTTCCGGAACAAAAGGGGGTATGCCTTACGTTTGACAGCGTTGTTTTCGCATCGTCGGGCTGCGCGGCTCACTGAGGCCTAGCTCACTCCAAATGCATCGCCCGCTTCTCCCGATGTGTAGTGTCCACCTGAAAGGACCTGGCTCGGACAGCAGGATCGGCGAATGCGGTCGCAGCAAAGCCGACCGTTCCCACCATCTAACTCCCTCCACACTTCTGTCACGGTGAAACCATAAACCTAAAATCCTCAGTTGAATCGTAGCGAGGGCGTCTAATGTGCTGAATATCAGGTATTTCTTTCGTTATTTTAGGCGATCGCGTAGTCACTCTACGTGTAACGGTGTCCGCAGTAACGGGACCGTCCTCTGTTCACAATTGGCTTCAAACTCGATAGAGTCACCCGTATGCAGCGATTCCAGACCATATGAATTTGTCGGGCCACCGGCCTGCCGATTGTCACAAGGCGATTTAAAAA
>JAAEPH010000365.1 GCA_024232855.1 Gammaproteobacteria bacterium
ATTAGTTGATAAATTGCCTGCCTGATCAGATGTATTCACTATCAGTTGGTTATTTCCTTCAATTAATGGGTAAGCCGCTATACTCCAATCGCCACTGCCTATGGCCACTTTTTGCACACCATTAATTAATACTCGTGTATTGTTTTCACGGGTACCGGTCAAAAAGATTGATTTTGTTGTTTGAGTGATTGTTTCATCTGCATTATGTGATGTGATACTCACAGGTAATGGTGGTGCAGTATCAACACTGAATTGAGTGATGTATTGATCTTCAACTGATTCACCAGGAACACCATCTTGATCCTGATCCATGCCTTTACCTGCCATGGTTGTAATTTCAGGACCGACTTTCAATTGATACAGGCCATCTAATAATGCTGAGTTGAAAACGATTTGATACTCTACACTATTGATTTTATTCACTTGACTAACGTTAATATCACCTGAAGATCCACTTAAAGAAACATCATCGACCGTAAAGCTGGCTTCTTCGATGGCATTAATAAACGACAAGTTAATAGACGATGGTTGATAACTTAAAACACCTTGCGGATTGATGCCAACAACCCAGGTGTCTTCAATACGATTTTCAGTATAAATGGTGCCACTTTCACCCATATTTGCATATGTACTAGGGAATGCTCTGGCAGTAACTTGTGCAACTAAATCAAAGTTTTCCAGTGTGGAATAATAGATCGCAATACGCCCACCACTGCCCGTGCCATAGTCGTTCGATGCATCACCTCCATTTGCCATAATTCGTGCAGTGCCGTCAATATCACCTTTTAAGATACCAACAT
Source organism: Gammaproteobacteria bacterium (assembly GCA_024232855.1). GTDB lineage: Bacteria > Pseudomonadota > Gammaproteobacteria. The sequence continues at coordinate 801 of JAAEPH010000365.1, forward strand.
CAAGCCAGATGGAGCCACCACTGCCAGTTCCATAATAACTATAGCCTTGTCCATTGGCCAAAATCTGACCTGATAACTCCAGTAC
>JAAEPH010000366.1 GCA_024232855.1 Gammaproteobacteria bacterium
ATGGATCAGCTCGGGGATAAATTCAAGTATTAAAAGAAAAGCTGGTAGAGTTGGAGTAGGAGCTTGTGGAGTTCTAAGAAGGGAAGGTAGATGTTGGGGTGATAATAAATCTCCCCCTCTTTATGGATCCAGAGTAGGACGTTTAGCCTGTCCATCATAAATCATCGTTATTATTACTCCTGCTTATACAGAAAGACTAATAATTAATAATACTGATATAAAGAATATAGATCAACAATATGGAGGTAAAAACAGAAACGAATTAATAATAGAAAGATTAATAGATTTTAATAAAGAAACAATAGAATTAATAAAACCTAATAAACTACTAAGTCCAACAATGTGTAATGGAAAAAACATGAGAGCAATAGAAGAATAGCTTATAATTGAAAACGGAGCATGAGATGATCAACAAGCATAAACACAACAATCAAAAAACATTGATAAAAACATAAATATTAAACTATTAAAAACTAATAAAAGACTTAACGCATTTAATCTAGGAAATATCATATCAGATGAACATGGCATTAAAGGTAATAATATATTACCAAATCCTCCAATTAATATTGGA
>JAAEPH010000367.1 GCA_024232855.1 Gammaproteobacteria bacterium
GGAGCTTCGATGGGGATGAGGGGAGTTGCGTTGAGAGTGGAGTGATATTCATGGCGCGTGGTCGGCCAGAGGCGGTGACGAAGGTACGCGGGACGCAGGCGAGGGGTTTGTGGCTAAACGAGGTCAAGGAGCTATCCAAGTCGATTATCGACAGGGAAAGCTCCTTGACCTCGTTTAGCCAACAACCCGTCGCCTGCGAACCGCGTAGCTTCTTCACAGCATCTGGCCGGCCAAGTGCCATGAATAGCATTTGGCGGTATACCAGAGTGCCGTCATCCAGATCGAAGTTAACCTTGTGCGTGGGTGGTGCGCCGCTCACAAAGCGGCCCAGGTTGCCGAACAGTGCGAGCCAATCGCGGCTAGTCGTCGTTTCCAGATCGCGGTTGGTATTGCGCACCGCAATAAACCTGGTCGGCCGGACGTTTTCTTTATTTGGCTCCTGCGTGCACATTTTTTTAAAGATTTTCTGGCACGTTTGGAATGTCTTGCTTGAACCGAGCGGACCGATGATAAATACGTTACGGCTTTCGTCCATGTGGTATTTCGCAAGCGTCTCGCCTTGCGCCGCCAGTATGATTTCGTGCTTCACTTGGGCTTTTTACCCGGTATTTCGTTAATGTGCCTGGCATTGCCGGTAAGGTCTGTAACGCTCACATGCAGCCGGCCACCGCCTGTAACCTCGACGGCTTTGAGCGATGGCAGTATTTTATCAATCCTGCGCCAGTATGATTCATTCAGCGCTCTTAACGCGCCAACCCTCGCCGTAGATGGCTCTTTTCCCTGCTCTGCTACCATTTCCCGAAGCGTGCCTTCGACGCCCTCAATCAGCGTTAGCGTCTTGGTGAATGATATCTTGTCGCGCATCGCTTCGTGCGTTAAATGCTTAACACTCGCATTCCGCACTTTCATTGCAGCTTTTTCTTTTTCTATATTCACTTACGCGCTGTAGGTCGTCGCCTACACCC
>JAAEPH010000368.1 GCA_024232855.1 Gammaproteobacteria bacterium
GAAAAAAGTGCTTATCACCAATAAGGTGACCAGCGGAACGCCGCCCGCTTTTTTTTCATTACGCTATCTAAATCAATCGCTCGCCTCATGGCGCCTACTTTTGGTGCACATCTTTTTCGCGCCCTACTGCGTTTTCTAGGTTAAAGACTACTTCGTTCAAGATCTCGAATCCCCGTTGTTCGAGCTCCGCGGCAAATTGCAGCGCGCGCTCGTGGAGACCGTAGACCAGCTCATCGATGCCCGACTTGCCGAGATACTTGAGCGCCGCCCACAGTTCGAATACCCGCGCCCGGCGTGACATTTCAGGGGTGTGCAGCATGCCGTCGCGGTTGTCGCTGTAGACGATATAGGCGCCCGCGGCGTGCAGGGCATTCACCAGCGCATCGCGGTCGCGGCACATGATGACGCCGCTGTCGTAAGGCGTATTCAGCGTCTTGTGCCCGTCGAAGGACTAGGAGTCGGCGTCTTCGAACTCGCGCAACACCGAGGCCAGTTGCAGCACCTCGTCGGTCGGGGCCGCCTGGGCCGGTGGATAGTCGAGCCCGGTGCTGAGGCCGATACTGCCCTGTTGCAGTGCCAGCCTGAGCTTGTCCTGCATTACAGATATCGTAGCCGTATCCGCAGCCTGGTCGAGTTGTGTCGGCATGCTGTCGAGCCGCAGGCTGCTGTGCCCGGTGAGCAAGGCCAGGTTGACTGCGCTCGGGGAACGGGCCAGCGCGTCGCGGTAGGCTTGCACCGAGGGGTATTGAAACGCCCGTGCTTCTCCCAGCAACGGGAATGGCGGGGGCAGGGTCGCGCCGGGCCGCAACGGCGCGAGGCTGATGCCGCAGTTACCGGCAATCACGGTGGTGACACCCTGCGAGAGTTTGCAAACCAGGTCGGGCGTGTCCAGCACCGCCAGGTCGTCATGCGTATGACTGTCGATAAATCCCGGCGCCAGTACCAGTCCGTTGGCATCGATCGTGGTGTCGGCCTGCCAACCGCGGCATTCGCCGAGATCGACGATGCGCTCGCGATCGATCGCAACGTCGATAAATTGCGACCTGCCGCCGCTGCCATCGACGACGCGAGCCCCGGTGATCAACAGGTCGCAGCTGGTCAATGTGCAACGCCCCGGGTTTGTGTCAACCGGCGGCCGCCTGGGTGAGTTGTGGGTTAAAGGTCGCGGCCTGATTACGACCGGGTTGCTTGGCCTGGTATAGTGCGAGATCGGCGCGTGCCAGCAAATAGTTATCGTCTCACTGTAATTGGATATGACGCGGGGTTCAAGTCAAAATGACGAATGAGCCCACCGTCTCGAAAAAAAGGGCAACCGCGCCGCCGCGGTGACCCTTGCACCAGTCTTCGATTAACTCGAAAAGACTTATTAAGCTTTTGATAAGGGTGCTAATATCAAATACTCTCACAGCGAGGGTGGGGGGACATCACCCAAACAGGGTAATCTTGGCGCGGGACTTACACCCCGTGACATTACCCAAAGCGGGTATCCTGGTGCGAAGTTTGCGCGTTCGAGGCCGGCTGCAAAA
>JAAEPH010000369.1 GCA_024232855.1 Gammaproteobacteria bacterium
AGAGATAGTTTACTTCTTCTGATTATCTCTCTATTAATTTGATTTCTTTGTAGTGAAACACTCACCGACAATACACGCCACCGTATATAGGTTCGTATATAGGATTGAGTTTAAAAATATAAAGGCCTTAAGTATCAAATACTTAAGGCTTATATCTGGCGGAGAGTGAGGGATTCGAACCCTCGATACGTTTCCGTATACACACTTTCCAGGCGTGCTCCTTCAACCACTCGGACAACTCTCCTAAATCTATTGCTCGTTGCCAGGATTATCTGGTTTGAACAGGGCGCGAAGGGTACAGGAACCGCGTTGTGGTCGCAATATTTAGCTGTCATTGCGAGCGTAGCGAAGCAATCTCCTGCACAGCCTGGCATGTCGTTTGGAGATTGCTTCGTCGCTGACGCTCCTTTATGCCCTCTGGGTATCGCAATGACAGCTCGTTTCGAGGTCCCTGCTTTCGTGTTTAGTTTCGAGTGGTGACAAGGGCTAGACTTTCATCTTCAGCATCTTTGGGTCGTACAAGGGTTGTAGCTGGATGTCACAGGAATGGCGTTCGCCGGCGACTTCGAGTTCGTAGCTGCCCGACTGCAGGTAGTCCTTGTCGACGCCCGCCTTGTTGCGCACGTAACCGAGACCGATGTTAGTTTCGAGCGTGTACCCCCAGCCGGCACTGGATAGCCAGCCGACGCGTTCGCCGTTGCGATAAATGGTTTCACGTCCGAGCAGCACCACGTTCCGGTCGGCCAATGTGAATCCGGCAAGCGATTTCGCCAGCGGGCGCTGCTGTTGTTCGAGAATGGCTTCACGGCCAATAAAGTCCTTACCGCTTTTAAGATCCACCGCCCAGGCGAGGCCGGCCTCGACCGGGTTGTAATCCGGGCCGATGTCGGCGCCCCAGGCGCGGTAAGCCTTCTCCAGGCGCAGCGATTCGATCGCACGGTAGCCGGCGTTGACGATGCCGTGTTCTTCACCGGCCGCCATCAGGCGCTGGTAAACCATTGCCGCGCACTCGACCGGTACGTGCAATTCCCAGCCGAGTTCGCCGACGTAACTAACCCGCAATGCGCGCATAAGCGCACCGTCGAGCGCGAGTTCCCGCATGCTGGCGAAGGCGAGCGCGGCGTGAGAGATGTCGTCGCGCACCAGCGGCTGCAGTAGGTCGCGCGCCTTCGGACCCATCAGCGTCAGCACCGCCCATGCCGAGGTAACGTCGTCGACGCGGGCATCGCAGCCCGCGGGGATATTGCGCCGTATCCAGTCAAAATCGTGCGTCGCGAAGCCGGTCCCGGTGACCAGGTAAAATTCGTCGTCAGTCGCCCGGGTGACGGTCAGGTCGGATTCGATACCGCCGCGCCGGTTCAACATTTGCGTGTAAACGACCGCGCCCACGGGCGCATCTATGCGGTTGGCGCAAATCCACGACAACGCCTCGCCCGCGTCCGCGCCCGATACTCGGTACTTGGCAAACGAACTCTGATCGAACAGCGCCACTCGCTCGCGTACCGCGCGATGCTCGGCGCCGATCGCATCGAACCAGTTCTGACGGCCGAAACTGTACTCGTCCCGTGCCTTGTCGGGGGATGACGCGAACCAGTTGGGCCGCTCCCAGCCAAACTTTTCGCCGAAACAGGCGCCCTGCGCCAGCAGGCTGTCATACAGCGGCGAGCGCCGGCACGGCCGGCAGGTTTTATTCTCTTCGTGCGGCCAGGCCATGGTGTAGTGCTTCGAATAGGCTTCGAGAGTACGGCGGCGCACCCAGTCGACGTCGGCGTGCGGCTTGCCGAAACGACGTATATCGACCGGCCATAAATCAAATGGCGGCTCGCCCTTGTGCACCCATTCGGCCAGCGCCATGCCGGCGCCGCCGCCGGAGGCGATGCCGAAGGCGTTGAAACCGGCGCCGACGAATACGTTGTCGCGTTCCGGCGCCGCACCAAGGATGAAGTTACCGTCCGGGGTAAAACTCTCGGGCCCGTTCAGCATCTGCTTGATACCGACCTCCGCGAGCGTGGGCACACGCGCAATCGCCTGTTCCAGCAAGGGCTCGAAGTGATCCCAGTCGTTATCCAGCAAAGTGAAATTGAAACCCTCCGGAATACCCTGCTCGGCCCAGGGAATCGGGTTGGGTTCATAACCGCCCATCACCAGGCCGCCGACTTCTTCCTTGAAATAGGTCAGCCGGTCGGGATCACGCAAAGTTGGCAGATTGGCGGGAACCCCCTCGATTTTCTCGGTCGCCAGGTACTGGTGCTGCACCGACACCAGCGGGATGTTGACGCCGGCCATCCGCCCCAGCTGGCGCGACCACAGCCCCCCGCAGATGACCAGTTTCTCGCACTCGATGCGCCCGTTATCGGTCTGCACCGCGCGGATCGCATTGCCGTCGAACTCAAACCCGCTGACCTGCGTGTCTTCACAGATGCGCACCCCGCCCTTGCGCGCGCCGCTGGCCAGCGACTGCGTGATATCGGATGGGTTGGCCTGGCCGTCGGTCGGCAGAAAAGCGGCTCCGACCAGATCATCGATGTCCATTATTGGCCACAGGTCGAGCGCCTCTTGCGGCGTCAGTAGATGCATGTCGAGACCGAAGGAGTGCGCCGTGGTCGCCTGGCGCTTGACCTCGATCCAGCGCGCTTCGTTACAGGCGAGGCGCAGCCCGCCGTTCATCTTCCAGCCGGTGGCGAGCCCGGTTTCCTGCTCCAGGGTCTTGTACAACTCGACCGAGTAACCCAGCAACTGGGTGATGTTGGCGTTGGTACGCAACTGCCCCACCAGTCCTGCGGCATGAAAAGTCGAGCCCGAGGTGAGCTTGTGCGTCTCCAGCAGCACGACTTCGCTGACACCCATTTTGGCGAGGTGGTAGGCGGTGGAACAGCCAATGATGCCGCCGCCGACGA
>JAAEPH010000370.1 GCA_024232855.1 Gammaproteobacteria bacterium
CCGCCGGGACAGCTCTTGTTGATGAATTTTCCAGATATTGTGAATACATCGGTTTTCTCCTCAATCTGTGTGATCGCGTTTTACCCATATTTGCAAGCAAATCGCCAACCAGGGTGTGCCAACTAAAATTAAAAAGGTGATCTCCTGGCACTTTGTAGATCACTTGTCGTTTCCTGGCGGTCTTGCGAGAACAACAGCAACTCTGGCTGAACTAAAATTCACAACGGATCTCGACCGCGTGCAAATATAGTAGTCGGGGCATGTGTCAAACAGATTTCAGTACGCTAACTAAATCAATCGCTCGCATCATGGCGCCTACTTTTGGTGCACATCTTTTTCGCGCCCTACTGCGTTTTCTAGGTTCAACCCATGTCGGTTTCGCGACACCTGGCTAAGTTACGGATTACGAATATTGCAAAGTCATTTCAAGTGTGGGCGATACTTTCAGGGTTTCCCTGGCGATACAATCGAAGAGCCGATTCAGCGACGATGCCCCGAACTATCTAGCCCGCTTCGCTCATCGTTTTACGTCGCCCTCGCGAAGTAAAACGATGAGCGAAGCGGGTTAAGATCAAGCATTTGGAGATTGCCGCGTTGCTGCGCGACTCGCAATGACGGCAAAGTGCCGATCAGAGACCACTTGGCAGAACCATTCCGCCCTCTCGAATGGCCGCTGCGGGTAAAAGCAGTCGATCAACTTCGATCGAATCGAAGACTGTCTGTAAGACTGGATGTCGACTACTACAAATAAAGAAATGATCGAGGGTTATGTTCGTAATCCGCCCTAGCGGAAATCGTGTTCGCAGGGGATAG
>JAAEPH010000371.1 GCA_024232855.1 Gammaproteobacteria bacterium
TACTGCACTGAATCTCATGCATTTTTTCATTATTTTAAGCTCACCCGTAGAGTGATTACGCGATCGCCTAAAATAACGAAAGAAATACCTGATATTCAGCACATTAGACGCCCTCGCTACGATTCAACTGAGGATTTTAGGATGATCTCAACCTGGTTGGCAGGCACAAGGGTTACAAGGCGTTGCAGCAGGTTGGTTCGATCACCGTTTACCGTGACAACAACCGCGATGATGAACTGGATACGACCGGAAACTTCGAGGATGACGGAATAAACGCGATTAACCTGCATCGCGCCAGTCGTGTGCGCGCGTCAACGCTGGTCGATAAATGGAACGCGGGTTGTCAGGTGGTGCAGGCCCCGGATCATTTCGATTTCCTGGTAACCCTGTGTGAGCGCGGCGCGGTAAAATTCGGCAATTCGTTTACCTACAGCCTGCTCGAAAGCGAAGACTTCGGCGAATGATCTCGCGCCTCGTTAGCGCGGGCAACGCTATCTCCTGGAGGGTTACGATATGAACGCCCCGGTCTACCTCGACTACAACGCGACCACGCCGGTCGATCCGCGGGTTGCAAAGGTCGTCGAACCTTATCTCTACCAGCACTTTGGCAATCCGTCATCGACACACGTTTACGGGCGCAATGCCCATCAGGCGGTCGAGCGAGCCCGCCGCCAGGTGGCCAGGTTGATCGCCGCCGAAGTCGACGAAATCGTCTTTAGCGGTCGACTTCGTGCACGTCGATGTCGTCCGCGGTGACGTAGTAGCCGTCGCCGGCCGCGGCAAAATCGAAGGCCGCCGGGGCGGTCACAATCGCCAGCACGTCTTCTTCGCCGACGCGCAGCAGTTCATCCGCGCGGTTCAGCGCGACCCCCTGTTGCTGCATGCTGCCGGCCATCTTCAATTCGACGATGGCGGTGTTCATAGAGCTGACGCCGATCAGCGTCAGCACCAGCAGCATGACCAGCGCAACCACCAGCGATACGCCGCGTTGCGATGTCAGGCCTGCTTGGATCTGGATAGGAGCGTTCATAGTCATTCAACCTTAATTTCTGATCATGGCGACGCTGGAGTACAGCTGGCGTCGAAAATTGTCATTCGGTGTGTAGACCTGGTCACCGTAGGTATAGGTGTTGCCATCGGTAAATCCCGATTCGGTGCATTCGGCGCGTACCAGCAACCAGACCCGCACGGTAACGACGTCGGCCCAGTCGGCGACTGCACCCGCGTCCACGTATTGCCCGTTGACACCGTACTGAACCTGGAAGTCCTCGACGCCCGGCAGCAACTCATTGGCGACGGGCTGGCTGTTATCGTTCACATTCACGCGATACAGCGAGGGCACGGCCTGGCCGCCGCAGGTACGCCCGGAATCTCCCACGAAATAGGCAAAGGCCATCAGTTCACGATCGCTCTGCGGCAGGTCGGCGACATCATTGGTGCCCAGCGCCTGGTCGGTGCCGGTGAAAATCCTGCCTTCGAACAGCGAACTGCGCAGGTACACCTTGTTGGCGGTATAGGCGGTCGCGATCCAGGGCGCCGCGTGGCGTATAGCGAGAACGTCGCCGCGCAGGTAGGTGGCGTCAGGAATACAGGCGTAGCCCGCGTTGCTGTCATCGATGCCGGCAACGCCCTGGGTAATCATCCGCACCCAGGTGGTATTGGCGGTCGCGCAGGTCATCGCCGGCGCCACCTGGCCGGTGCTACCGAATATATTCGGCACGTCGGAGTTGCCGCCCATGTAGCCGGCCCGTTTCAGGTCGGAGACCACCAGGTTGGTCGCGATGCGGCCGTTTTCCTGCAGGCGCGACAGGTGGCTGGCCGAACTGAAGGACTGCTTTCCGTTTATCAGGATTTCGACCAGCGCGTACAGTAAGAAGAGCCCCAGCAACATGGCCACCAGCAGTTCGACCATGCTGACGCCGCTTTGCCTGGACAAAATCTTGGAATTTATGCTTTGTAAACTGATCACTTTATTCCCTATGAGTCTGGCGGCTAGATAGTCACGTTGAATTGAAAACATTCGAGGTCGTTGGTCGACTGGGTCGGGCAATTGACGCCCGTGCTGCCGCTGCGGTCGTCGTCCCAGCGTACCGTCAGGACAAAGGTGTTGGTGCCCGCGTTGCGGGTAACCTGCCCGGTCCCCGACGGCAGCACCGCCGTTACCTGCTGCCACCAGCTGCCGACGTCATAGGTCGCCAGCTGAGCCATGGTGCAGGCATCCGCGACGCAGTCGGGGAAAGCCCCGGGTGCGGCGCCGTGTACGTAGGCATTGTTCAGGGCCTCGGTCGGACTGGCGCGCATGCGCTCGCTGAAATCTTCCGCGAGGATGGCGGCGACACTGGCGCTGTGCGAGCTGCTCAGGTTCTTGAGCGTGGTCACCTGCAAGGCGGCCGTGCCGAGAATGCCGACGGCGAGAATGATGATCGTTACCAGTACCTCGATCATGGTATCGCCGCGTTGGCCGCGAACCGGTTTGGCGGTTTTTATAAACATGCGTTTTGCCCCGTTTCCGATGCCTTCATCACCGCGCCGCGGCCGGTGATGGTGACTAAAATACCTTTCGCGCTGTCCGCGAATCCGCGATCATCACAGATGATCAAAACTTCCGTGCTGGTGACGCTGGTGGTGCCCGAGGGCCTGTATGTGACGGCGGTGTCGACACCGGCGGTGCCGCCGAAGGTAATCGTGTCATCCAGCGCCTCGTGGCTCAGTAACACGGTGTCGCCGGCATTGACGGCGGCGTCGCCATTGGCGTCGGAAAACACGATCCAGCCCTGTTGCCAGTCACCACCCGCGACGCAGGCAGTACCGGCGGGGTTACTCTTGCACAGGGTGACCGGGTTTATGCGGCTCGCCGCTTCGGTCTTGGCGAATTGCAGGGCGGCGACAAAATCGTTGGCATTACCCGAAATTCGGTTGTTCTTAATCATGGTCGATAATCCTGGTGCCGCGAATGCCATCGTCAATCCGAGGATTGCGATGATGATTATCAGCTCCAGTAATGTGAATCCCCTGCTGTCAGTGCTCACTTTTTTCAAGCCCTCTGCAGGTCGATGAAAGATATTTAACCAATACTAA
>JAAEPH010000372.1 GCA_024232855.1 Gammaproteobacteria bacterium
AAAGAAATCAGTGGACGTACATATACTAATTGCTCAGCAACGATGACATTACCATCAGAGTCTATCGCTTCCCATAATGCATAATTCACACCTGGTTTGAAATAGCTGTTTTCACGGACTAATGTCACTGGGATAGCATTATCTAATGAGTCAAAAGCCGATGCGACACCAAGTTCAACTTTAGTGTACAAGCCATTAGCATCTACCCAGACAGTTGCTGGTGGAATTAGTGTTGGTCCTTCACCATTTCCTACAACATTCAGGATTACTATCGCTGTATCATATCCTCCATCTGCATCTCTTATTAGATACTCAATAATTACAGTTCCAGTGAAATTTTCTGGTGGAGTGTAAAGCAACTCACCAACTACAATTTCAACAACACCGTGTGAAGCTGTTGCTGAGCTAAGCGTAATAAATCCTCCTTCTGGATCATTATCATTTTCAAGAACTGTCAACGTTGAAGAGGTATTTGCAGAAATTGTATAGGAATCATCCACAGCTTCCAGATCATTAATCGGTACAATGGTTATTGATACCGTCGCTATTTCAGAATCCAACAATCCATCATTGACTTTGAATGTAAAAGAGTCATCCCCGTAGAAATTGCTATCAGGCAGATAGGTTAAATTTGGCGCTGTGCCTGATAATACCCCTGAGGCTGGTTGAGTAAGAACACTACATGAAAGCTCATCACCCTCAATATCTTCTCCTGATAGTACAACCATTACAGAAGTATCTTCATCGATAGTAAATGCATAATTGTTTGCAACAGGAGGATCATTGACTGCAGTTACTGCAATTGTGAAGACTTCGGTATCAGAAGCACCTTCACCACCAGTAACAGTTAAGGTTACCGCTCCAGATGTGGGCACTCCATTTTCTGGTGTCCAAGTCACAGCACCAGTGTTGGTATCTACTTTCATGCCATCTGGCTCACCAGATAAAGCCCAAGTCAAAGAGGCATTGTCATCATCCGCATCAGTTGCAGTTGCATTGTAAGTGTATTCAACATCTTCTGTGGCATCAGTACCTGCTGTACTGGTAATGATTGGTGAATAATTGACGCCATCAACTATAGTCTGGATTTCAGCAACTGTATCAGCACTTACTTCTGCATTAATCGCTGCATTTACAGCAGCTAAATTATCTGCGACTACTCCAGTTACGCCTGCAACTGCATAGATATCTTCTGTAGGCGCAGCATTATCAACATCATCTCCTGCATAGGTAGAGATTATGTCTATTGCGCCGATTGTTGCTATTACGCCATCAACTATAGTCTGGATTTCAGCAACTGTATCAGCACTTGCTTGTGCATTAATCGCTGCATTTACAGCAGCTAAATTATCTGCGACTACTCCAGTTACGCCTGCAACTGTGTAA
>JAAEPH010000373.1 GCA_024232855.1 Gammaproteobacteria bacterium
TTAAACCTAAAATCCTCAGTTGAATCTACTGCGGTCGTCTACTGCACTGAATCTCATGCATTTTTTCATTATTTTAAGCTCACCCGTAGAGTGACTACGCGATCGCCTAAAATAACGAAAGAAATACCTGATATTCAGCACAGTAGACGCCCTCGCTACGATTCAACTGAGGATTCTAGGATGAAGAGGCTCAATCCTTGATCATTTGACGACCGGCATTGATCTGAAAGCGCACCTGCTCGGGCGCCGTGCCGCCGGTGATATTGCGCGAATTGATCGAACCTTCCAGCGTCAGCACCTCGAACACGTCGGCCTCGATGCGCGCGCTGAAGCCCTGCAATTCTTCCAGCGTGCAGGCGCTCAGGTCCTTGTCCGCCTCGATCGCAAACGCGACCGCCTGGCCGACCACTTCGTGAGCGTCGCGAAAGGCGATGCCTTTGCTGGCCAGGTAATCGGCCAGGTCGGTCGCGGTGGCGTATCCCTGCTGCGCGGCCTGGTACATCTTTTCCCGGTTGACCTCGAGCGCCGGCACCATGTCGGCGAAAGCTCGCAGCGAACCGATCAGGGTGTCGAGCGTATCGAACAGCGGTTCCTTGTCTTCCTGGTTGTCCTTGTTATAGGACAGCGGCTGGCCCTTCATCAACATCAGCAGGCTCATCAGGTGCCCGCTCACGCGCCCGATCTTGCCGCGCACCAGTTCCGCCACGTCCGGGTTTTTCTTTTGCGGCATGATCGACGACCCGGTGCAGTAGCGGTCGGGCAGGCGGATAAAGTCGAACTGCGCGCTTGACCATAGCACCAGCTCTTCGGCCATGCGCGACAAGTGCATCATGCAGATCGACGCCGCGGCGCAGAATTCGATGGCGAAATCGCGGTCGCTGACGGCATCGATCGAGTTGCGGCAGGGCATGTCGAAACCGAGCAGGTTGGCGCTGAACTCGCGGTCGAGATCATAAGAAGTGCCGGCCAGCGCTGCGGCGCCGAGCGGCAGTTGGTTCATGCGCCTGGCGCAATCGCCGAGACGGCCGTGATCGCGTTCCAGCATTTCGAACCAGGCCATCATGTGGTGTCCGAAACTGATCGGTTGCGCTACCTGCAGGTGGGTAAAGCCGGGCATGATCGTGTCGGCCTCGCGTTCGGCGAGATCGAGCAGCCCGGCTTGAAAGGCGCGCATGCCCTGCCGGCACAGTTCGATCTGTTCGCGCAGGTAAAGCCGGATGTCGGTTGCGATCTGGTCGTTGCGCGAGCGCCCGGTATGCAGCTTCTTGCCGGCATCGCCGACCAGCTCGGTGAGGCGCGCCTCGATGTTCATGTGCACGTCTTCGAGCGCAACCGACCAGGTGAACACACCGTCGTTGATTTCATCGCGGATTTGCTGCAGGCCGTACTCGATGGCGGTCAGCTCGTCCGAATTGAGTACGCCAATGTGCTTCAACATCGTTGCGTGCGCGTTCGAACCCTCGATATCGGCCAGCGCGAGGCGGCGATCGAAGCTGACCGAGGCGGTGAAGGATTGTACGAATTCATCGGTGGGTTCGTTGAATCGCCCGCCCCACATGCGGGAATCGTCTTTACTCATCGGTATCTGGTCGTTTGACAGTCGTTTTATGTCGCTGATTACGCGAGGACACATTGCGGCGGATATTGTTGTATGCTTGCAGCGCGAGACCAACAAATCAACTCTTTAATGCCCGATAATACGGAAAAAAGTATAACCGGCGCCGAAAACACGACCTACCTGCCCAATTTTTGCGATGGGGATGAGTTCCTGCGCTTGTTGCTGGTGGTCGAACTGATCGCGATCGTATTCGCGCTGCTCAGTTTCGGCGACGGCAATCTGTCGATTCACCTCGGCCTGGTTTCGTTCGCGATGCTGTGGGTGGGTTTGACCACTGCCGCCCTGTTGTGCCTGATCAGGCGCCTGGGCTGGCTGGGTGATCACTTGCGCACCACGCTCATCACCATCTCGGTGACGCTGTTGATGACCCTGCTGGTCAGTTTCCTGAGCCTCGGTTTCGGCGCCATTTTGCAATTCGGCCCAACCGCGCAGAATGTCGCCTTCACGCTGACGCGCAACCTCTCCACTGTCTTGATCCTGGTCGGCCTGGCGCTGCGTTACTTTTACCTGCATTACGAATCCGATCAGCGCCTGCAGGTGCAGGCGCTCGCCCGTCTTCAGGCCCTGCAGGCGCGCATTCGCCCGCATTTCCTGTTCAACAGCATGAACACCATCGCCAGCCTTACGCACGACCAGCCGGACCTCGCGGAGCAGGCGATCGAAAATCTGTCGGACCTGTTTCGCGCGAGCCTCGCCGCCGAGTCCAGTATCGCATTGCGGCAGGAGCTCGAACTGACGCGCAGCTACATCGCGATCGAAGCCCTGCGCCTCGGTGATCGGCTCGAGGTCAACTGGCAGGTACCGGAGCCTGAACCGTCATTCGACCTGCCGGCCCTGACGCTGCAGCCACTGGTCGAGAACGCGATTTACCACGGCATCGAGCCGCTCGCCGGCGGCGGTTCGATCGACATCCACATCGAGCCGGTCGGCAGCAACGTCGAGATCTCGATTTCCAACCCGCTGCTGCCACAGCAGCAGGCGCGCCAGCGCGAGGGCAACCACATGGCGGCGGAAAACATACGCGAACGGCTCGCCCTCGCGTTCGAGGGCGCCGCATCTATGGAATTAAAAGAAACCGAGACGCGCTATACTGTAAAACTGATTATGCCGATGACGGAGGCCGCGTGAAGATACTGATAGTCGACGATGAAAAGCCTGCGCGCGATCGCCTCGCGCGTATGGTTGGTGAACTCCAGGATCATCAGCTCGTGGACGAAGCGGTCAATGGACTCGAGGCGCTCGGCATGGCGCAGAGCCTGGAGCCCGACATCATATTGATGGACATTCGCATGCCGGGCATGGATGGCATCGAGGCCGCCCGCCACATCGCCAAGCTGGATGAACCGCCGGCGGTCATTTTCACCACCGCATTCTCCGATCACGCGCTCGAGGCTTTCGAGACGCACGCGGTCGACTACCTGCTCAAGCCGGTCAAGCAGGAACGCTTGCGCGCCGCACTGGACGCCGCGATCCGCCCGACGCGCGCGCAGGCGACGCGCAGCGACGATGTGCTCTCCGAACTGGAGCCGCGCCAGCACATCTGTGCGCGCTTACGCGGCAACCTGGTGCTGGTGCCGATCGACAGCATTTACTACTTTCACGCCGAACAGAAATACGTCACCGTGCGCCACACCGGGGGCGAGGTATTGATCGAGGATGCGCTCAAGACACTCGAAGCCGAGTTCGGCGACCGTTTTTCCCGTATCCACCGTAACGCGTTGGTGAGCCTGTCGGCGCTTGGCGGCATGCATTCCGACAACGACGGTCACCAGGTCACCTTTCGCGACATCGACGATCGCCTCGAGATCAGCCGCCGCCACCTGCCCGCTGTGCGCAAAACCATCAGGAACCTGTAACCGCTTATGACCGAATCCCGCAACGAATTGCGCATCGCCACGCGCGGTAGCCCGCTCGCGCTGTGGCAGGCCGAGCACGTGGCCGAACGCCTGCAGGTCCTGCACCCCGGCCTCAGGGTGTCACTACTGACCATGAAAACGCGCGGCGACAAGCTTCTCGATGCGCCGCTCGCCAAGGTCGGTGGCAAGGGCCTGTTCGTCAAGGAACTCGAAACCGGCCTGCTCGAAGGGCGCGCCGACCTCGCCGTGCACTCCCTCAAGGACGTGCCGGTACAGTTTCCCGATGGACTCGAACTGGCCCTGGTGATGGAGCGCGAAGACCCGCGCGATGCCTTCGTGTCGAATAACCACGACAGCCTCGCCGACATGCCCGCCGGCACGCTGGTCGGCACCTCCAGCCTGCGCCGCCAGACCCAGGTTCGTGAACGCTATCCCGAACTGCGCGTCGACTGGCTGCGTGGTAACGTTAACACGCGCCTGGCCAAGCTCGACGATGGCCAGTACGACGCCATTATTCTCGCTGCCTCGGGCCTGCAGCGCCTCGGTTTTGTCGATCGTATCAAGGCTTCGATCGCACCCGAGGAATGTCTGCCTGCGATCGGCCAGGGTGTTCTCGGCATCGAGATTCGCAGCGATGATGCGCAACTGCGGGAACTGATCGCGCCATTGGGGCATGCCGAAACCACGTTACGCATCAATGCCGAACGCGCCCTCAATCAAACCTTGAACGGTGGTTGCCAGGTACCCATAGCCGGTTACGCCGAACTCGAAGGTGATCAACTCTACCTGCGCGGCCTCGTCGGCGAACCCGACGGCAGCAAGATCCTGCGCGCTGAAATTCGCGGCAGCAGCGCGCAGGCGCACGAACTCGGTGTCGAGCTGGCGCAGCAGCTGCTGGCCCTGGGCGCCGACCGTATTCTTGGCGCGCTGCGGGAGTAACCGTGGCCTTTAGCCCGCATATCTCACCGTTTTACGTAGCGATATGCACATGGATGTGCAGTAGTAGAGCAATGCAGCGGACCGGCGGGAGTACGGCTTGCCACAGCGTCTTTGCGGCGTCCGCACGACTGCATGGATGCAGGAGGTAGAGCAATGCAGGAGCAATTGCCGAGTAGAAAATCGGTGAGATATGCGGGCTAGATTACAGGGGCAGGTCATACTGAATACCCGCCCGGCGCATCAGCAGGCTGAACTCACCCGCTTGTTGCAGCAGGAGGGCGCGCAAGTGCTCGCCTTCCCGGTGATCGACATACAGCCGGTCGTCATCGGCCCCGCACAGCAGTGCCTGGCGGATGCTGTCGATGACTACGATATCCTCCTCTTTGTCAGCCGCAACGCGGTCGAGGGGGCGTTGCGCTTCGTTAATTGTAGACGCCTGCGGCCGTCCGTCCGGCTTGGCGTGATCGGCGCGGCAACCCGTGAAGCGCTGGCAGCGGCGCTTGGCGCAAGTGGTCTCGATGCCGACGATTGCCTGATAGCGGAGGAGCCCTATAACAGCGAAGCCCTGCTGCGCGCGCCGGCACTACAGCAGGTCGATGGCAAGCGTATTCTGATACTTCGCGGGCAGCAGGGGCGTAACCTGCTCGGCGATGAGTTGAGACGTCGAGGCGCCAGTGTTGACTATGCCGAAGTCTACCGGCGTGCGCTCCCGGACAGGACTGCGGAGGATTTTAATCGACTGGTCACGGAGGGGTTTCCGACGCTAGTCATACTCACCAGCGCCGAGGGAATGCATAACCTCGTCGAACTGGTGGATGAAACGGCGGCGCGCGCGCTGTGTCGTACCCCCTGGCTTTTGATCAGCGAAAGAATGCGTGAATCGGCGTTGAAACTGGGACATAATGCAGCGGTGCTTATCGCACGAAGCGCGAGTGATGATGGAATACGGCAAACGATTTGCGAATGGGCGGATCAGCGATTTAACCAGTTATGAGCAAGAAAGAAACATCCAGCGACGACGACGGCACCGAGATACTGGCTACCGATCCCGATCCGGTGCAGATTGGCGGCGCTTCTGACGAGAACCTGGTCGAGTCCCGATCCGCGGATGAGTCCGCATCCGATGAATCCGCACCCGAATCCGAACAGGCACAGAAGGAACTCCCGGAGCCACCCGCGGAAACGCCGCCGCCGGCCGCAACCCGCGCGGGGCGTCCCTGGTTCGGCCTCTTCAATCTGCTGCTGGTCCTGGCGCTGGCTGGCGCAACGGGCTATTACTGGCGCCAGCAACAACAGTTGCAGGTCGAAAGTGAGGCCGCATACCAGGCCGATATCGCCGGGCTGCAACGGCAGATTGCGGACAAGGCCAGCACCAGCCAGCTGCAATCCGGCCTGTCGCCGTTCAAGGGTGAAATCGCCGGTTTCGATCGCAAGCTGGGCGAACTCGAGCTCGGCCAGCAGGGCTTGCGCGAATCCAGCGAGAAGCTTTACCAGCTGTTTGGCCGCGACAAGAACGACTGGCAACTGGCGGAAGTCGAGTACCTGATGCGAGTCGCCCAGCACAAGCTGATTTTGCAGAATGATTTCGAAGGCGCGGCGATAACCCTGCAGGCCGCCAGTGACCTTATCGGTTTCACCGGTGATCCCGGGCTGTTACCGGTGCGCGTCATGATCAGCGAAGAAATCGCCGACCTGAAAACCCGCAAGCGCCCCGACCTCGTCGGCATGACATTGATGCTGGCGCAGCTCAGGCGGCAGGTAAGGGTGTTGCACCCCGGCTTCGCCATACGTGTCGATGAAACCGAAGTCCCTGTTGCCGGGACAATAGCGGAAGATGACTGGCTCGGCCGCTTTAACGCCTTCGTCGACTCGCTCGTCGAGATTCGCAGGGAGGCGACCGAGCCGAGTGAGATCGAGGCCAATGTCGTCGATGTTGCCGATACGCTCGAAGACAACCTCAAGCTGGCGCGCTGGGCCGTGCTCGAGCGCGATGCAAGCCAGTATCGCCTGTTGCTCGACCGCAGTATCAGCCTGTTTCGCGAATTCTACGATCTCGACAACGCCGCCAACCACGATTTCATGACCCAGTTACAGAATCTGCAGAAAATGGTGATCAATCCCGATAAACCGGATATCACCGGCTCGTTGCGCGAACTGCAGAGAATCTTGAGTCAGCGTGAAGTTGCCCCACAACCGACGGCCCCACAACCGGCTGCCACGCCAGTCCCGGAGGCCGGTAATGGTTAAGTTTTTCATACGCCTGTTGCTCCTCGTATTGCTCCTCGCCGTGATCGTGCTCGGCGCGGTGTTGCTGGTGCGCGATGATCCCGGCCTTGTATTGTTGCGTTACCGCGGATGGGAGGTCGAAACCAGCCTCGCGGTTGCCGTGATCGCGTTGATTGGCGCGGTCATCGTCGTGCATTTCGCATTAAGGTTTGTGCGCGGGCTGTTGCGCCTGCCGCGCAACATGAAGAACCGTTCGCAAAGCCGGCGTTACGCCAAGGTGCGGCGGCAGCTCACCCAGGGGCTGATCGATCTGGCCGAGGGTCGTTTCGAGCAGGCTGAAAACAACCTGGTTCGACTCGTCGATTTCAGCGAAAGCCCGCTCGTGCATTACCTTTTGGCGGCGCGCGCGGCGCAGCTGCAGGGCAAGCACGATGCGCGCGACAATTATCTCAAGGCGGCGCACGACGCCAATCCCGATGCCGAGTTGGCGATCGGCGTGACCCAGGCGGAACTGCAGCTTGCGCACCTGCAAACCGAGCAGGCGCTGGCCACCCTGACCCATCTCCACAGCGTCGCGCCGAAGCACGATTACGTGACCATGCTGCTGGCGCGGGCTTACCATGAACTGCGGGACTGGCGCGCCCTGGTCGAGTTGCTGCCCGCCGTGCGGCGCAAGAAACTGCTCAGGCCCGCACGCCTGCGGGAGCTCGAGCTGAGTGGTTGCCGCGGCGTGCTGGAACTCGCCGGCGGTAACCAGCAGGATTTTGAAAGTGCCTGGAGCAAGCTGCCTAAGGATCTGCAGTCGGATCCGAGCCTGTTGCGCTATTACTTCGAGCGGTTTGCGCAACAAGGCTGGAGTAACAGCAAAGCCGAGCAAGTCCTGCTCAAGGCTATCGACCAGCAATGGGACGACGGCCTGATCGAGGTTTACGGCCGTTACCAGGCGCGCGATGCCACCACGCAAATGGCGCGCGTCGAAAAATGGCTCGATGACTACGGCCATAACGAGCAGCTGTTGCTGACGCTGGGCAGGATTTCGGTGCGTGCACGCCTCTGGGGCAAGGCCCAGAATTACTTCGAGGCGAGTCTCGGTGCGAGCGCCACCGCGGCCGCCTGCATGGAGCTTGCCAGTTTGTTCGAACAGCAGTTACAGCAACCCGAAAAGGCCGCCGAGTATTACCAGCAAGGGCTCAAACTCTGCCTTGAAAACAAGTCCTGAGCGGCTTCGCCGGGATGGAAAAATACGATCGGAAGACCGCCGCCAGCATTGACCGCAGCTACCAGGCGCCCGAGATCGTCAATCAACGCCTGCGCACGCTCGCCGCGCTCGCGCTGACCCCGGGCGAAAGCGTTCTCGACGCGGGTTGCGGCACCGGGCTGCTGCTCGAGCAGGAGGCTGCCGCTGTCGGCGCCGGGGGGCGTGCCGAGGGCATCGACTCCAGCCCCGACATGCTGGCGCGCGCGCATACTCGCTGTGACGACCTTCCCCAGGTTAACCTGCAACAGGGCAGTGTCGAGACCCTGCCTTTCGATGACGCCAGCTTCGACGCATTGAGTTGCACACAAACGCTGTTGTACGTGCCGAAACTGGATGCGGCGTTACAGGAATATCATCGTGTCCTCAAGCCGGGTGGACGGATCGCCATTATCGAAACCGACTGGGGCGGGGCCATTCTCAACAGTCACGATCTGGCGCTGACGCAGACTGTCTTTGGCGCCTGGGACGACGCACTGGCCAATCCGAACCTGCCGCGGCGTATGGCTCCGTTACTGCGACAGGCCGGTTTCGGAGCGCTGCGCGTGGAAGCGATTCCGATATTGAACCCGGGCTATACCGAAAACAGTTTTTCCGCCGGCATGCTGCAGAACTTCGCGCGCATCGCCGTGCGTCAGAACATGATTTCGCAGGAACAGTCCGAGGCCTGGCTGGCGGGTATCGAAGCGCTTACCGAGCGCGACGAGTACTTCTTTTGCGTAAACCGCTTCCTGTTCACCGCTATAAAATAGGGCTAGCCCGCATATCTCACCAGGGGGCGGGATGGCGGTTCTCGGCTCCTGCCTCCACCGCATTCGTGCTTCCTTGCACATCATCGCGCAGGGCTTTGGATTCACAAGGGATTTTCTGAAGGAGCGGAATAACAGTGCGTAA
>JAAEPH010000374.1 GCA_024232855.1 Gammaproteobacteria bacterium
AGCTCCCGGTGGCCCCCGCCCCTCAGGCAACAGGCGCATCGGAGGTAACCAATCGCCTTCCTTAACCAGGTGACTTAGTCTGCGGTCGACTGTCGGCTGATCTTCGATACAGGCCAGTACCTTTACTCGCCCACCACAGTGTTTGCAGACTTCTACGTCCATACTGAATACCCGCTTGAGTCGTTGCCCCCAACTCATTGCTCGGCGTCCCTCTGCCGGTAATTGCTCAGGCCTACCCCGCCGCCTCCTCCTCGCAGGCGCGACCTCTGATCGCAACCGGCCGTTCGCCGCAAACACACCGTGACAACGTGTTAAGTTGACTCTCGGCTTCGGCACCAGTGCCGCCAGTTTTGCCAGAAAATCCAATGGCTCAAACACAACATGGGTGGTACCGTCACGGTATGGGGGTTTCAGTGGATAACAAACTTGGCCGATTGGCGGCAATGACAGGCGGTTCTCAGCAATTGCAGGGCGCGTGATGTACCGGCACAGCCGTTCCAGCTTTTTCCGCTCCCAGGGCTAAGCCAGCGCGCCGGCATGCACGCTAAAACCGGATTCCTTTGCAGCCTGCGAAGCCCAGAAAATCGAATCCCTTCGCAATTTTGCCGATAAATGCTTTATCGGGATGTTTCTCTACTTTGGCGTGTTTGACTCGATGTAGGCGCCGTATGCGTCAGCAACGCCCGCACGGATCTCTGCGGGGGGCGAGCCCGATCTGGTTACCGGCGCGATACTGACTCCGATCTACCAGACCACAACCTACGTGCAGGAATCGGTGGATCA
>JAAEPH010000375.1 GCA_024232855.1 Gammaproteobacteria bacterium
ATAGTATTACTATAGGATAGTATAGGATAGTATAAGTAAAGGATAGTAACTATTAGGATAGTATAGGATAGGATAATAACTAAGAGTATAGGATAGTATAGGATAGTATTAGTATAGGAAACTAACTATTAGCATATGGTAGTATAAGATAATATAGGATAGTAAATATTAGTATAGTATAGAATAAGTATAGGATAGGATAGTATTAGTATTAGTATAGGATAGTATAGGATAGTAACTATTAGTATAGGATAGTATTAGTATAGGATAGTATTAGTATAGGATAGTATAGGATAGGATAGTATTAGTAACTATTAGTATAGGATAGTATTAGTATAGTAACTATTAGTATAGGATAGTATAGTATAGGATAGTATAGGATAGTATTAGTAACTAATAGTATAGATTAGGATAGTATAGGATAGTATAGGATAGTATTAGTATAGGATAGTAACTATTAGTATAGGATAGTATAGGATAGTATTAGGATAGTAACTATTAGTAACTATTAGTATAGGATAGTATAGGATAGTAACTATTAGTATAGGATAGGAT
>JAAEPH010000376.1 GCA_024232855.1 Gammaproteobacteria bacterium
CAAACTGAAGACTAAATTGATCGATAAACTCCGCCAGGGAACCCTGCGGCAGCGCATCGATACCGGCGGCCGCCTTGCGCCCACCCCCCGATGGAAACTGACGGCACAGTTCGTCGGCACCGCCGGCGCGATTATACGGCCCTCGCACGCTCACGCGATGATGCCCCTCACCCATATCCACCAGCACGGCATGTGCCCGGCCCGGCAACTGCTTGGCGAGGCCATTGCCCATGACGCCGACAATGCGGCGCGCCCAGCCTTCGTCAGGCAGCAGGTAGACCGCGCCTGCACTGGATTCGGAATCTGCATTCGCGTCCTGCGCACACGCCATATCGTCCTGAAACTGTTCCAGCAGTTCGGTATAGGCAGTCTCGTTTTCGATAAAATCGCGGGGGTCGGGGTAAGGGTGAATCAGGCGAAACAGCTCGGCCGGGTGGAACATTAAGTCACCCGGGTCGAAACCGTAACCGTTGTAGTTCAGGCAAATACCGAGTTGTTGCAAATCGGCGAGCTCGTTCACACCGAGATCAAGCGACTGGCCGAGCAGGCTCGCCTGCCCATCGAGGTTATCGCCGTAAGCGCCCACCACGGCCCAGCGCGCTTGCGCATGGTCGAGCAGTTTGTTGATAATCAGACTGGTACAGGTATCTGCAGCCACGTCGATATGACATTCGAGC
>JAAEPH010000377.1 GCA_024232855.1 Gammaproteobacteria bacterium
ACTGACCAAGAACTTGAAGCATGGCACGTCCGTCACTTCGGGGTTGTCCCTTATGCCGATGGGTCTGATTGCGTGGATTTGTTCGATGCCTCAAACGATGGAGCTATGCGCGAGCATTGTATCGAGCTATATCACATGGCTACAATGCCCGTAGTAGATGAAGATTAAACAACAACAAACAGGACACAACAATGAAATTAACATTTTGGGAAATCGAATGCGAACGTGACAGCTCTTGCTATAGCATCCGTGAGCAAACCAAGAAAGCTGCACTACAGGTACTCAATGATGACGGGCCATCTGGTTACGCCAACGTAATTGACCGAGTGACCATCGAGTACGACAACGGTTTTGATATGCTCCAGGCTTGCACTAACGAAGATGGTTATTACGGCTTGGTTATCGAACGCAAGTCGTTTAAGATTTAACACAAACAAACAGGACAAACAAATGAAACAACAATTCAAACAAGGCTTTAGTGAGTACGCATGCACTGAGGATACAATCGAAACTACTGTAGGCAAGTTCATTGTAGTTGCTCGAATAGTACACGATGATGACACTACAATCGATGACGATGAACACTACTCACGAAAATGGTACGCCGACGAGTGGTTTTATTGTGGTATTCAGCTATCGGTGTACTATGAGAATGAGAATGGCCCTAGAATAGAATTAGACGAAC
>JAAEPH010000378.1 GCA_024232855.1 Gammaproteobacteria bacterium
CCGCGTAACGACTGCAGATCGGATTGCGGCGTGGTGGTCAACTCCATACCATCGAATTCAATCGAAGAGCCTTCGCCGATGCGACAACCATCCTTGGTGAAACCCATCGCGGCAAGCCCAATCGTCGACTTGCCCGCTCCCGATTCGCCGATCAAACCCATGACTTCGCCGCGATGCAGCGTCAGATCGATCCCATGCACAATTCCGATCCAGTGCTCGTCTGAGTATCCTTCGATAACCAGGTCTCTAATATTGAGTAATATGCTTTTATCTTGACTCATCTCGATTACTCCTTCAGTCCGGACGACCGGTACAACATCCAGTCGACGACAAAATTAACAGCCACGGTCAGCAATGCGATGGCGCCCGCCGGAATCAACGGGGTTATCTCGCCAAAGGATATCAGCGTCGCATTCTCTCGCACCATCGAGCCCCAGTCCGCCGTCGGCGGCTGAATACCGAGACCCAGGAAAGACAACCCGGCAACCAGCAGGAACACAAAACAGAACTCAAGCCCGAATTCGGCGATCAACGGCGCGGTCGAATTCGGCAGGATTTCCTTGCGGATCAGATACCAGGTCCCCTCACCACGCAGCTTGGCCGCTTCGATATAATCCATGACCACCACATTGCCGCCCACCGAGCGCGCCAGGCGGAATACCCGCGGGGCGTAGATAATCGCGATGACGATGATCAGCGTGACGGTATTGGTGCCGAATATACTCAGTAACAGCAGCGAGAATATCAGTGACGGAATCGACATGATGACATCCACCACACGCCCCAGAAACTGATCCAGCTTGCCACCCTTGGTCGCCGCGTACAAACCCCCCGTAGCTCCCATCACGAAGGCCAGGATAGTGGCCAGCAAGGCCAGTCCCACGGTATTGCGCGCACCGTAGATGATACGGCTGAACATGTCCCGGCCAAGCTGATCCGCACCCAGCAGCATGTTTTCGTCGGCCGGGGCAAATGCCGAGGTGATGACCTCGGCTTCACCGTAGGGCGCGATGATCGGCGCGAATACGCCGGCGATCGTATAGGTAAAGATGACGAACAAACCGAAACCGGCGGTCAAGGGCGCAGTTCGCATCGCCTTGGCCCCATTGGGCGGCAGGATAATCACCAGAAATTCCCGAAAACTGTACGACACTCCCGCTGAAAACGCGATCAGACCGGCGCTGATCGTTACCGCCCATAGCATGGCCTCGCCACCGACGATGCCCATCACGAATGACACCAGGGTCAGCGAAAACAGCAGGATGAATGCGGTACGTTTCTGGTAAAAAGCCGCCAGTGAAGAGGCGCCAATGACGAGAGCGTAAAAACCAATAATAAAATAATTCATCTCTATGCCCTCACTTCGGATGACGCAGGCGCGGGTTGGTCAGGATCGACCCCACATCCGCCGCAAGGTTTAACAATATGAATGTTGCCGCGAAAATCAGGCAACAGGCTTGCACCACCGGAAAATCCCGCTTGGTAACCGCATCCACCAGTAACTGTCCGATGCCGGGGTAAACAAACACCACCTCCACCAGCACCACACCGGTGATCAGATAAGCAAGGTTCAGCGCGATGACGTTGATAACCGGCGCCCAGGCATTCGGCAGCGTATGCTTGACGATTACCTTCC
>JAAEPH010000379.1 GCA_024232855.1 Gammaproteobacteria bacterium
GCGATACTTAAAGAAGGGTTTCATGTCTTTAAAACGGGTTTTTCTCCATTGAAAAGGAGATTGTAAGGCTGAAATTTAACCAAAATTCGGATCATTGTCTTTTCAAAAACAGTAACTTATCGTGGTCCGACCACTTATTTCCCCTTTTTTCTATTTCAACCCGGGGAATTCCTGCCTGAATCCCACGAGGGCCGGGACTCCGGCCGGTTGTCATCATTCAGTCTATGGAGCAATCAACCCGCCCTGCGTCAATCGGTCGATGGTCAGGGTTATCTGCGCTTCGACGACGTCTTTAGGCGCTGACGCATCGATAGTTTCCGACTGCATCGACCAGACCAGGTCCCGCGTAGCGGTGTCATAGAGGTTGCTCTCCAACGTCAGAACCTTGTATTTGCGATAGTAGCCGGGACTCGAATAATTGAGCGAACGCTGGTAGTAGCGGTGATAGCTGCGATAGTGGCCGTAATGAACCGGCGGCTGGTACTCCTCGACCTCTTCCACGCCCAGCAGCCTGGTCACCAGCACCGCATCGAAACCCTCTCCCTCGATTGCCGCCTCGACCGTTTCGCGCGACAGTGCGAGGTCACTGTCCATCAATGTATAACTGGGAACAGCGGTGACCGGTACCGCCTTGAGCGCTTCGACATAGTCATCCTCGATCGCGTGTCGCCGCGTTACCTGCTCCGTGGCGGCAATGACCAGGATGTGGCTCAGCTGTCCGCTGAAACCCTCTTCACGCCACTCCATCACCGGCCTGGTGGATGCGCAGGCGCCCACAATCAATCCCGCCAACAGCAGACAGGTTGTTCTAATCGAGTTCCTTGATTTCATGGCTAACTACCCCGTGAATTTAGCGACAAGATTATGACAATATCGGCCTTCGATCAACCTGACCCAAAGAAGCGGCCCGTGGGCGTCCGGCGATTGCCAATTTATTGCCTGGCTACGCAATTCCTGTACAGGTCCGTCTGCTGTTGCCTAACCAGGAAGAGTGGGGAATGGGGTCGGACCACGCCGAGCCCTGGTAAACTGGGCATACGGCCTGATATTCAGGCAATATTCTGTCTTAAACGCACTTCTTCGAATCCGGAAACATGGATTTAAGCAGGCACACATAACTTCAGCTAGCGGCGA
>JAAEPH010000380.1 GCA_024232855.1 Gammaproteobacteria bacterium
ATAGTATAGGATAGTATTAGTATAGGATAGTATTAGTATAGGATAGTAACTATTAGTATAGGATAGTATTAGTATAGGATAGTATAGGATAGTATAGGATAGTAACTATTAGTATAGGATAGTATTAGTATAGGATAGTATTTGTATAGGGTAGTATTAGTAACTAGTAGTATAGTATAGTATTAGTATGGGATAGTATTATTATAGGATAGTAACTATTAGTATAGGATAGTAAGTATTAGTATAGGATAGTAGCTATTAGTATAGGATAGTATCTATTAGTGTAGTATAGTATGTATTAGTATAGGATAGGATAGGATAGGATAGTAACTATTAGTATAGTATAGGATAGGATAGTATTAGTATAGGATAGTAAATATTAGGAGAGGATAGTGTAGTAGAGGATAGGATTAGTATAGGATTGTATTAGTATAGGATGGAATGGGATAGGATAGTATTAGTATAGGATAGGATAGTATTATTAGTATAGGATAGTAACTATTAGTATAGGATAGTATTAGTATAGGATAGTATAGGATAGTAACTATTAGTATAGGATAGTAACTATTAGTATAGGATAGTATTAGTATAGGATAGTATAGGATAGTATAGGATAGTAACTATTAGTATAGGATAGTAA
>JAAEPH010000381.1 GCA_024232855.1 Gammaproteobacteria bacterium
AAGCGCAGGCCTACATCGACGGCCAAGGCATCAATGTCAGCCTGTTGATTCAGGGCGAATCCAGCTTCGAGCGCGCCCACACACTGCAGTCGATAACCTACAACTACTCGCCGCGAGGTCTCAAACGGTAATGGCAAACGACTATTTCAACCATGAAGCAAATGTCATCCTATCAGGGGTGAGAGCGCTCGCCGCGCAAGTCAACAACATCGCCAATGAGATATCAGCGGGGCTCGATAAGCTACCGGCCGAAGCCGAGCTGAAACTGGGCACCACCAGGTATGCAGTTGATACTGGCGCTGCCGATGCTTATGTCGCAACGATGCCGTATGTCCCGACCCTGACGGACGGATTCGAGATCACGTTCCGGGCGATCGCCACCAACACCGGGGCAAGCACGCTCAATGTCAATGCTCAGGGCGCAAAAGCGATCCTCAACAACGATGGCACTAATTTGGTTGCCGGCGCGATATCTCTAAACGGCATGGTTACAGTGCGGTACTCGTCTGTCGGTGACAACTATCAGATGATGTCCCAAAACATCGCCATCGGAGCACAAGCAGCTTCGAGTGCTGCAGCAGCTGCTGCGAGCGCGGCGGCGGCCTTGGTCAGTGAAGGCAAC
>JAAEPH010000382.1 GCA_024232855.1 Gammaproteobacteria bacterium
CGCACCCTCCGCGTATTGTTTTTTTACACACAGGATGCCCGGGAAATCCCGGGAAACGACTCTCGCTGAGGCGCCGGCCTTATTTTTTTCCAAAATGCTGCTCTCGTTGAGGCGCCGGCAGCGCTTCTGGTCGGGAATGAGTGTGGATCTCGGTGGCGGCGGTACCATTACAACATAAACGGATCGGTGTTTGGCCTCCCTCCTTCCTCCTCCACAATTACTCAATATGAAAATACTCTCCCTCTTCCCCTGATGGCCTCCGGGAGATGGCCGCGCACCCTCTGCGTACTGTTTTTTTACACACAGGATTCCCGGGAAATCCCGGGAAACGACTCTCGCTGAGGCGCCGGCGTCATTTTTTCCCAAAATGCTGCTCTCGTTGAGGCGCCGGCCTCATTTCTGCTCCCGAATCGTTCCGAATCGTGCTCCCGCTGCAGCGTGGGCCTCATTTTCGGATCGGTGTTTGGCCTCCGTCGTTCAGGATGGCGTTCTCGCCCCAGCGCGGGCTTTTTTCTCGCGCGCCCATCCGCCCGCCACCACCGCGCCGCACCGCCACCACCACCACCACCACCACCACCACCACCACCACCACCACCACCACCACCACCACCACCACCACCACAACCAGCACCAGCACCAGCACCAGTACCAAGACCACCACCACCAGCACAACC
>JAAEPH010000383.1 GCA_024232855.1 Gammaproteobacteria bacterium
ACTAGCCACCGCGCCGCCGACAGCCAAAAAACTTCTGCTGGAACAACTTGTGTCGGTAGGTGGAGCGACTGCATTAGAAACAGTTGTGTCTGCTGCCCGTAGTAATGACCCGACCATGCAAGACGAAGCAACACGGTTGCTAGGCGAGTGGCTCACCGCCGACGCCGCGCCTGCGTTACTTGACTTGGCAACGATGCTGACAGAACGTAAGTACCAGATCCGAGCCCTTCGTGGTTGCATTCGTATTGCTCGACAACTGAACATGACACCCAAAGAACGAATGGACATCTGCCGCAAGACTCTGGCGATAGCAAGTCGTCCCGAAGACAAAGCACTCGTCCTCGACGTGCTGAAACGCCACCCGAGCCGCGAGGGCCTCCAGTTGGCCGAAGCATTGCTGGAGGATCCAGAACTCCGGGCTACCGCACAACCAGCCATCCGGCTTATCAAAGAGAAAGTTGGCGAAGCGTCCGTAACGGAGCGGGGCCTCTAAAGAAGCGAACTCATCAACTTACAACTCGAAGCGATATGCATTCATCATTTCTGCACGCAGTAGCGGCCTTCACACTGCTTTGTATGATCGCCGTAGCGTCGGTGGCATCGCCGCTTGAACGCCCGAATGTGCTCTTCATCGCCATCGATGATCTTCGGCCTGAACTCGGTTGTTACGGAGTGGATTATATCCAGTCACCGCGCATTGATGCGTTTGCCAGAACCGCCCGGCTTTTCAAACATCATTATGTAACCGCTCCGACTTGCGGTGCCTCGCGATACGCCCTGCTGACCGGCCTTAGCCCGAGAAGCAACTACGAAGCAGGTAATCTGGCCTTTCAACAGAACATCCAATTCACTGCGCAAAGGGAAATTGAATCGTTCCCCCATCTTTTCAAAAAGGCCGGGTATGAAACGATCTCCATCGGAAAGATATGCCACGGGAAACAGGATACTTTGCCGCGAAGTTGGAGCCGAATTCTGGATCGTGAAACCAAGCATCCTGATTTTCAGAATAACGCCGGCAAAAAACAGCGACACGCCGTTCGCGGGCTTGATCTTCCGGACGCCGCCTACTTTGACGGAGCAATGACGGATACCGTCATCAAAACTTTAGGAACGCTGAAGGACAAACCATTCTTTTTTGCTGTTGGATTCGTCAAACCCCATCTGCCGTTCTGGGCACCGAAAAAATATTTCGACCTCTATGATCCGGAGAAGATTCCTCAAGCCGATTGGGGTGAGCAGCCGGAATCGCCGTCGTATCATCCAAGCTTTGAGTTGATGCAGCAGTATGGCCATCATCCTGATGATGGTCTGGAAGATCCGGACTACCGACGGAAACTGAAACACGGCTACGCCGCCTGCGTCAGTTTTGTCGATGCCCAGATCGGGCGCATTCTGGACGAAGTCGAATCACTCGGCCTGAATAAGAACACCATTATTGTGCTCTGGGGTGATCATGGCTGGCACTTGGGAGAGCATCGCCTTTTCGGTAAGCACACCAGCTTCGAAAGGGCGTTGAAATCGCCTCTTATCATTCGAACTCCTGCAATGAAAAACAAAGGGAGGGCCACCAGCGCCCTGGTGCAGAGTATTGACATCTACCCAACCCTTGCCGGCCTCTGCAGTTTGACGCCTCCTGCGGATATCGACGGAAGACCGTTCCTTGATCTCCTCGAGGACCCGAATCTCCCCGGACCAGAAGTTGCGCTCAGTTACAACATGTCCTACGGCGCTCCGTTTCGAGGAATGCGCAGGATGTACGCCGTGACGATGCGGACCAAGGACTACCGTTACATTCAATGGCAGAAGGATCTGGGGCGAGGGGAGTTCATGTTCCAGGAACTCTATGACCATCGCGTTGATCCGGACGAGAAAGACAATCTGGCTGAATCGAATCCGAAAGTCATTGAGCGCCTTTCAAAACGCCTGGTTCAAATTCAAGCCGATCAAAACTAATTGAAGGAACGCTTGCTGTTTTTTGTTCTGTGAGGACCCTCCCGCTCATTCCGCTGAAAATTTTCCACTTTGTTGGAAACAATTGCCTCTTTCATTTCATTAATAAGCATGAGAAGACCTGCAAAGAAGTATCTCAGTATTTACCTCACATCGATTGTCCTGCTCGTAATTGTGGCGCCCGCTTTGGCTGAGTCCTGGGTGGTGGAGAGCCAAGACGACTGGACAGCTGCCAGGGGAGCCGCGGACAACGTGGAGCTCACCGACGGCTTCGCCAAACCCAAGGCTGACAATGCCAGTTTCCAGAGTGTCGTCAAAACCTTTTCAAAAAAGCGCAAGCTGAGCTCGGTGGTGTTTGAGCAATCTCCCGTCTGGGACAACTGGGAGGCGATCGATGACGTCACGCCTTCAGGAGCTGGAAACGCCTACGTGTTTCTTCCGGTTGCGTCGGGCGATTACTACTTTTTTGCGACAAGAACCTGGCCCCAAATGGAATACCCAGAGGGGCTCACCCGCCAAAAGCGCACGAAGTTCAGGCAAGAATGGAAGAAGAATCACCCCAGAGGCTATCACGCCTGGCATAGCACGG
>JAAEPH010000384.1 GCA_024232855.1 Gammaproteobacteria bacterium
GGTCAACTGCAAGGAAAGCCGCTTTACCCGATGACGATTCAATCTCTGCAACGGTCGAAATCAGTTGCTCCTTGCGTCGGCCGAGCAAAACGACAGAGGCGCCAGCCCGGGCCAGCGCCTGCGCCTGCCGTCGACCGATGCCGGAACTGGAACCCGTGACTAGCGCCACTTTACCGCCTCAGCCCCAACGTGCTCTCAATCGAAGCTACCCTCATCACGACGCTAACGTAGTACATGCACCGCGCAGGGCGCGTAACGCATGCCGCGCGCGGCAGTCGAGCCAAGGAAAAAGTCGTTCACTTCCGGATTGTGATAAGCAACAATCATGCAGTCAGCGCCGCTTTTCTCCGCATAATCGGTAATCGTCCGCCCGGGGTGTCCGCTAAGCACGACCGTTTCAGCATCTTCCTCCGCACCACTTCGTTCCGCAATCGCCTTCTTGGCTGTTTCATGGATCTTTTCCTCCATGTCGGCCGGTATCTGGTCGTTGTCGGGAGACATGTAGTAACTAGACAAGACGAGAATATCATCCAGCAC
>JAAEPH010000385.1 GCA_024232855.1 Gammaproteobacteria bacterium
CTCGGTGGGTGCGACCATCAGTGGGCAGAATGTTCGCATCGGTCGCGGTACCTTGCTGGAATTAGTTGCCCGCGCGCCGGCCGAGTTTGATCTGCATGCGCGCAACGCTGCGCGTACGGTGCGCATCGGCGGGTCTAACAGCGTGATCTCACCCGGTTACGGTGCGCCATTTGTCCTCGATTTCGACGGCAAGCGCAGGCCCTCGAAATTTAGCGATCTTCGTGATTTCTACAAACTGACCCATATGGCATCGGCCATTCAGATCAACGGTGGCGTGATCGTCGAACCACAGGACATCCCGGTCAACCTGCGTCACCTGCACACGGTACAGGCCATTTTCGAGGACACCGACAAACCGGCTCTCGGCCCCGTTACTTCGAAGCAAGCCGCATACGACGGCATCGAGATGGCCAAGCTGGTTTTTGGCGAAGCGTTCGTCGAGAACAACCCGGTGATGATCGGGCTGATCACCTCGAATTCTCCGCGGAAGTGGTCCGAGACCATGCTGGAATCCCTGAAACTCTATGCGCGTAACAATCAGGCGTTGCTGGTTTGTCCGTTCACAATGATCGGTGCCGCCATGCCGTGCAACGCCGCGGCTACCATGGCGCTGGCTATAGCCGAGGCCTGTATGGCCATCGCTTTGACGCAGATCATCCGACCGGGCGCGCCGGTGGTCATGGGCCTGGTCGGCAGCAGTGTCTCGATGCGAAGCGGCGCACCGGCGTTTTCCTCACCCGTCGCGCAAAACTTTACCTTCCTGGCCGGACAGATGGCGCGACGTTATAACCTGAGCCGGTAAAGCATCAATCTGGACACCTGATTCCTCCCTGATCGAATTCACGATTTTGAGTAAAGGAAACCCCGCATCTCAAGGTAAGAAGCACAAAGTATATCGAGAGTATGAATGCCCCTGGGCAAAAAGCCAGGCCCATCACCCGGCCTTCCCAACCTTGACTCCCAGGACAGATACAACGGAAACAGGCGACATTTGCTTCTCTTCGATTGTTATCGAAGAAAAGCCGGCAATTTCGAGCTGGCTTGTAATTTCCATTCCCTTTTCCCGGGTATCCGCATTTGTGGCGCCACCGTGTCGCGGCATGTATGTCGTCGCGATGATTCCGCCGGGCGCAAGAAGCGCATGCAACCTTCGGTACTCAGCAACCGGATCGGACCAGAACTGCACCACATTGGCCGAACAGATCTTGTTAAACGGGCGCTCGAAATCAGGTAATGTCGCAACCGTTCCAAGGTACAGTTGAACCAGTCCTCGTTCAATAGCCCCGGCATTGCGTTTACTGGCCTGGCGTAGCATTGTTTCAGAGTGATCGACGCCGACAATCAGGCCGTCATGGATAATCTCAGATGCAAGCTGGATGGCAATACCCGGGCCAAAGCCCAGCTCGAGCAGGCGATCGTCAGATTCGAGATCGAGTAAGTCGAGCGTCCAGGCGTTGCGTTCAATATTGGACAGTCGCCTGGCCATGATAAAACCGGCCAGTTGCCCCAGTACACCATGAGGTCGCCCAAACTGCGCCACGATGTTCTGTTTCAGGTTCATGCCTGTTTACCTCCAGTTGTTTCTTTGTGATATGGGTTTGCATCCTTATCTCTGCCATACCGGGAACCCAGCTGCAAAATAAAAGACAAAACGACTAACAGCACCGTTAATCCCATTGCCTGCTTGAAATGCATGGGCTGGAGTCCAAAGAGATCGGGAATGGCACTGTTCCAGCCCCATAGAATTACGATGATTGAGGCCAGAAGCACAAGAATCGAACGGAGTGCACGACGGCCATGATGTTTGAGATTGTTCATAAAATATTTCCTCTAATTATGATTTCAGGTGGTGTTTCCAATCGCCCGATGCCAGGTAGCCCTCGATTGATCGGAGGGTTTCGATCGTTGTTGCGAGTTCTTCCTGCCAAAAAATCTTTTCCATATGCTTGAGAAGCATGGTCTCCTTTTTTCGAATCGACTCGTATAGAGATTTGCCCTCGGTGGTCAACCGCAGGTGGTGTGAGCGCTTGTGATCGGGATTTCTGGTGGAGCTGATTCACCCGAGCGATAACAGCTCATTGGCAACGGATTGGATGTGCTGGCGGCTTACCGACTTTTCACGGGCAATCCGGGGTACCGTTTGCGGCTGTTGTTAATGCAGAAATTCAAGCAGGGCTCTCTGGCTGGTATTAATTCCAGTGCCGTCCAGCAGATCCTCGCTCATGGAACGAAGTCTTTGAAAGAGGCGGCGTACTTGCCAGATGACTTGATAAAGATCTGGTGAAGACGATTCAGGCATAATAGTTCTCTATTTGACAACTTAGTTGTCAATATGTGTTTTTACTTCCCCTGGATTAGTTCGGAACCTAAGAGACGAATGCAAAGGACGAAGGGACACTAACCCGAGAGGGTTCAGGCCGCTAATCCACCTAAGAGGTTGTTCAGTTTTTCGGGACCACTTCTGTATAATGAAAAAAACAACGAGCTTGACCCATGCCGAATATCTCCGATTGTAGTGTAATGCTGTTCCCCTGGGATGCGAAAAAGCCGAGGGTGAGCGATATTGTCGAAGCCGCGAAACTGGCCGAAGACCTCGGCTTCTACTCGGTTACCCTGCCCACCCATATGACCACGCCACCGGGTTGGCTCTTCACCGATTTTGAAAACCGAGAACTACTCGATGCCAGGGTAATCGTGCCCGCAATTGCCGCGGCGACCTCGCGAATCAAAATCGGTTTCAATTCGTTGTTACCGCCGCTGCTGCCGCCTTACGAATGGGCCAAGTACCTGTCTACCCTGGACGTCATGTCGGATGGGCGGGTCATTTTTGGCGCCGCGGAGGGTTGGTGGGAGGAAGATTTTGCCGCCGTTGGCGTGAATAGGAAATATCGTGCGAGCATGTTTAACGAGCAACTCGAAGTGATCACCCGTTTGTGGACCCAGGATAAAACCACTTTCGAAGGCAGGCATTACCAGTTGAACGATATGACGATGGAGCCCAAGCCGGTTCAGAAACCCTATCCACCGATCTGGATTGGAGGCAGTGTCAAATCGATCCATCGGGCGGCTCGTTACGGGGAGTGCATCGTAGCCTTCTGGCCGGATGAGAACGCCGTGCAAAACGAGTGGATTCCGAAACTGAAGAAGGAAGGCGAGAAATGGGGTACCGACCCGAAATTGTGTGCGTTTTCGTTTGTCTATG
Source organism: Gammaproteobacteria bacterium (assembly GCA_024232855.1). Classification (GTDB taxonomy): domain Bacteria; phylum Pseudomonadota; class Gammaproteobacteria. Next base: position 3,203 of record JAAEPH010000385.1, read on the forward strand.
TAGCCAAAGACGAAAAAGACTACGCGTCACAGCTACCGAACCTGCGCCTGGCGGTATCCTTCGAAGACGAATCCATCAACCCCA
>JAAEPH010000386.1 GCA_024232855.1 Gammaproteobacteria bacterium
AGCATCATAATTGGCCTCAGCCTTCCAAGCCTTAGCTTGGGCAGCATCAGCGATAACCCTTGCGGCGGCAGCGGTAGCCATTGCGGCTCTATACGCAGCAACAACAGCATCAGCCTCTTGTTGAGTATCAGATACTTTACTCACTTGTCCCCTCCACGATTTTGGATTCAAAGTACTCGGCATGAACCTTATCGTAAGCATCGGTAGCAGCATTAGCTTTGGCAGCAGCATAAACAGCTTTATCTGCGGCATCCTTAGCGTCAGCGACAGCCTTAGTAGCAATAGCATCCTTAGCAACAGCAACCGCCATAGCGGCTTTAGCCTCAGCAACAGCATCAGCTAAAGCAGCTTTAGCCTCAATACCCTTAGCTAGTAATAATTTACTCGTTTCGTCATTTGTCATAGTGTTATCCATTGTCATTATTCCATTGTTGTGTTTTAAGATGAGCAGCTTCAACAGCCCCGACCGCCTTAGCAGCGTCCTCGGCAGCATTAGCAGCAGTTTCGGTAACCGTAGCCTTAATATAAGCAGACAT
>JAAEPH010000387.1 GCA_024232855.1 Gammaproteobacteria bacterium
AAAAAACGTTAGTGGTCGTAGCCACTTCCCCATCCTGCTCATTCACTACTTGAACAACAACACCACCGGCCGCTTCGGCCTTTTGCGCCCAGTGATAGGCACTATACTCACCTGCGTCGCCCTCAACGTCCTCAGCCTGTTGCGCCCAGTTATAGCCGAGATCAGCGCTTGCGGCAGCTGCAACCGCGCAGGTTGCTGTAGCAGTGACGTTCGTATTGAACGTGTTCGCATCGCTGCCGGTCGACTCCTGCCCGTCCAATGACACATTATACATGCTTACCATGTTTGCCTGCGGAAAGCCACGATCGTCACCGTCTAGCTTCATGTCGACCGGTAGCTGCGGTATCCGGCTGACCGTCTCCTCAAGCTCCTGCACAAGCATCGTTAGTTTGTCGAGTGCGTTCTCATGCGTTTCTTCCGGAAAAGCGTCGTATTGGCTGTAGTCGGTCTCCTGGTCGGCCTCAACCTCGCGCCGTATATTCACATTGACGTCGTTAGCAGGGGCCGCGTCAAAGGTAACGGACCCACCAGGCTGCACGTCTTGGTCTGCACTAACCGCCGCAGCGTACCCTCCGACCACTTCCACGCCATCGAAATAGGCAACTATGTCTGCCGCTTCAAATGTTTTCATGGTGAA
>JAAEPH010000388.1 GCA_024232855.1 Gammaproteobacteria bacterium
AACGCGGTTGCGGGACACCACAGGAGCGCCCTGCGGGTTTGCTTGTCTGGGTCCACGGACTGCGTTGTGCCTCTTGACAAGGGTGCGGCCACTGCCTGCGAGGCACGCCTTGCCGTGAACCCAGACAAGCAAACTGAACTCACAATTATCAGGTTGAAGGAACACTAGCCATGACCTTCACTACTATCGAGCTGGCGCAACAGGGACCGATAGCGCTGCTCGGCCTGAATCGACCCGACAAACTCAACGCAATCAACGCCACCATGATCGACGAGATCAACGCCGCGCTCGATCAGGTTGAAGCCGACGCCTCGGTGCAGGTCATCGTCATCCACGGTAATGGCCGGGCGTTCTGTGCCGGTTTCGATTTGCAGGCGGGTGTCACCGCCAACCGCAAGACCGAGGCCGACTGGCGCGCGGCCATCGATGCCGACCTCGAGATGATCATGCGCTTCTGGCACTCCCCAAAACCGACCATCGCCGCGCTGCACGGCTACGTGCTGGCGGGCGGTTTTGAAATCGCGCTCGCCTGCGATATGAGCGTCTGCGATTCGAGCACCTGTTTCGGCGAACCCGAACTGTGCTTCGGCAGCAGTATCGTCGCCCTGCTGCTGTCCTGGTATGTCAACCCGAAACGCGCCAAAAAAATGCTGCTCAGCGGACAGGATCGCTTACCCGCCGACGAGGCCCTGGGGTACGGTATCGTCAACGAAGTCGTCGCCGAGGGTGAGGCATTGAATGCCGGGCTGGCGCTGGCGCGCGAAGTTGCGCTGATGGATGCGGACTCGGTGCGGATGACCAAGCAGGCGATCAACCAGACTTACGACATCATGGGTCTCGGCAAGGCGTTACGCATGGGCGCCGATACCTCGGTCAGCATCGAAACCCTGGAAACGGAGTTACGCAGGCAGTTCAACCAGATTTTACGCCGCGACGGCATGAAGGCCGCGCTCGCCTGGCGCGAGGCAAGATTGAACAGCGATGGCTGAGCACCGCCTCGACCCGCTACTGAGACCCGCCAGCATCGCGCTGCTCGGGGTTTCCGAGCGAAGCGGCAGGCCGGCACTCAACCGGAAGGCGCTGATTGACGCGATCGTCACCCTCTCGCTGCTGGCCCTCGAGTTCAGCGAAATCATCGCCGAAATCGATATCAACCCGATGCTCGTCGACGAACGGCGGGCAATCGCGGTCGATGCATTGGTCCTGCGTAAAACGCCCGACGCCCCGTGTTAAGGCTGATTCGGTCCGAATGGCAACTGTTGCTGTTCGGATTCCTGATGAGCTTCTGGTCGTCGCCCGGCCAGACCTTTTTGATTTCCTTGTTCAGCGGAGAGATCCGTGCCGAACTCACCCTGAGCGATGGCGAGTTCGCCGGTATTTACTCGCTGGCGACGCTTAGCAGCGCCATCGTCGTGATCTGGTCCGGTTCCCTGGTGGACCGCGTCGACCTGAAAAAACTGTCGTTGGCGATCGTGCTTGGTCTCGCTGTCGGCTGCGGCATGATGTCGCTGAGCGATTCCGTTCCGGCCCTGCTGATCAGCCTGTTCGTGCTGCGCCAGCTCGGCCAGGGCCTGATGTTCATCATCAGCTCGACCACAATGGTGCGTTATCTCGACGAACACAAGGGCAAGGCGTCGGCGCTCGCCAGCATGGGATATGCCGTCGCCGAGGCGGTGATGCCGGGTCTGCTGGTGGCGTTACTGCTATGGGTAGGCTGGC
>JAAEPH010000389.1 GCA_024232855.1 Gammaproteobacteria bacterium
CGGCGCCACTGACAGCGCTGAAATTAGCCTGCACTTCGCTCGCGCTCATGGCTTTTTCGTAAAAACGCAGGATTGCGATTTCACCCTCGAAGGCAGTCATACGGCTGACATTCATACCGCCATTGACACGCGCCAGACCGGTATCGCCGTTACCGGCCCAGTCATTGAGCGCGACCGCCGACTGATCCTCTTCGACGAGAACGCCGTTGATATAGAGGCGCACGGCATCGGTAGTGCCGTCAAGGTTGCGCTCGTAAACGCCGACGACCTGGAAGAACTCACCGGTCACATTGCCGAGCAACAGGCCGAGATTGGCGGCAACGGTCACCTTCGTGGCGCCATCCCTGACCGTGAAACGAATATCGTCCGCGAGCCCGTTTCCGTTAGCGTCCGTCATGGTGAACGAGGTACCATCGATAACGCCACCGGTCTCGAACACGACATCGCTGTCGGTCAGATCGGCCGGGCGCAGCCATATTTCAAAGCTGGCGCTGTTATTGGTCGGGTTGCCGGTTACGTTTTGCAGGCTGTCGCCAAGACCGCCGACGGCACTGGAACCGTCGAACTGGTAAGC
>JAAEPH010000390.1 GCA_024232855.1 Gammaproteobacteria bacterium
AGACACCAGTTGCAGAAGATGGTGCACATCCGCGTCTCGGTCTCGACGTTGTAAACGACGTCTTCTTCGCTCATGCCGTTTTCCACACTGGTTCGTAGTACCAGCTGACGGTCATCGATCGCCCGTAATCGACCGGCAGCGGGCCATAGACCTTGATGTACTTGCGGTGCGTCGGCGGGATCCACTGCACCATATCCTCGTACAGGGTGGTGATCAGCTCGTCGGCCATTTCCGCAGTCGGCTTCGCGGTCAGCAGCAGGCCGTTTCCGCGGCGCAGATCCGGATTGAACTCGTCCCAGTGATGCGCCTGGTATTTGACGGTCGTGCCGTCGGCGATAAACACGCGGCCACGGTGCTCGGTTTCGATAAACCGCAGGGTGCCGAGGATCCGACCGATCCGGAGCTCGCTGGCATCTTCTTTTACCGCGTCAGCGGTCGCGACCGGTAGCGTCACTGCAACCGCAGCGGCCACGCCGGCCTTCAAAAATTCACGTCTGTTCATAATTGCCTCATGGCAATCTTGAGCGACTCGACCCACTGAGCCGCCAATGTTCTTGACACGGACAGGTTGATTGGATACTTGCCCT
>JAAEPH010000391.1 GCA_024232855.1 Gammaproteobacteria bacterium
CCCGGAAAATTCATAAATATGCACAATCTCGCTTGTCTATTGATTCCACAAGAAATATATCCTCAGTCGCTCGTAATCACTGATACGAGACTTCTTCGGATATTTCCTTGTGAAATCAATATACTGCGCGATTTTTGCGCATATTTATGAATTCTCCGGGCTAGTTATTCAGTGTCAAAATAAAGCCATCGGCAGCGCCGGATTTACGCTCGACATTGAACACCGCTGCCTGCGGTGACAAATTACCTTCAGCGCCGCGAAATTCCACTTCATCGGCACGTAGTTCGACGTACCTGACGATTCGCCCCTGCTGGCCGAACATCATTGCCGCCAACCGTCCCGAGGCGATCAGGGCATCACGCTCACCGCTTTCCCAGTTCCAGTCCAGCGGGCAGGTATCACTGATGGTGTCCGCCGCCACGCTGGCGACGATGCGCACCTTGGTCCAGGCAAAATCGGTAAAATCCCTGAGCGGAAACTGCGCCGGCGAAGCCAGGGCATGCAGTTGCTGGTTGAACTCGAGCCTGGTCTGGCGGATTTCGACACATTTGTTGTACTGGTCGCGATAGTACAGCGACAGCACCAGCACCACGAGTAGCGGTGCGATTACCAGTGCCGGCCTGGACGGCACGGCCGAGAGCGCATTTTTGATCATCGCCATGGCAGTGCCTGCGCGGGAATGAAAACCCCTTCGGCATTGGCCGAAGGGGCTTGATTACAGCATGTTATCAAGAACGACCGGGTGTTTACAGCCCGACCTGGTCCTCGATTTCACGTCTGGCTTCATCATCCAGGACTTTACCTGGCCCTCCCTGTTTATTGATGTTTTCGATGTCCTTGGCGAACTCCGCGTTCTCCTTCTTGAGCTGGATAAAGTGCCAGATCAACCAAAAGGCGAATCCAACGATCACCAGCATCATTTCAGTGCCGACGAACGGATAGATTGCCCCGAAGGTGTCGATGTTCAACCAATTATCAACTGGTCCGGTAGCCATAATATATTCTCCTCAATTATTCAGTTATCGATATGAAACGTATCAGGAGCCGCCATTGGCTTCTTGTCGTATTGCCAGGGCTACTTCATCGGCCTCCGCGGCGCGAACTGACTCGAAGTTGATGTCCAGACCTACCATTTCAATCTCACGCGGAATACGCAGCATACCCATGTTGTGCAGGATCTTGGAAACGATCCAGGCCGGAACGAAGCCGAGCACGAAGAACATGATGATTGCACCGATGAAGTTACCCCATGGAGAAATGGTCGCGTAACCTTCGAACGGAGACGACGGGTATCCCCACAGCATGATACCGGCCATGACGATACCGTAAAAGCCAGCGTAACCATGGACCGCAACCGCACCAACGGCATCGTCGATCTTGAATTTGTTCTCGACCCAGTAGTGCATCTTGAAGGCGATGAATGCACCGCCGCCGCCGATCAGCATGGCCTGGATGGGGTGGTACAGGTCGTTGCCCGAGGAAGCGCCGATCACACCGGCAAGGCCACCGGAGTAAGTCCAGAACGCGTCTCCATCAGACACCAGGTAAGCCACCATCAGCCCGCCCGAGAGCGACATCAGGAAGTTGAAGGTGATCGCGGACAGCGTGGTCGGCTGCAGGTAGATGTTGGTGGCGCTGAAGAATGTCTTGCCTTCCACTTCGAGCATGCCCGCGCCATAAACGTCGATGATCGGAATGTTACAGGCGACGTAGAAACCCCAGAAACCGGTATAGATCAGGAACAGCCCGATCGTCACCAGCCAAGGGTTATGCGGGTTGATGTTGCGTGGCGTGCCATCCGGGCGGAATTTACCGATGCGCGGACCCAGTACCAGCAGTACGCCGAGGGCGAAACCGCCGGCAATGGC
>JAAEPH010000392.1 GCA_024232855.1 Gammaproteobacteria bacterium
AAAAGATATTCCCATGTACTTGATGAAACACTGTACCACCCGCATGAAATCATGCGTAAATACCCGAAGTATTTAGGGAAAATGGGTGTGAGGTTTAAATTACCAATCCTTGATTGGGTGACGGATCAAGTTTTCGAATACCTAGACGGCGAAGAAAATCCGCTATACGCTGAAGGATTTGAAAGGGTTGGCTGCTTCCCTTGTTTGGCTAGCGGCGACCGATGGAAAATCAAAGCATTTGAGCACGATGACTTCGGGCGCAGTCAGCGCGACGCAGTGCGCCAGATCGAAATAAAGATCGGTAAGAGTATATGGACAAGTGGCATTGGTGACCGATATGAAAATTCAGGTCAAGGGTGCCTAGTGTGCTCAATATAAACTACTAACAGACAAGTGCTAATACTGATGATAGTACATCGATGATAGTATTCGCAACACATCAACACATCAGGAGCAACGAACATGAAACTAACATACACATATAAAACCCCTGGGGTATTCTTGGCGTGGGTTAAAGAACACT
>JAAEPH010000393.1 GCA_024232855.1 Gammaproteobacteria bacterium
CAATCGACGAAGCTGATGAAGCAGACTTGTTTGCCAGCATCCCGGATAATATTCTCGGTAACGGTACGGAAGCGGTCATCACCGTGGATGAAACCTTCAATAACCTGTTGCTACAGGTTGACTCCGGCGACACTATTACATTTTATTACCGCGTCGATCCCGACATAACAATCGCACCGTTACAAACGCTAACCAATACGGTGAGCATGGAATATGACAGCCTCGAAGCTGCGTTTGGAAATCAAAATGCACCTCAGCTTGTTAATTCGACCACCGCACCCAATGATATCGGCCGCGCGCGTATTTATACCACGATAACGCAGGCAGCCAATGTCATCATGCTTCCGCTGCAGGCGAACCCGAAAATTGTTACTGCTTTGTCGAATACGCCATTCGTACCGCTCGGTGATCCGCATGACGTAGTTGTCGGTGAAGAAGTCGCTTATGAACTGTTAGCAAGTCTACCGGTAGCCAATCTAAGAGACCTGAAGGTCCGTGACGCGTTACCGCCCGGTGTTCGCTGCGTTGAGGGAGATACCGTTAATCTGGATGCGCCACCCTATGATGTCGCCGGTTTTGTTCCAGGCGGTACATTTGCAGCTACCTGCGGCACCGACATTAATGGCGATTTTATCATATGGAATTTCGGTGATCAGGCGGTGACACAGGCAAACCCCGGTCTCCTGTTTAATTTCAGGGTTGGCTTCATCGCTCGAGTAGAAAACTCGGCGCTCACTTTCGAGGGTGCGACGCTGACCAATGGCGGTGTCCCGATCGATGATGAGGCTGCCTGTACCAGTACCGGCGGTGGCGGCGTCGGTATCTGTTATGTAAATGATATGGCCAATGCCGTGGCTCTCGATTTTGCAGCGGTGGATCTCACCGTGCGTGAGCCGCTCATAGCGCTGACCAAATCCTTTGCGCCGGTAGTTAACAGCGATGCGGCAGATATACTTACCGTAACCGTTACCGCGACCAATAACGGTACCGCCGCCGCTTACAACCTGCAACTGCTCGATGACCTGGCCGGCACTGACCTGACCTATATCAATGATAGTATGGCGGGTGCAAATGCAGCGGATGATGATGGTGTCGCCGCGGACAGCAAGTTGCCGATCTTTACCTGGGACCGTGCAACCAATCCGGATTACGAGATCCTGCCGACGGCGGTGAAAACGTTTACCTTCCAGGTCCGTGTCGATACTCCTGCGCAACCACTGGAGATTCTGGATAACACCATTCAGGCGAAGTGGGATTCATTACCGGGCCAGGATGTTGCACTGCCCCATCTGACTATACCGGCCGGTATCGGTCCGAATGGTAGTGCCACAGGTCTGAGAAATGGTGCAGTGCCTAACGTTGGTCCTCCGGGCGCACCAAATGATTATGAAACAACGGCCGCCGCATCCACCTCCGTGCTGCCGTTAAGCATGAGCAAGACCGATCTGAATCCAGCGGTAGTGCCAACCATCGGTGCACATCGAAACTTCGAGGTGGTCATCAATCTGCCGGAAGGTACCACTGAAAACCTGGTCGTCGATGATGCGCTGCTGTTTGGCGGTGTCAGTTATGCGCTGTCACGAAATGCCAGCTTTGATGTTTCATACACGTTTGTGGATATCGTCAGCATCAATGGCCTGCCGCCTGCGGAAGCTGTCTTCAGGGGCGCCACGGCAGGGCCGCCAACATTACCGGTCGATGGTGATACCGGTACCATCACCTGGGATATAGGCCAGGTGATTACGGCCGAAGAAGATGACCAGGTGGTCAATGCTGTCAATCCACAGATCATCATCAATTATTTTGCACGGCCAAATAATGACGCTGCCACCAATGTTGGCGTTACCCTGCAGAACTCGGCCACGGTTAATTATGATAATGGTGAAACTGCAGCAACGGAAATCTTGAACGATACCACCGCATTACAGACCGTGGTGGAACCCGTGCTGACGATCGGCAAAGCGGTCAGTAATATTACCAACCCCGGCGTCGGTCCGGTCGGCGGCGATGTGCTCGAGTATGTCATCACTATTGACAATACTGGCAACTCCACCGCGTTCGACAGCAATATCGTCGATACTTTGGATGCAAATGTATTGTTCGACGCCAGCTTTACACCGACAGCACTGTTAGATGGTATTGCTGTTCCGGCTTTTGTATCTGCCCCTTCTGGTACACCGGCGGGGCCATTAATATGGGGCCGAGGTAATACACCCGTTGATAACTCGTTAGACATACCGGTGGGTCCGGGCCAGACATTAGAGCTGACCTATCGCGTGGTGGTGCAAACCGGTATCGAACCCAACGAGGTCATCAGCAACAGTGTACTGGTCGACTGGACATCACTGGATGATGCTGATCCGAGTAACGCTTTCGAACGGACCGGTGCGGGTTGTCCGGCGATCGTCGCGCCGAATGATTACTGTTCGGCGCCGGCGGTGGCAATAATTACTGCCGATGAGCGCAACAGCATCGTAAAAACAGTCATCGAAGATACCTATGTCGAGCCACCCTTAAGCACCGCGTTTGACAGCATCGTGCGTGTCGGTGATACCGTCACTTATCAACTAGATGTGAATATCCAGGAAGGTACCACCGCCAGCGTCAACATACTGGATACCGTGCCTGCAGGAATGACCTTTGTCGACGTCGTCAGCATCAATGGTGCGAGCACTGCGCCTTATGCACCACCAGTTTCAGGTGCCGGCTCAAACTTCAGCTACGCACCGATCCCGGCAGCCAGTGTACCGACTGCCGGTAATACACTGGCGCTTAACTGGAACCTTGGCACAATTGCCAACGATGCGGCCGGTGACCCGACGACGGATTCGATGATCATTATCTACCGCGCCCGTGTCACTGAAAATATTCTGCCGCAAATCAATACTTTGACCTTGACCAACACCGCTGATCTTACCTATATCGATGGTATCGGTAACCCGTCACCGGCAGGCCTGAATGATACGGCCGATATTTTTGTACTGCAGCCGATCATGGATGCCTTGAGTAAGACAGATCGTCTGGCTCGACCCAGCGGCATAACAGTGGTACCTGCCACCGACGTGATGGAGTTCAACCTGCAAACCTGTAATACCACCGGCCTGGCGCATGCCTACGGTCTGTTACTGACGGACACACTGCCGTCACAGTTAAACGAAACCACGCTGGTTGGCCCCAGCAACGGTGCACTGGCACCGGATGTTCTGATCAATGGTGTGCTCGCCAGCGACGGTGTGGATTATGTTTATACGCCTCCAGCAGCGCGTGGTGGCAATATGGTGTTCAGTTTTAATACACCGATCGACCCTGGCATCTGTGTCGATATCAATTTCGACATGGGTTTCTACACTGACTTTGCAGCTAACCAGTCGTGGAGCAATACCGTCGATGTCAATGAATACTGGTCAATGCCGCCGGCAAATGCACAGCTGTATCCAGCGATCGGTCCGGTTACCTTTGATATGAATAACCTGGGAACCACTTTCCCGCCACCAGTTAAAACCATGGTGACACCAGCACCGGCTTTACCTGAGGCCACCATCGGTGATGAAGTGGTCTACCAGATCATGGTGCCTGCAACACCGGCGCCAGCGGTTATGTATGATGTCACCATCACCGATCCGCTGGCAAACAGCCTGGTCTATGTCAGTGCCAGTGACATCGGTCCAAACGGTTTTGTGCTTACTGATAATACGGTATTGCCGGGTAATGTTAACCTGGTGATACCGCAGATCCTTGCCGGCCAGCAGGCGATCATCGAACTGCGTGCACGGGTGGATAACACGGTTCTCGCCAATGCCGGTAATACTTTTGTTAATACCGCTACCTATACCTTTGCCAATACACCTGCCGGTGTACCGATCCTTGGTGGCAGCGATACCACGGCCAGTACCTTAACTGTGATCGAACCTGTGCTTGCACTAGCCAAGTCTGTGGCCAATGTGACCCAGCCGGGGCTGCCGCCGGATGCCGGTGATATCCTGCGTTACACCGTTACCCTGACGGCGTCCGGTGGTGCTGCCCCCGGTGACTTGTTCTCCGATGCATTCGATGTGTCGCTGGATGATAGTTTGAGCCTGGGCCTGTTATATAACGGTAATGAATCGGTCAATGGCGGTAATACGATTAATCCACCGGTGATCGCTGGTGATGGTGTGACCGTACCTCAGTCACTGAGTTGGAGCCTGGCGCAGGCGAATGCGGATATCGATGTCATCGAAGGCAGCGTGGTGACGGTCAACTATGATGTACTGGTGCTCGATAGCGTACTGGCTGACCAGAGCCTCGGCAACAGTGTCGACATCCAGTGGAACAGCCGTGACGGCCCTGATGCTAATGAACGCGACGGCAGTGGTGTACCGCCACTGAATGATTATTTCAACCTTGTTTCGGCAGTGGCTTTGCAGACCACACCGGACAATAACATTATTACCAAAACACGACTCAGTGATACATTCAATCCTGCTGATAATATCGTCCGTATCGGCGACATCGTCGAATACGAATTGCGTATCAACATGCAGGAGGGCACCAACCCGAATTTCATCGTACAGGATACCCTTCCAGAAGGGCTGATATTCGAACAGGCTGTCAGCATCAACGGCCAGACCATTGCCCCATATCCGGCAGTCGCACCGTTTACCCATGCAGCGATTCCAGCCCCGGTAGTTTTAGGTGACCCCGTTACCGGACCGACAACGGTAACCTGGAATGCGGGCGATGTGATCAATGCCGGTGATAACCTGGCCAACAATGATTTTGTGATCATCTATCGTGCGCGGGTATTGAACCTGGCGCTACCGCAGTTACCAACAAACAGTCCGTTAGCCAATAACGTAGACTTTGACTATGACATAGCGACCGGTGCTGCGCCGACTAAAACCGGTAACGAGCTGCTCGCGCTACAGCAGCCTGATTTGTCGATAACGAAGATATCGCTACCTGTCGGCGGCAGTGTTATCGGTGCCGGTGATCTCGTCACCTATACCGTAGAGATCACTAATAATGGTGATGCGCCGGCTTATGATACCGAGCTGCTCGACACCATCCCGTTTGGTCTGCGTAGTCCTGCGATCACCATGGTCAGCATGCAGCTGCTCTCCGGCACACCGTTGCCGGGTGTGCTGGCACCGGTTTATGACCCTGTTACCGGAACGGCAACCTGGAACTTTGATACCGGTGTTGCAGATGCTTATAACATTCCTCCTGGCGATGTACTGCAGATTGTTTACCAAGTACAGGCGGATGCCGGGCTGGGTGCCGGCCTGACCATGACCAACAGTGCCCAGGTGCAGTTCTATTATTCATTTGATAACGATGCCGTGCCATCTATCGCTGCTATCAACGGTGTACGTGAGATCTATGGCCCAAGTAATACCGCACAGGTCACGTTGACCACGGTATCGCCTAATCCACTGCTGAAAGAAAATCCTATCGACCTGGATGCCTCTATCGGTGAGACCTTCACTTACCGGATCACGGTACCCGAAACACTGCAGGCGACCGCGCTCTATGATGTGCAGATACTGGATGATCTGACGGCATCTGCTGCTGACCTGAGGTTCGATAGCGTTGCCTGGATAAGTGGCGGCACCCTGCCGATAGTACCAGTCAATATCGGTACGGTAACCGATAATCTTGTTATTGCTGATGTTACTAACGGTATCGATATCGCTGCCAATGACCAGGTTGTCATCGAAATCACGGTGACACTAAGAGACAGTGATCCACCGAATATTGCACCTCTGCCATTTAGCAATACGGCGAGTTATACCTTTAACCAGGTCAACGGTGATAATGGCACGGTATCCATCGGCCCGGGTAATACCACGCCGCTGATGACCGTGGTCGAGCCAGACCTGACCATGGATAAACGCGGCCCTGCGGGTACGGTGAATTTCGCCACACCGATACCCTATACCCTGGTCGTTGAAAACATCGGTACCGCTCCGGCGTTCGATACCACTATCGTCGACCAGTTGCCGGATGTTCCGGATAATGCGCCGTTAACCGGTGGTACCTGTGATGCCACGCCGATCAACTACAACGCCCGCATCACTACGTCGGCCGATGAGAGCACGGTAATAAGGGCGCTGGCACTGAATACAGATTATACGGCCACCTATACCGCAGCGCCGACCTGTGAACTGGTGATTACAACGATTACCGATACAGCCCGCGTTGAAGCCGGTGAAAAGCTGATCGTTTCCTATGAGACCATGCTGGATGTAGCGACGCAGAGCGGTGCCCTGCTAAGCAATATCGCCGGTGCCACGCAGTGGTTCAGCCTGGATACTGCCGGTGCAGGTGCCACGGATGAAATCCGGGAATACGCGGAAGTGTTAACCAGTGGTACACCTGGTTTCATCGACCACGAAGATGTGGTTACAGTTACCGTTGAAGCAGCGGTATTAGATATTCAGAAAACGGTGATAAACGTGACCACAGGACAGAACCCCGGTACTGACGCCACACCGGGTGATGTTCTGCGTTACAGCATTACTATCAGTAATAGCGGACTGGTGGATGCGAGTGCCGTTACCCTGAGCGATGCGATACCGGCTAATGCCAGTTACATTGCCGACACAGTGACGCTGAATGGTCTGCCAGTCGGTCAGCCCGACGGTGGCGTATCACCACTGGTTGCCGGTATCGATGTCAGCTCGTCTGACTTACCACCACCGATACCGAGCAATGGCACCATCACTGTCGGTGAAACGGCGACAGTTACATTCGATGTATTACTTGATCCGGTTATCAGCAGCGGAACGGTCATCCTCAACCAGGCGATAGCCGATTCACCAACAACCGGACCGTTGCCCAGTGATGACCCGAATGTAGGTGGGGTAGCAGACCCTACGCCAACGCTGATCACTTCTGCACCGGCATTCCTGGTACAGAAAATCTCTCTGGATTTAACCGGCGATCCTGCCACCCTGTTAGCGGGTGATACCCTGCGTTATACCCTGACGATAGAAAATATTGGCCAGGAAAATTCGATCAACAGTTTGCTGAGTGATCAGGTCCCAGCGAATACCACTTACGTTGCAAACAGCACAAGGTTGAATGCAGTTGTGGTGGCAGACCCCGCTGCAGGTATTTCGCCACTGGCTGCCGGCATGCTGATCAATGCGCCGCAAAATACAACCGCTGGTATCCTGCAGGCAAATGTCGGCCATGTTTCAACCGTTACTTTCGATGTAGTGGTTAGTCTCAGCGCCGTTAACGGTACGATTATTTTCAACCAGGGTTTTGTCAGCGGCCAGGGTAATGGCAGCGGCGTATTTCCAACGCAGCCGTCGGACGACCCGGGCACACCGTTGGCAGACGATCCGACACTCGACGTAGTTGGTGATTTTCCGCTCGTCGATGTCGTCAAAACCGTTGCGATCATCAATGATATCGGCACCATCGGCGTCGTCGATCAGGGTGAGCAATTGAGATATACCATCACCGCAACCAATTTTGGTCCAATTCCGGCGACCGGTGTGGTGCTGACGGACGCCATCCCGGTCGCTACCAATTATTTGCCGAATTCGGTGTTCCTGAATACCGTAGCAATAGGCCAGCCCGACGGCGGTATATCGCCGCTTGTCGCCGGTATCGATATCAGCTCTTCCGATCAGCTGCCACAACCCCCGACACCCGGTAACGGTATACTGAGCCCGGGCGAGACAGCGACAATCGTTTTTGATGTATTGGTAGATAATACCGGCCTTGCCCCGCCCGGCACGATCATCAGTAATCAGGGATTCGTCAGTAGTAACGAACTACCCACCGAACCGTCAGATTTCGACGGTATCGACAGCAACGGCGACCAACCGACGATCGTCATAGTTGGCAACATCCAGCAACTCGCGATCACCAAGGCAGTATTCCCGGTCAGCGGTACCGCGACAGCCGGTAGCGAACTCGAGTACGTGGTGCGCGTGACCAATGTCGGAGGCATTGACGCCACCGGTATCGTTATTACTGACAATCTTGACCTGCCTGTCGGTCTGCAGCTGAATTATGTGCCGGGTTCGGGCACGCTGAATGGCCTTACCACGGGGGTCGCCTTTGCCGATCCGGTTGTAACCGCCAGCTATTCGCTCACCTACGGCGATTTGCCGCCCGGCGGCGTTGCCGAGCTACGTTTCCGGGCGCAGATCGAGCCGACTCTGCCGATCGGGACCACGATAACCAATATCGGCGAGGTCACCTGGAGTCCGTTGGCGCAGACCGCATCCGCGTCGGCCGACATCGATGTCGGTGGCATGCCTGGATCCGTAACCTTGAACGGTTCGATCTGGCACGATACCAGTTTCGACCAAAATAGCGATCCCGGCGAGATTGCACAGCAGAACTGGAACGTAGCGGTGTATCAGAACAGTGTCCTGTTAAATACCGTGCAAACCGATACCGCCGGTGACTTTCAGATAACCGGCCTGGTACCGAACAATATGCCCGGCGGCATCGGTTACGAACTGAGATTTCTCGCCCCCGGCGCGACCGCCACCAGTGCGACTCTGGGCAATGCCAGCTCGATATTTACCAACGGGCCGCACCGTATCACAGATATCATCGGCGCTTCCGGAACGAACCTGCTGAACCTGAATTTACCAATACAGCCCAATGGCGTCGTCTATGAAGCGGTATTGCGCAGCCTCGTCGCCGGCGTTCAACTGACAATGATCAACCAGACACGCAGCAACCAGGTGGTGCCGCCTGGTTGTTTCGACGATCCGAATCACCAGGGCCAGATTACATCCACCCAGGGTTATTACAAGTTCGATCTGAACTTCGGCGATCCGGCGCGCTGTGCGCAAGGTGACGAATATGAAATCCAGGTGCAGCCGCCCACCGGTTTCGTCGGCACCACTTCGCTGACCATACCGCCGGTCAATCCGGTAACCGGCGCAGCCCAGGACGTCCCCAACTGCCCCGGTACGGCTGCCGATCGCATCGGCACGACCGGCCAGCACTGCGAGAACAGCACCAGTCCCGCGCAACCGAACGCGTCGATTCCGCCGCGTACCTCGGGTACCGATTACTACCTGAAGTTTTTATTCGACGCGAATCCGGAGACCGACCAGATATACAATAATCACATCCCGGTAGACCAGAGTCTGGCCGTTGCCGTCGGCCTTTCGAAAATAGCGGCTATTACAACCGCCAGCCGTGGTCAGTTGGTGCCTTATACCATTACCTTCAACAATACACTGGATGTTCCGTTTTTCGATCTGGGTATCGTCGACATCTTCCCCGCTGGCTTTAAATATATGAGCGATTCGGCAAGTCTCGACGGGGTCGCGTCCGAACCCCTGGTCGACGGCCGCACGCTCACCTGGACGGGCATCAAGCTGGACCCCAACGAAACCCGCAGTATCACCTTGCTGCTGGTAGTGGGTTCGGCCGCCGGCGAAGGGGAATACGTCAATATAGCGCAGACGATCAACTCGCTCAATAACGACCCCACATCGGGCATCGCAACCGCGACCGTTCGGGTAGTTCCCGATCCCACCTTCGATTGCACCGATGTCATCGGCAAGGTATTCGACGACAGGGATCACGATGGCTACCAGGGGGAAAACGAGCCGGGCATCGCCGGGGTACAGGTGGCTACTGCCCGAGGTCTTCGGGTCACCACTGACGAGTACGGTCGATTCCACGTCACTTGCGCAGTCATAGCGAATGAATTGCGCGGGTCTAATTTCATTATGAAGGTCGATGACAGGTCGCTGCCGAGCGGTTATCGGATAACCACTGAAAATCCGCGGGTCGAGCGCGCCACACGCGGCAAAATGCTGAAATTCAATTTTGGCGCGACAATTCACCGGGTTGTGAGGCTGGACCTGGTGGACGGCGTCTTCGAGCCCGGCTCGACCGAGTTAAGACCCCAATGGGCCTCGCGCATCGACATGCTGCTCGAGGAGTTGCAAAAAGCGCCGTCCATCCTGCGCCTTTCCTATCTGGCCGACAATGAAACCGAGTCCACAGTCGACGACCGACTCGAGCGGATAAACGATATCGTCAGTAACCGCTGGCAACAGTTGTATTGCTGCTACAAGCTGACCATCGAAAAAGAAGTCTTCTGGCGCAAGGGAAGACCGTCCAGTGAGTTGAGGTTCGATTGATGGGAAATCGAGCTGACAACCGCAAATCCCGTCCGCGAGACGGATTCAAAATAGCCGCATACGGTTTGGCCACGGCATTGATCGCGGCGACCCAGGTTAGCCATGCAGAAAACTGGTATGACCTGACGGAGGACCCCCGGGGCACAACCCGACAGCTACCACAGCAAATCGAAACATATCCTCTCGGCAATGCGACTGAAAAGCACTACCCGCCCAATCTCAAGTTCAACCTGTGGGTTCAGGATGAAACCCAGTTCAAGCCGAAAGGCGAAGATCGGGTCGAAATCGAAAAAGTGCTGGAAAAGGAAATCGATACCATCAAGCTGAAGGACGCGATACCCCCCATAGGTTTTAGATCCGGAGAGATCGACATTCCCGAAACCTACATCGAGCAACTGCGAACCGTTCTGGGCGAAATGAATAATCGCCAGAATGTCCGCTTACATTTTATCGGGCACAGTGATACCGACAAGCTGGGCCCGGCGCTGAGGGCGCAATACGTCGATAACGTCGGCTTATCCAGATATCGCGCCCAGGTTACCGCCGAATACTTTCAGCGACAGCTCGATCTGCCTCCCGACGCTGTGTCATTCGATGGCGTGGGGGCATCGCAGCCGATCGACACGAACGACACCGAAGCGGGCAAGCGCAGAAATCGCCGTGTCGAAGTACAGGTCTGGTACGACGAGGTCAACGAAAAAGTCGTGGAAAAGGAAGTCATCATTCCAGCCGAAAAAGTCAGGCGCATAAAGGTTTGCCGCGCGGAAACCGTTTGTAAACTGACTTACAAGGACGGCAATGCTCGCCGGGTGCGATTGCAAAACCTGGTAAAACCTTATCGAATCGAGACCGGCCAATCGGGTATTCCCACAGAATTCATCCGCCAGATTCGTGAAACCCTGCGTAATCTGAACGACAAGCGCAATGTCGAAATCCGCTTTGTCGGTCACACCGACGACTTACCGCTGGAAGCTGCGGAAAAACGCATTTACGGCGATCATGAAAACCTGTCCAAGGCTCGATCGCGCTACGTCATGCTCGAAATTCAGGACCGGTTATCGCTGCCCAATGCGGCAGTCAGCAGTAGCGGCAAGGGTTCCAGGTTCCCGGTCGCTTCAAACAATTCAGACAGGGGCCGTGCACTCAATCGACGTGTCGAGGCGGAATTCTGGTACGACGATCCATTCTCGGATTACACCGGTGGAGAGCAGACCTGCCCTGAAGAGGAGGCCGCCGAAACCATCACCCGGGTCTACGATCCGCCGTCAGGTCCGATCCGGGCGATTCCTTACGAAAACGGCAATCCAGTCATTCGGACCGGGTACACAGAGCGCCTGGCGCACCTCATGCAGGAGCTCGAGGACAAGGCCAACGTACGCCTGAGTTTTATCGGCTACACCGCCAACAAACGGCTGGACCGACGCACCGCGGGCGTATACGGAGACGATATTGGCCTCTCCCGTTCGCGCGCGCGACGCGCAATGGAGCTCGTGCAGAAGGAGTTGGAGTTGACCGACAAACAGGTGGAATACGATGGCCGAGGGTTTGTGCATTCCGACGACGTCATCAGCACAGGCTTCATCCAACTGGAAGGCTCTCGAGTCCAGGTCCACGTAATGTACGATGAACTGGCGGTACTCGAGGATCAGGAAAATCTGCTGATCGAAAAAATCGAGCGAGACACCACCGCCCGGAACCCTTACGGCATCAACCAGATGCGCATCACCGTGGACGGGGATCCGCTGTTTGACCCCGGCCGTCATTCCGAAGATTTACAGCGTTGCACCGACGTCGCGCTGGACGCCGCTAAGATTCAGTTCAACTTCAACCGCCTGCAACTGAAACCGCGCCTGAATATCACGGCCTGGCCGAATACCATCCGTTACCGGGATATCGAGGAAACCGAATCTGAAGAAAATCGGGTAGTCTTCAAGACTTACACTAACTAC
Source organism: Gammaproteobacteria bacterium (assembly GCA_024232855.1). GTDB lineage: Bacteria > Pseudomonadota > Gammaproteobacteria. The sequence goes on from JAAEPH010000393.1 coordinate 12,065, forward strand.
GGCAATTTCATCGACCGTGCCGAAGTCAGGCTGTTCGAGTTCGGCCAGCCGTTGCGTTCCGAACCCCTCGCGGTACTGCCGGTCGACCAGAATAATCGTGCCAGCTGGAAAGCCGAATACGAAAACGTGGATGGAGCAGTAAGAAGGCTGGTCTACCTGTTGCGGGTTTACGACGATCAGGGGAAATACGATGAAACCACCGCCCTGCCCCTCTGGGTGGTCGATGAACTCGACGTAAATACCAATAACAGTGCGCGCGAATCCAACCAGGAAACGGTTGACGAGGAAAGCCTGTTACTGGCCGGATACGGTGAAAATCACCTCGCCAGCCGGCGCATCGAACTTTACGGTGGCACGATCACAGTAGTCGGTAAAAATATCCCTGAAGATCATAACGTCTGGTTGGCCGGGAAGCGCGTACCGGTCAACGAGAATGGCGAGTTCGTGATCGAGGAGGTGTTCCCCAGAGGCCTGCACGCGATCGAGGTTGCCGTTACGGACGCCGAAGGTAACGGTGAATTGTACCTGCGCGATCTCGGATTTGCCGACAGTGACTGGTTTTACGTGGCACTCGGCGAACTGACGTTGACTTACGATAACACTTCCGGGCCGGCACGGCTGGTAACCCAGGACGACAACGAATTCAACAACGACACCAACCTCAACGGGCGTTTCGTCTACTACACCGAGGGCCGATTCGGCGATGAGTGGCGCCTGATCAGCAGCGCCGATACGCAGGAAGGTCCGGTGGACGAACTGTTCAGCAATTTTCTCGACAAGGATCCAAGAGCGCTGTTCAGACGACTCGACCCCGATTTGTATTACCCCACTTTTGCCGACGACTCCACGCTGGAAGATCGCGCACCCACTTCGGGAAAACTGTACCTGAAATTACAGCGGCATAACGACTTCGGTCTGTTCGGCAACTTCACCATTGACTACCTGGATACGTCGCTGGCGCAGGTCGACCGCGGTTTGTACGGTGCCAATGTCCATTTCGAAGAAGACGACTATACCTCGTTCGGCGAGCAACGCTTCATGGTGGACGTTTTTGTCGCCGATCCGGGTACCGTAGCCGGGCGAGACGAATTCAGGGGTACCGGCGGATCGCTATATTTTCTGCGGCGCCAGGACGTCCTGATCGGATCCGAACGCCTCCGCATGGAGGTACGCGATAAGGAATCCGGCATCGTCCTCAGCGCCAAAAACCTGGTGCCGGTCATCGACTACGATTTCGATTATCTCCAGGGTCGTGTGCTGTTATCGAACCCCCTGAGTTCACTCGCCGACGACGGCTTGTTGACATCCGAAAGCTCGCTCAGCGGTAACCCGGTTTACCTGGTCGCTCGATATGAATACACACCCGGGTTCGACGTCCCCGACTTGCTATCGATCGGTGCGCGTACTCACTACTGGATTGACGATCATGTGAAACTCGGTGCCACGCTGAGCTCACAGGAACAGGATCTGGAGGACGATGAGTTGCAGGGCATCGATATCACTTACCGCAAGAGCGTCGACAGCTGGGTACGTTTCGAGACGTCGGCAACCGAGGGTACGGGCGAAGACACGCTGAATTCGCTCGATGGCGGATTCAGTTTCGATGAGTTGGCGGCAAATCGCGACCCGGATGCGAAAAGCAACGCTTATCGTCTGGAAGGCAGCATGCTGATCAATGACGTCGTTTCCGCCGGCAAGGGGCGCGCAAATTTTTACCTGCAGGAATCAGATGCTGGCTTTTCCGCCCCGGGCCACTTAACCGAGACCAACCTGTCGTTGTTCGGTACACAATATACAACTGACCTGAACGAGCAGTGGGGTCTCGACGTCAAGGTCGATTCACGCGATCAGGACCTGGGACTGAAAACCGAATCTATCGACGCGTCCACATCCTACCAGGCGACCGATAATTGGCGTTTCAGTGGTGGTGGGCGTTTCGATACGCGCGAAGACAACTCCGTGATAGTTCCCGCGACGCAAAAGGAAGGTGATCGATTCGATCTGGCGGCGGAGGCTTTTTACGACTCGAAAACTAACTGGACCGCCTACACCTTTGCACAGGCTACCGCGTCAAAAGACGATATCCGGGACGACAACCATCGCATCGGTTCCGGCGGCAGTTATCGCTACTCGGACCGCCTGAATCTCAACGGCGAACTGTCTGCGGGCAGTCTGGGGAGCGGGATCAAGGCAGGCACGGAATACCTGGTGTCCGACCTGACCAATGTCTACAGTGCCTATACTGCGGAAACCCGACGCAGCGATAACGGTCTGCGCTCTAGACAGGGTAACTGGAATACCGGTATGAACAGCCGCATCAGCGATTCTGTCAGCGTCTACGGCGAGGAACGTTACTCCCATGGCGATGTTCCGACCGGTTTGACGCACGCATTTGGGGTCGGCTACGCAGCCAATGAAGTCTGGAATTTCGGCGCCAGCGTAGAAGCGGGTACACTTGAGGACAATATCACCGGGGCGGAAACGGAACGCACCGCCTTTGGCGTCAACGCCGCTTATAATTTTGGCGCGACGATTCTGGGCACGGCACTTGAGTACCGCCAGGACGACAGTGAAAACCCGGATACAACCACGGCGGAGCGCGAAACCTGGTTAATGAAAAACAACCTGAAGTACCAGATCGATCCCGACTGGCGTTTCATCGGCAAGGCCAATTTTTCGAAAAGCACCAGCTCGCAGGGTGATCTGTTCAACGGGGATTTCACCGAGATTGTACTTGGTTACGGCTACCGCCCGGTTACTCACGATCGCCTGAATACCCTGCTCAAGTACACCTATTTCTACAACATTCCATTTGGCGATCCGATCTTCGATTCGTCTACAGGCCAGATAACCGGTAGTAGCTTACCATCCACCTTTATTCAGAAGAGCCAGATACTTTCGCTGGACCTGGTTTACGACCTGACCGCACGCTGGGGTCTTGGCGCCAAATACGCGCATCGCGAGGGTGAAGTGGCGCTTGATCGCGAGGATACTGATTTCATCCGGAGCCGCGCCGATTTGTACATCTTGCGTGCCGATTGGCACTTTATCAATCGCTGGGACGCGTTGCTCGAAGCGCGTCTGCTCGACCTGCCGGATGCTGAGGATAGCCGCTCCGGCTTCCTCTTCGGTATTTACAGGCATGTGGGCGAAAACATCAAGTTCGGTGCCGGCTACAACTTCACGGATTTTTCCGATGACCTGACTGACCTTGATTTCGACAGTTATGGCTTCTTCATAAACGTGATCGCCAAGTTCTAGGGAACTCAAGAGGATTGCCACGTGCTAATCATTTGTCGATTCGTCCATTTCCGGCAACTCGTTTCCCGGATATGTCGAATCTGCATAGAATCGATCCAGAACACGGTTTCTTCAATCCATGACATCAAAGGCAATACTGGCATCACTTTTACTACTGAAGTATAGGAAGAATTAACCCCCATTTTCACTATCCCAGCAAGTAAAGAAAGAGATTAACGACGTCGTCCAGCTCCGAAATGTGGCTGATTTCCGCCGACATGCCCCATATTGCTCCTTCCAGGCGGTCGATCCAGCCAAAATTTCAGCCATCAGGCATGCCGGCCACCTGCCGCCACTTTTGCTCGCAGCATTAATCATACGGTTCAGGACAGTGGTTTACGATATTACCTGTATCAGGTGATCCACCGGTGTGTCGAGTTTGGCGGGGAGTATCAGGACATGGATCAAGGCATTTCCAGGGGCTGCCCTTTAAGCCCGATTCTGGGTGCC
>JAAEPH010000394.1 GCA_024232855.1 Gammaproteobacteria bacterium
AGAGTGAATCGGAAATATAACCATACTGTGTGGCTTATTATTTGGGATGGGAAGCGATAACCCGAGTACATGCTTGTATTTTTCATACTCAGATTATCTCATAATTTGGAATGTTGGTGACAGATAACTTGACAGTACCCTTTTAACTCTCAACTCAACTCAACTCCTAATTTATTAATCACACGCAACAAACTCCTTATTACTTATGTGAAATAGGGACAATTCTTGATTTGCTCTCTTTTCAGTACTGTTTATGTAAGAGGAAAGAATATAAAATACTCCATTTGAATATTTTGTCTCAATTTGATAATATTGATTCTTATCTGAATTCAATATGTATTTTTCCCCTTCTAATTCAGTGACCAAATCAAACATATTTCCATTATTCTTAGTATAGGCTACTATCGGAACCAAAGATTTAGATCCTCCAATACAAACCATATTTATTCCAACATCAATGTCTGCGCTATCAAAAGTAAATTCATCAATAATCATTTTTGATTTATAATTCACTGTTATTAATTTGGCAGACGGCTTTGGTGCTGGAGTCATCTGTGGAGATATGGATACAATTAAGTAATCTTTTGCTAACAAATCGATTTTTAGATCATAAGTTGCTTGATTATCTTGCAAATCAAAACTGATCAAAGAGTGAACATCATTTTTATTCAAGGTTAACTGTATTAAATCAACTTTTCGCTCCCCATACTTATTTGAAAGAATGAAGGCATTTTCTCCCTGAACTTTTACATCTCGTATTCTCTCTATTTTTTGTTTTTTTATACTAATTGTCTCTCCATCATTTTTATACAAATGCAGCCCGCCCCGTCTATCTGATATGAAGAG
>JAAEPH010000395.1 GCA_024232855.1 Gammaproteobacteria bacterium
ACGCGTCAACAGGCCATCCGGCGATATGATCAATACCCCGCCCGCGGTAATCAACAAACCTTTTGCATGACTCGACAGCATGCGCGGGATTTAGTACTCCTTCAATGAGATATCATAGGATTCAGCCAGTCAGGAAGCGGTTAGCTGCTAGGCGTGCGACCGCAGGACTAGCCGAAGCTAATTCAAGGGAGCACAACAACGCAGAGGGCCTGCCCCATGAGCGGGGTCCAGCCCATGAGCGAAGCGAGTGCTTTGGCTGCAGCGAGTGCAGTGGGTCTTCACTGCGGACTGCGCCTTGCCTTGGCCTATTTGGGACGCTCTGCATCCTATGATATCTCATTGAAGGAGTACTCGCCCGCATCTCTCATCGATTTCTACTGCGACGACGCTATGCCGCCGCCCGCAAGCATTGCTTTTTGATGCGATCACGGTAAAGATACCGGCAAAGTGCGAATCGCGCTGCCGGGTACGGCAAGCACCTCGGCAGTCATCGAAAGCAACCGACAGTAACTCGCTAACGCAGGCTAAATGACCTCACAACCGGAAACCCGCAGTGGCGCCGAAGTCCTCATCGAAGCGCTCAAAATCAACGCGGTAGAGCGTATTTTCTGTATCCCGGGTGAAAGCTACCTGGCGGCGCTCGATGCGCTCTACGATGGCAGTGAAGTAGCGCTGATAGTGTGCCGCAACGAAGGTGGTGCAGCTTACATGGCCGAGGCCGATGGCAAGCTCAGCGGCAGTCCGGGAGTCTGTTTCGTCACACGTGGCCCCGGCGCCACCAACGCCAGCGGCGGCTTGCACGTCGCAATGCAGGATTCAACGCCGATGATACTGTTGATCGGGCAGATCGCGCGCAAGGACCTCGACCGCGAAGCCTTCCAGGAGATCGACTATCGGCGCATGTTTTCCGAGGTCGCCAAGTGGGTCGCGCAAATCGACGATGCCGATCGTATACCCGAGTATTTAAATCGCGCCTTCAGCGTCGCCACCGGCGGCCGACCCGGTCCGGTGGTGCTGGCTTTGCCCGAAGACATGCTGGTCGATCGAACCGCAGCGCGCGATGCGCGGGCAACGCAGAGGGTCAGCATCAGCCCGGCGCCTGCCGACGTCGAACAGACGCTCGAGATGCTGGGCACCGCCGAGCGGCCATTGATCATCGCCGGCGGCAGCGGCTGGAGCGACGCCACACGCCGGCAACTGCAGCAGTTCGCCGTCGCCAGCGACATCCCGCTGATCAATTCATTTCGCTGCCAGGATTACATCGACAACGAACATCCCAACTATGCCGGCGATCTTGGCCTCGGGGTCAATCCCGCCCTGTGCCGGCGCGTCGATGAATCCGATTGCCTGCTGGTGATCGGCGCTCGCCTCGGCAAAATGACCACGGCTGGATTCAGCTTGCTCGATATCCCCTGCCCGAAACAAGGCCTGATTCACGTGCATGCCGGCAGCGAGGAGCTCGGTCACGTCTATCAACCCGACCTTGCGATCAATGCCACCTCGCAACAGTTCGTCGCCGCCCTGGCCGAAGCCGATCCGGGTTCGGGGCGCGCCGATGCCAGGCGCGAACAGGTGGCCCTTGCACACCAGGAATATATCGACTGGAACCGGTCGATAACGGTGTCGGGCGAAGTCCAGTTTTCAGACATCATCCACAATATCCGCGAGCATACCGGCAACGACGCCATCCTCTGCAACGGCGCAGGCAACAACACCGGCTGGCTGCACCGCTTTTTCCGCTATCGCCAGTATCGCACCCAACTGGCGCCGACCAGCGGCACCATGGGTTACGGCCTGCCCGCGGCGATAGCCGCGAAATTACGTTACCCCGAACGCTGCGTAATCGCCATGGCCGGGGACGGTGATTTCATGATGAACGGTCAGGAACTCGCCACCGCAATGCAGTACCAGGCAAATATAATCGTCATCGTCGTCAATAACGGTATACACGCGACCATTCGCATGCACCAGGAACGCGAGTATCCGTATCGCGTGATCGGCACCGACATGATCAACCCCGATTTTGTCGCACTGGCGCAAGCCCACGGCGCGCACGCCGAACGGGTGCTCGAAACCGGGCAGTTCGAGGCGGCATTTAAACGCTGTCTCGCCGCCGGCAGGCCCGCGCTGATCGAGATACGGCTCGATGAAAATATTCTGACGCCGACCGCCACCGTGGACAGCCTGCGTGCACAGGCCCGGTAAGCGGCGCCGTTTGCTGTTAGACGCTGGTCGCCTCGGCGCCTGTTCAGTGGATGTGTATTGTCGCCGAGTTAATAAGTATACTGCCGTCTCTTACCGGCTGGTTGAAAACTGATGGATATTGATGCGCTTTTAATGCAGAGTTTGCAGCTACTGGGCCTCGGAATGGGCGCGGTCTTCATTATCCTGACGTTGTTGATCGTGATCATTTCGATCGTGTCGAAAATCGTCCCGGTTGAAGTGAGCCCGCCACCCGCACTACCGACGCAGGGAATCGATCCTGCGCACGTCGCGGCGATATCCGCGGCTGTCCATCAATATCGAAAAAACAGGTAGCCGAATATGCCGAATCCGTTGTTGATTACCGACCTGGTGCTGCGCGATGGCTCGCAGTCGTTACTGGCGACACGTGTACGTATCGAAGACATGCTGCCGATCGCGCACAAGCTCGACCAGGTCGGCTTCTGGTCGCTCGAGACCTGGGGGGGCGCGACTTTCGACGCCTGTATTCGCTTCCTCGGAGAAGACCCGTGGGAGCGGTTGCGCCAGCTCAAAAAGGCAATGCCGAACACACCGATGCAAATGCTGCTGCGCGGCCAAAATGCGCTCGGTTATCGCCACTACGCCGACGATGTCATCGAAAAATTCGTCGAGCGCTGCGCCGAAAACGGCATGGACGTGTTTCGAATCTTCGATGCCATGAACGACATGCGCAACCTCGAAACCGCGATCAAGGCGACCGTCGCAGTCGGCAAACACGCCCAGGGATCGCTTTCCTACACGCTCAGCCCGGCACACAACGTCGACCTGTGGGTCGATATGGCAAAGAAGCTCGAAGACATGGGCAGCCATTCGATCTGCATCAAGGACATGGCCGGCCTGCTCAAGCCCTATACCGCCGAGGAAATGGTCAGCCGCATCAAGGAAAGCTGCGCGGTGCCGATTTCCATGCACTGCCACGCAACCACGGGGCTTTCCACCGCGACGCTGATGAAAGCCATCGATGCCGGCATCGATATGGTCGATACCTCGATCTCGTCGATGAGCCTGACTTACGGCCATTCGCCGACAGAAACCTTTGTCGCGATCATGGAGGAAAGCGAGCGAGCGACCGGGCTCGACCTCGACCTGCTCGAAGAGATATCGCTCTACTTCCGTGACATGCGCAAAAAATACGCGAACTTCGAAGGCGCGCTGAAGGGCGTCGATCCCCGCATCCTGACCGCGCAGGTACCCGGCGGCATGCTCACCAACCTCGAGAGTCAGCTGCGCGACCAGAATGCGACCGACCAGCTGGACGAGGTGTTGAAGGAAATTCCGTCGGTGCGTAAGGACCTCGGTTACATCCCGCTGGTAACCCCGACCTCGCAGATCGTCGGTTCGCAATCGGTCATCAACGTGCTCAGCGGCGAACGCTATAAGTCGATCAGCAAGGAAACAGCAGGGGTCCTGCGTGGCGAGTACGGCGCCACCGCAGCGCCCGTCAATGCCGAACTGCAGGCGCGGGTACTCGATGGCGACGAGGCCATAACCTGTCGGCCGGCCGACTTGATCGAGCCCGAGATGGACAAGCTCAGCGCCGAGCTAAAGGCACTCGCCACGGCGGAGAACATCAAGCTGGTCGACAATGAAATCGACGACGTGCTGATATACGCGCTGTTTCCCCAGGTTGGCGCCAAGTTTCTGAAAAACCGCGGCAACGCGGATGCGTTTGAGCCGGCGCCTGGTACAGAACCACCGAAAAGTCCGGCTTCGCCAGCGTCGGCTGCGCCGACCCAGGCTACGCCGGGACAGGCTAAGCCGGGACAGGTGGAAAGTTATCGCGTCAGTGTCAACGGCACCGAGTACGACGTCGTCGTCGGACCCGGCAACGCCGATATCAGCCAGGTCAAAGCGGTGGCGGCGCCAGTTGCCGCAGCGGCCCCTGCAGCCGCGGTACCGGAACCGGCCGGCCCCGGTACCGAGGTCAAAGCGCCACTCTCCGGCAGCGTCATTGAAGTCCTGGTATCGGTCGGGCAGATGGTGAGCGACGGGGACCCGGTCATTGTTATCGAGGCGATGAAAATGGAAACCGAGATACGCGCCAACGCCAGCGGCGCGATTCAATCCATCGCCGTCAACAAGGGTGACTCCATCCAGTCCGATCAATCCCTCATGGTTATCGGCTAAATCGCATGGAACAGGGTTTGCTGCAACTCTGGGCGTCGACCGGGCTCTACAACTTCACGCCCGGTCAATTGATCATGATCGCGGTCGGCGGTTTGCTGATCTACCTTGCGATCAGCAAGGGCTTCGAGCCGCTGTTGTTGATTCCGATCGGCTTCGGCGGCATTCTCGCCAACATTCCGATCGCCGGTATCGCCGGACCCGACGGTTTGCTCGGAATTCTTTACCACGCGGGCATCGAAACCGGCGTATTTCCATTGCTGATTTTCATGGGCGTCGGCGCGATGACCGACTTCGGCCCTTTGCTGGCCCGACCCAGCCTGATGATCCTCGGCGCGGCGGCACAGTTCGGTATCTTTTTTACGTTGTTCGGCGCGATCGCGATGAACCTGATACCGGGCATGGAGTTCAGCATGGCCGACGCCGCGGCGATCGCCATCATCGGTGGCGCCGACGGCCCGACCGCAATTTACGTCGCTTCGCGGCTTGCGCCCGACCTGCTCGGCGCTATCGCCGTGGCGGCCTATTCCTACATGGCGCTGGTGCCGATCATCCAGCCGCCGATCATGAAGGCACTGACCACCGAGGAAGAGCGCAAGACCAAAATGACGCAGTTGCGCAAGGTCTCCAGGCTCGAAAAAATCCTTTTCCCGCTGATCCTCTTGATGGTCACCATCCTGCTGCTGCCTTCGGCGACCCCGCTGGTCGGCATGCTCTGTTTCGGGAACCTGCTGCGTGAATGCGGCGTGGTCGAGCGCCTGAGCAGTACCGCGCAGAACGAATTGATCAACATCGTCACCATTTTTCTCGGCCTCTCGGTCGGTTCCAAGCTCGCCGCCGACAAGTTCCTCAGCGCCGAGACGCTGGGCATCCTCATGCTCGGCATGGTTGCATTCTCGATTGGCACCGCGGCCGGGCTGCTGATGGGCAAGATCATGTATCGCGTCACCGGCAAGGCGGTCAACCCGCTGATTGGCGCCGCCGGCGTTTCCGCGGTACCCATGGCGGCGCGCGTCGCCAACAAGGTCGGGCTGCAGGCAAACCCGCAAAACTTCCTGCTGATGCACGCCATGGGCCCCAACGTCGCCGGCGTCATCGGTTCGGCCGTTGCCGCCGGCGTACTGCTCTCGGTAATTGGTTAGCAGTCCTTCGAAGGGGATAGACTCGATGGCCCGAAATTATGCGCCCTTCGGGCTGGTTGGCCCCTTTGGTCAGGTAGTGGTGGAGCGCTGCAGGGTTTCCGAGTCCTGGCCGAGGCCGACTTCAGCATCGGAAGGTTCGAGCATACCCTTGCCCTTGATGAGATCGGCGGCACGCTCGGCGAGCATGATGGTCGGCGAGTTGAGGTTACCGTTGGGAATGGTGGGGAAGATCGACGAATCGACGAGGCGCAGCGCCTCGATGCCATGTACGCGCGCCTCGGAATCGACCACCGCCATGTCGTCCTCACCCATGCGACAGGCACAGGACGGGTGGTAGGCCGATTCGACCGCGCTGCGCACGAAGGCATCGATATCTTCATCGCTCTGCACCGCTTCACCGGGCTGGATTTCGGGGCCGCGATAGGCGTCCATGGCCGGCTGGCCGATGATTTCGCGGGTCAGGCGCACGCAGGCGCGAAAGCCCTCGATATCGTCCTGGTGCTGCAGGTAGTTGAAGCATATTTCCGGCTTGTCCTGCACGCTCGGCGTGCGCGCGCGGATAGTACCGCGACTGCTCGGCTGGTTGTGCCCGACATGCACCTGGAAACCGTGCCCGTCGAAGGCGGCATTGCCGTCGTAACGCATCGCGCCGGGCAGGAAGTGATACTGGATATCGGGCCACTTGATACCCGGTTTGGAACGGATGAAGGCGCAGGACTCGAAATGGTTGGTCGCGCCCAACCCCTTTTTTGTCAGCAGCCAGCGCGTGCCGATGAGAAACTTGCGCCACAGATTGAGCTCGGCGTTCAAGGTGATCGGTTGCTTGCAACGGAACTGGAAATAGAACTCGAGATGATCCTGCAGGTTTTCGCCGACCCCGGGCAAATCGTGCACGACGTCGATACCGGCCTGCTGCAATACCGCGCCCGGCCCGATGCCGGAAAGTTGCAACAATTGCGGTGACGCGACCGGCCCCGCGCTGAGGATAACCTCCCGTTTCGCGTTGACGACCTGTTTCGCGCCGCCGCGAATGTACTCGACGCCGCTTGCGCGCCGGCCGTCGAGCAGGATGCGCTGACTCAGCGCGCCGGTGATGACCTTCAGGTTGGGACGTTGCCGCGCCGGTTTCAAGTAGGCATTGGCGGTGGACCAGCGTACCCCGTTTTTGACCGTCATATGCATCGCGCCGAAACCTTCCTGCTGGCGGCCGTTGTAATCCTCGGTCTTCATGTATCCGGCTTCGACACCCGCGTCGATGAAGGCACGGTACAACGGGTTTTGCATGTTGTTGCCGTTATTGACCGACAGGGGGCCCTGCTGATTGTGGTAGTCATCGCTGCCGAAGAACCAGTCGTCGGCCTTTTTGAAATAGGGTAAGCAGTGCCGATAATCCCAGTCACGCGCTCCCTGGCTCTCCCATTGATCGAAATCCATTGCGTGTCCGCGCACGTAGACCATGCCGTTGATCGACGAAGAGCCGCCCAGCACCTTGCCACGCGGGCAATGCATGCGGCGGTTGTCAAGACAGGGCTCGGGCTCCGATTCGTAATGCCAGTTGTATTTCTTCGTGTTCATCGGAATCGACAGCGCGGTCGGCATCTGGATGAATACGCTGTTGTCGCTGCCGCCGAACTCGAGCAACGCGACCGTAGTGTTCGGATCTTCGCTCAGGCGGTTGGCGAGCACGCAACCCGCCGAACCGGCGCCGACGATAATGTAATCAAATGATTCTGTCATCTCCTGTCCTGATATTTGCGATCACTCTATATTCCCGGTCAATAATCGGAGTAATTCTGGTACACAGTGGCGCGATCGTCCTTGCTGATCGAATAAACCCGAAACGCATCGCTCGGCGCCCCCGCGGTATCCATGCCCGGGGTGCCGGAAGGCATAGCTGGAACGGTTAAAAGACGCACATCACCCCTGTCGACGAGCAGTCGCTTGATATCCTGCGCGGGAACATGCCCCTCAATGACGACACCTTCAACCACGGCGGTATGACAGGACGCTGCCTGGGTGGGTACATTGAACTGATGCTTGAAGGTATTGACATCGTTGACAGTCACGTCTGTTACCGCAAAATTATGCGCCTCAAGATGCTTTATCCAGCCCTTGCAGCAGCCGCAAGAAGCATTGCGATAAACGGTAATCTCATGGCTTTGCGCCGTCTTGCCCTCAAGCCAGACCGGGTTCGAAGCCCACAACGAAGAGCTCGCCAGGCACATCAGCAGTGCAAAGATTTGTAGTTTCACAATTGAAGCACCCTGTTCATTCCGTGGTTTCTGAAAAAAGCAATATTATCACTGTTTCGATCGGCTTCGCATAAATCTGTCAGCGTATTTTTAAATGTATCGCTGTGCGCTCGCCCGCTAAACACTATCCCGATCGGGCCCACGGTTTATAACCGAACACAAATGATTTCGTCATGAAATCGTCACAATCTTGTCAAGCCATCATCATGTCAGGGATTCCCGGCTGGTTCAAACTCTACCCAACATCAACAAACGAACCACGAGGAAACTCAAATGAACAGCAACAACCTTCACGCCAACGACATCGCACAAGACAAGATCAGCAGCATCGCCTCACAGCAGGTCTCTTTTATCGGCTCGGTACTGAAAAAGGTTCACGCTTTCTTCAATCGCAGCGAGCTGCAAAAAGCACAGGCAAAATACGCGCAGAAACGCCAGCGTCAACAGTCGGTCGCCTACCAGCGGGATATCGTCAACAGCCTGCCGGTCGAAGACAAACTTAGCATGGGCATGTACTGTTTGATGGATTAAATGACGTCAAACCTCGAAACCCCGCCCTGTCGCGGGGGGTATAGTGATAGGTTTCAGACTTCCCATTTTCTGACCACCCTATCTGGAACACCCAACGCAACTACACAGCCGTTGCCCCTCGAGGTGGCGGTTTTTAGATTACAAACCCCCTGGCCCGCGCCGATGCGCTCGAGCGCGAAATCACCGACCTGTGCGCGCACATCAACGCGACCGGTTATCGCTTGCTGCAACTTATTGTTGAACTGGATGACGAGGAACCATGGGGCGCCTGGGGACTCACGTCTTGTGCGCACTGGCTCAACTGGCGCTGCGGCATCGGCATGAACGCGGCGCGCGAAAAGGTCCGCGTCGCGCATGCGCTCAAAGCGTTACCGCGGATCTCCGCATCGTTCGCCACGGGTGAGCTCAGCTTTTCCAAGGTGCGCGCCGTGACCCGGATCGCCGCCCCGGAAAGCGAAAGGGAACTGCTCGATCTCGCCCGTTACGCCACCGCGGCGCAGGTCGAAAAACGAGACAAATCTATTTACCGGGTGACCAGCATCAAATGCTTAGCCCACCGGTTGGCCACACAGGTATTGACTTGAATTATTATGTCGATTATCGTCGACATATGGATATATCGACGACCGTTAAAGCCCTTGGTGCGCTGGCACAGGAATCGCGTCTCAACTCCTTCCGCCAGCTGGTGAGCAGCGGTCCCGATGGTCTCGCGGCGGGTGAAATTGCGCGTCGGCTCGATATTCCGCACAACACGTTGTCGTCGCACCTGGCCATCCTGGTCAATGCCGGCCTGGTCAGCTCGCATCGTGAGAGCCGTTCCATCATTTACAGCATTGACTTCGACGGCACCCGCGCGCTGCTTTCCTTCCTCATGGAGGATTGCTGCCAGGGACGCCCCGAACTCTGCGCACCGGTGCTCGACAGCCTGCTGCCCGGCTGCTGCACCACCACTGACACCTCTGGAGAACCCAATGAAAAGAATGCGCGTTAACCTCTCGGTCAACGATCTGGTCGCGTCGATCGTTTTCTACAACTCTCTATTCGACAGCGAACTCGAAGTGGTCAAGAAAAAACAGGATGGTTCGACCTGCTGCAGGCCTGCATATGCTGTCGCAAAACCCGGCTTGAGCTGCTGTTGAGCGCCGATGGCACCCACATCAGCCTCTTCGATGGAGAGTCAGTCGATGGGATTATTTGAGCGTTACCTCTCCGTCTGGGTAGCGCTTGGCATCGTTGTCGGGGTCATACTCGGAGCGTGGATTCCCGCCAGTTTCGCAGAGATCGCGAACCTCGAGTACGCCAGTGTCAACCTGGTGGTGGCCGTTTTCATCTGGATCATGATTTACCCGATGATGGTCAACGTCGACTTCGCCTCGCTCAAGGACGTCGGTAAAAAGCCCAGGGGGTTATGTATCACCCTGGTGGTCAACTGGTTGATCAAGCCCTTCACCATGGCGGCGCTCGGGGTTCTGTTCTTCGAGCACTTGTACGCCGGCCTGGTGGATCCGCAAAGCGCAAGCGAATACATCGCCGGCATGATCCTGCTGGGGGTGGCGCCCTGTACGGCGATGGTGTTCGTGTGGAGCCAACTGGTGCGCGGCGACGCCAACTACACGCTGGTGCAGGTATCCATCAACGACATCATCATGGTGTTCGCCTTCGCGCCGATTGCGGCACTGCTGCTCGGCGTCACCGATATTATCGTACCCTGGGAAACCCTGCTGCTGTCGGTGGTGCTTTACGTGGTGATACCGCTGGCCGCTGGCTACGTGACGCGCAAGTTGCTGGATAACAAGGGCAATCATGAACATATCGCCGATTTCAGCGCCCGCCTGAAACCTTTCTCGGTCATGGGCCTGCTGGCAACGGTGGTGCTGCTGTTCGGATTCCAGGCGCAAACCATCATCGACAAGCCGCTGCTGATCGCGCTGATCGCGATCCCGCTGATGATCCAGAGCTACGGCATTTTCATCGTCGCCTACGCCTGGGCCTACTTGTGGCGGGTGCCTTTCGATACCGCCGCGCCGGCCGCGCTGATAGGCACTTCAAATTTCTTCGAGCTGGCCGTCGCCGTGGCTATCGGCCTGTTCGGCCTCGATTCAAGCGCGGCGCTGGCGACCGTGGTCGGCGTGCTGGTCGAGGTGCCGGTAATGCTGTCACTGGTGGCTTTCGCCAATCGAACGCGTCACCGCTTCGTCCGGTAAAAAGTTATCCCGGCATTGAGATTGCGACTGCATCGGGTTCTCGCGGAGGCGCGGTGATGCAGGGGACGCGGAGGTTTAACCGGCGGTACAACCCCGAAAACCCCTGCGATCCCCGCGCCCCCGCGCCCCCGCGCCTCTGCGAGAAACAACCCCGGGATTCTCACCAGGCCGCAACGTGGCTGGAGGGTCAGCTCCAGGGGAAGGGGCTGTTGGAAACCGGGTGCAGCCTGCCCTCGGCATAGCGCGAAAAGCGGAACGGTTCCAGCAGGGAGCTCTTTTCACCGCAGAGCTCTTCGGCGACCAGCTTGCCGACGCCGAGCATCTTGTAGCCGTGGTTGGAGTCGGCGACCAGGTAGCAATTTTCACGGAACACATCGAATACCGGGAAGCTGTCCGGGGTAAACGAGCCAATGCCGCCCGAGGGTTCATTCTTGTAGTACTCGAACTGGCCCTCGAAACGTTTCTGACAATGCGCCAGCGCCGAAGTCCACATGTGCGCGAAGTCCTCACCGACGATAAAGTCGGGGGAATCGACACCATAGGGATCGACCGCGACGTCGTCCGGATCGGTCTGGATCGCATAAGGCGCGGCGCCGCCCTGTATGCCGCCGAAATGAAAATCGGGCTTGTAGTAGATGCCCCACATCTGATCGGTGATGAGGCTGCCGTCATAGTTCGAGTAGAGCGGCTCGTTGCTATCGACGTGGATAACCGGCGGAAACTTGCCGTCGTTGGTTTTCTGCAATTCGGGATCGACACCCAGCGTGCCTTCCTGCAGAGACCAGTAGATCCACATCGGTATGTTGTCGTGGGTAACGCCGTCGGCGCCCTTGATGGAAATGGTCTTCGGTAACTCCAGCATGTCCCAGACCTTCTTCGCCCAGGGCCCGGCACCGATCACCACCTGGTCGCAACCGATGTCGCCCCTGTCGGTTTCGACCGCCTTGATGGCGCCGCCGGCCGAATCGCTCTTGAAGCCGGTAACGGTGCAACCGGTCAGGATTCGAACGCCTTCGTTCTCAGCCTTGCTGGCGAGCGCATACATCGCCTTCGTGTTATTCGCATAACCGCCGCGTTTCTCATGCAATACCGAGGTAATGCCGGTTGCCTGCCAGTCGTGGAACAGGGTTTTCATGTAATTCGACGATTCCTTCTCACCTTCGATGAAAGTCGACTCATAGCCAATATCCTTCTGTTGACGGGCGATGCTGGCGACATCTTCGTGCATGCTTTCCGGGCTGATCTGCATGTAGCCAACCGGGTGATAGCTATATCCCTCGGGATCAGTTTCCCAGACGCCGACACTGTGCGCCATCAGTTCGCGCATCGCCGGCTGGAAGTAATTGTTGCGCACCACGCCGCAGGCAATGCCCGAAGCGCCGGCGGCTATTCCGCCCTTATCGACTATCAGGATATCGCGGCCATCGCCCATGCCCTTCGCTTTCAACTGCTGCGCGAGATGGTACGCGGTGCTCAAGCCGTGAATACCGGCGCCGATAATCAGGAATTTCACATGTGAAGGCATTGCCATCGATCAACCTACCGTTGTCATATTTTTCGGAATTAGCGCCGGCAGTTGCCTGGTCGCGCGTTTTCAAGTTGCGCAAGAATATCCGAATTGATTGCACTAACGCCGAACTAGAACGACCAATCAAAAGACAATAACGACATGACCGGATGCCGTTAACAGGTAGTAAAAATGATGACTAAGAGATGCCTTCGACCGCTTTGCGGATGCGCTCGACGGCATCTTCGACGCGGCTGCGGGGACAGCCGAAATTGAGGCGCATGTAATTCGAATCTCCAAAATCACGCCCGGGCGACATACCCACGCCAGCATTTTCAAAAAATCGCGATGGATTTTCGAGACCCAGCGCGGATACATCGATCCAGGCCAGGTAGGTCGACTCGATCGGCGCCAGTCGCAATCCCGGAATGCGGTTGATTGCATCGATCAGGTAGTCGCGGTTGGCCGCCAGGTACTCGCATTGTTGACGATTCCATTCATCGCCGAATTCGTAGGCCGCCTCCGCCGCGGCCAGCCCCAGCAGATTGACGTGCGGGACGATATACGGATTGACGGTCATCGACCGGCGCAGGCGATCGTTCGCTATGATCGCAAAGGCGCAACCCAGTCCGGCGAGGTTGAAGGTCTTGCTCGGCGCCATCAACGTGATACTGCGTTGTTCAATCTGCGGGTTCAGCGATGCTATCGGAATATGGCGCCTGTCCCGATCGAGAACCAGGTCGCAATGAATTTCGTCTGAAACCAGGGTCAACTGCTGTTGCTCGACGATCCGCGCAAGCCGGGTCAGTTCGTCTTTGCGATACATCGCACCGCCCGGGTTCTGCGGATTACAAAACATCAGCAAGCGGCCCGGACGAGGCGGTTGCTGTTCGAGCCAATCCATATCAATGATCATGCGTTGATCGCGAATGCTCATTGGTATCTTCTGATTTTCCATCGAGTAATGCCCCGGCCCCGTCAAAAACGGCGGGTAAACCACCTCCGGCACATAAATCAAATCACCGGGTTCGCTGGTGGCCCGACAGGCGAGGTAAAAGGCGCCGATTACACCGGGCAGCATCACCACCCAGCGAGGATCGACTTCCCATTGGTAAAGGCGCCGCATGCGCTCGGCGATAAGCTCGGGCAAGCGCGCGGAAACCTGGGTGTATCCGTACACCGGGTGCTCGACCCGGTCCCGCAATGCCTGCTGAATATGCGGAGCGACCGCGAAATCGCTATCCGCCACCCACATCGGCAAGATATCCCTGCCCTGATATCTTTCCCACTTGGCACTGTCGCTGTTACTGCGATCTACGATCTGATCGAAATCAAATATTTCTGTCATTACCGGCATACAAATTCCTAAACCGTAGCGATCATAAGCCAAGCCATAATCGCATCCAAGGTGTTTTACCGATTAACAATTGACCGGCTCGCATTCAATTGAGATGCTGCGCGCATGAAAGGCGAATACGACTACATCATCCTCGGCGCCGGTTCCGCCGGCTGCGTACTCGCCAATCGACTCAGCGAAAACGGCGAACACAGCGTGCTGGCCGTCGAAGCCGGACCGATGGACAACAAGCTGCTGATCCATATTCCCGCCGGCGTGCACTCGGCCTACAAGGACCCGAGCATCAACTGGAACTACGAGTCCGAAAAAGAACCCGACCTCGAGCAGCGCCCCATCGAACTGCCGCGCGGCAAGGTATTGGGCGGTTCCTCGTCGATCAATTCGATGGTTTACATGCGTGGACACCCGAAGGATTACGATCGCTGGAACGATCAGCTCGGCCTCGGGGGATGGCGCTACGCGGATTGCCTGCCCTATTTTCGCGCCGGCGAGACCTCGGAGCGCGGTGAAAACAAGTGGCGCGGCGGCAGCGGGCCGCTCGGCGTCGCCCGCGCCAAACTCGACAACCCCTTGTTCGATGCGTTTCTGGAGGCCGGCGAGAGTTCGGGCCAGGGCCGCTCGGACGACCTCAACGGCCACCGCCCCGAAGGGCTCGCGCGCCTCGACAGCACCATCCGTGATGGCCGCCGATGCAGCGCAGCGGTCGCCCACCTGAAACCGGCGCTGGCGCGCTCCAACCTCGAACTGGTCACGCACACACTGGTGGAACAGCTGTTGCTGGAAAACAGGCGCGCCGTCGGAGTGCGAGTCAGGCACCGGGGCACGACACAAAAGGTACGCGCGCGGCGCGAAGTCATCGTTTCCTGCGGCGCGATCAAGTCACCCCAGTTGCTGATGCTGTCCGGCATCGGCCCTGCCGGCGAACTCGAGCGGCACGGCATTGCGGTTCAGCACGAGATGCCCGGCGTCGGCCAGAACCTGCAGGATCATCTGAAAATTCACTGCACCTGGAAGTGTGCCCAACCGATCACTTACGACCGCGTATCGAGACCCTGGAACCAACTCGGCATCGGCCTGCGCTGGCTGACCACGCGCCATGGTTTCGGCGCATCCAATATATGGGAAGCGGGTGGCCTGATTCGCGGCAACGATCATGTCGACTACCCCAACCTGCAGTATCATTTTGCACCGATTTCAGCCCACTACGAGGGCCGCAAGATAAAACTGTCACAGGGTTTCACGCTGCAGGTCGATCAACTGCGACCCGTGAGCAGGGGGCATATCGCGCTGATTTCGGCCAATCCGGCCGCTCGGCCGGCGGTGCATTTCAATTACCTGTCCGAGGCATTCGACCTGCGCGAACTGTGCGAAGGCTATGAAAAGATCAACGAGCTGATTTCACAGCCCGCCTTCGACGCACTGCGCGGCGAGCGCAGGGACCCGGCCCCGGACGTCAACTCGGGTGCGCAGATCGAAAACTGGATTCGCACCACCGCTTCCACCGACTTTCATCCGAGTTGCAGCTGCCGCATGGGTAGCGATGACAATGCTGTCGTCGACGCCGAGTTGAAGGTGCATGGCCTGGAGGGTTTACGCGTGGTCGATGCCTCGGTCATGCCCGATATCGTCAGCGGCAATCTCAATGCGCCCACGCAGATGATCGCCGCGCGCGCGGCCGATTTCATTCTCGGCAAGAAACCTAAGCCGGCAGAGTTCGCCAGCTTCCACTTTCAGCATGAGACGTCGGGCTGATGGACCTGGTCGACAATACCCCGAGCCTGACTGGCTAACCGCATCGCTCACCGCAATATGCAGGCTAAAGATAACGCGCCGGATCGCAGGGCGAAACGGGAAAGGGTTGTTCACTGCCGGTGATAAAATTTGCGATCAACTGTCCCGTAATCGGTCCCGTGGTCAGGCCCATGTGCGAATGCGCAAATGCCAGCCAGAGATTTTGATGGCGCGGCGCGGGACCGATGATCGGCAGCGTATCGGGCACCGTCGGGCGACGACCCATCCACGGCTCGGGCGACAGTTCTTCGGCAATCGGGAAAGCCTCGCGCACCCGCGGCGTCACGCGCACCAGCTGGCGCGGATCCGACCTCGTCTCGCGCCGTACCAGATTGGAACCGGAGCTAACCCGCAGTCCCGCTTCCATCGGCGCCATAACGTAGCTGCCATCGACATCGAAGACCGGGCGCGTAAGACGGGCCTCACCCGATGCTGCGAACACGCTATGGTAACCGCGCTCAATTGCGAGCGGGTTGGTATAACCCAGCTGGCCGATGAGTCCGGGAGTCCAGGCGCCCATGCAGACGACAACCCGGGGCGTTTTTTCACAGCCCTGATCGGTAACCACTTCCCAGCCATCGTTGGTCGGGCGCAGGAACTGAATGTCGACGCGCCCGATATGCCCACCCGCGTCGACGAACATTTGCGCGTAAGCCTGGCAGAGCTTTTCGGGATTGCGAATGGAAATCGTCTCGTCGATCAAGACCGCCTGCGCGAAGATTCGTTTCAGATCCGGTTCGAGTTCATAAGCCTGGTCGGGACTCAACACCGTGTGTTTCACCCCGCAACGCTCCAGTAACTCGCGCTCGAGTCGGTCACGTAGAAAGCTTTGTCGATGACGATACAGCTTCAGGCCGCCGACCCGATTCAGTAAATCTCCGGCATCGGCTTCGGCAATCCATCGCTTGTGTATTTCGATCGACGCCAGGGTCAGATCGGCCATCGCCGCGCCGTCGCTTAAATAGGTCTTACGCCTGCAGCGCAAGACGAAGCGTAACAACCAGGGAAGCAAGGACAGCATGTGCGGGTAATGCAACAGGAAATCATCGTCGAGATTGAGTATCAACCGCGGCATGCGCGCCAGCAGTACGGGACTGGCGATCGGCGTGATATTACTGTAGCTGAGTAGTCCGGCATTACCCAGCGAAGTCTCTTGCGCGGGGCCGCGACGGTCCAGCAGCTTGACCTGGAAGCCGCGCCGCTGCAGTTCGAGCGCACAGCTTATACCGACAATCCCGGCGCCAAGAACGGCAACAGGCTGGGTCATTCCAGCACCGGTCAGGCCTTTCTTTCAGTCGCGACCTGCGAGCGATGGTTACGCGGTGAACTACCAAAGTGCTTACGATAACAGGCGGTGAAATACGACTGGGTTTCGAACCCGGTGGCAATCGAGATGTCGATCACGCTGCGATTGGTGTTGATCAACAACTGCTTGGCGTGCATCAGGCGCAGCGACAGGTAATACTGGCTGGGGGTAAGGTCGCGATACTTGTGAAACAGGCGCTCAATCTGACGTAACGACAATCGGCATTTCTCCGCGATCGTCGGCAACGACAACGGCACTTCGATGTTGTTCTCCATCAGGTTGATGACGTCGATCAACTTGGGGGCGCTCATCGCCAGGTCGATACGATCCGCCATTTGCTGCGAATCGATCTCGGTGCGGATACGATCGTGTTGAAACTGTTGCGAAATCTGCTGCACCAGCTTGCGCCCGTACTGGTTTTCGATCAGCTTCAGCATCATGTCGAGCGCCGCGGTGCCGCCCGAACAGGTAAACCGGCGTTCACCGATTTCATACAGCGTGAAGGCAACCTCGACCTGTGGATAAAGCTCCTTGAACACCGGAATATTTTCCCAGTGTATGGTACAGCGACAATCGTCCAGCAACCCGGCACGCGCGAGGATGAAGCTTCCGGAGCTGGCCGAACCGAGATTGACCCCCTGGCGGTCCAGGGACTGCAGGGATTTAATTGTGCCGGCATGTTCGAAATGCTGGGCCGTGTTGGGTGCGACGATGATCAGCGTCTCGAGATCCCTCGCCGTGGTCAGCGCCCGGGTCGGCACGGTGATACCACAGGATGCCGTAACCGGTTTGTCATCGGGCGCAAAGTACTCCCAGCGGTAAAGTTCTTTAGCGGACAGGCGGTTGGCGCTCCGCAGCGAATCGACCACGCAACTAAACGGAATGATCGGATAGCCCTCGATCAATAAAATGCCGATAGTTTCGGATTCGTCGCTTATTTTATGACTCCGGAGATTGGTCTTGCCTGGTTTGGAACTCATTCTATCGCAAATACCCGTATCCACAACTTGTTAGATCATCACCCGCCGAGGGCAGATGGCGCGGGTAAACAGTTCAGGGTCGCCCTTGGGTTAGCCCGCAAAAACGCCTAAAACCATACTGCCTGACTAAACCGATATCATATTTACGGGGTTGCCAGGAGTCGTCTCAATGAGTCAAGAAGGTCGAGAATCCCGCGGCAGACGCGGGCGCGGCAGACGCGGGCGCGGCGGGCGCGATACGCGCCGTGCCGGTGGTGCTGTCGTCACTAAAACCGCACCCTATGTTAAGCGCAAAATTCCCTTTTTCGAAGTAGTCGACGAAGAAGGACTGCAACTTATCGAGCACAATGCCGACACCATACTCGAAGAAATCGGCATCGAGTTCCGCGATATGCCGGAGGCGCTCGACATCCTGAAACAGGGCGGCGCCGAGATCGATGGTGTCAGAGCGCGCTTCCCTCGAGGGCTGTGCCGCTCCATCATCCAGACATCCGCACCTGCCGAATACACCCAACACGCGCGTAACCCGGAACGCAATGTCCAGATCGGTGGCAGAAATACTGTCTTCGTGCCGGCTTATGGCAGCCCTTTCGTCTACGACATCGAAAACGGCCGGCGCTACGCGACCCTGGAAGATTTCCGGAATTTTGTAAAACTGGCCTACGCCTCGCCAGGCCTGCACCATTCGGGCGGCACCATTTGCGAGCCGGTCGACGTGCCGGTCAACAAGCGCCACCTCGACATGGTCTACTCCCACATCAAGTACTCCGACAAGGCGTTCATGGGTTCGGTAACCGCACCGGAACGCGCGCAGGATACCGTCGAAATGATTAAAATTCTTGCCGGCGACAACTACATCGACCCCGTGAGCGGGCGACCGCGCACCTATGCGACAAGCCTGATCAACGCCAATTCGCCGATGACCTTCGACGATACCATGCTCGGCGCGGCCATGGTTTACGCGCAAAACAACCAGGCCACTATCATTACACCGTTTATCCTGGCGGGTGCGATGTCGCCGGTAACCATCGCCGGCACCGCGGCACAGAGCCTCGCCGAAGCGCTCGCCGGCATGACCTTCGTGCAACTGATCAACCCGGGCGCACCCGTCATCTTCGGCAGCTTCGCCAGTTCGATGTCGATGCAATCGGGCGCACCAACCTTCGGCACACCGGAACCGGCCCTCGTACTTTACACCATGGCCGCACTGGCGCGACGTCTCGGCGTACCCTTCCGTTCCGGCGGGGGCATGTGTGGTTCCAAGTTACCCGATGCGCAGGCAGCCTCCGAGGCTGCAGCAACGCTGATGCCGGCAGTGATGGCCGGAGTCAACTTTGTGCTGCATACGGCCGGCTGGATGGAAGGCGGGCTCGCCATGGGATACGAGAAATTCATCATGGACGCCGACCAGGCGGCGATGATGGCAATTCTGATGGGCGGCGTCGATCTCTCCGAGAACGGCCAGGCGATGGACGCCATTCGCGAAGTTGGACCCGGGGCGCATTTCCTCGGCTGCAACCATACCCAGAATAATTTCAAAACCGCGTTCTACCGCTCCCCGATTACCGATAACAACAGCTTCGAGCAGTGGCAATCCGAAGGCAGTCTCGATCATGCGCAACGTTGCAATGCGCGTTACAGGAAGATGCTTGCCGAATACCAGGCGCCCGCGCTCGACCCCGCTATCGACGAAGCCCTGCTGGCCTACATACAGCAACGCAAGAACTCAATGCCCGACTCGATGATCTAGTCATACAGCACTGTCCCCGGGGATCCCATCCGCAAACCCTGGATCCCGGCTTTCGCTGGGATAACGGACATACCCAACTGGAAAAATGTCGTGCAATAGGGCTTTTTAGCGTCTAGTATTCTGGCCGATTGGACCCAGGTACCCCGATGCAGTCCGCATTTCGCTACAATCAGTCCTATGAGTGACAACAAACCGGCCGCGAAACCCGGGCACTTCGGCTTTCTGCAGGTCCCCAATTATTCGATGATCGCATTTTCATCCGCCATCGAACCGTTGCGCATGGCCAATCGCGATACCGGCCGGGAACTCTACCGATGGAGTATCTTCACCATCGACGGCTTACCTGAGAAAGCCAGTAATGGTCTCGAAATCACCCCCGACGCAAGCATCGAACACGCCAATGACGTTACCACCCTGTTCGTCTGTGGCGGCGCCGATATCGCCGATGCCTGGTCCAGGCAACTGCAGTTTGCGCTGCGGCGTATCGCCAAGTGCAGCAATGTCAAACTCGGGGCGCTTTGCACCGGCAGTTACCTGCTGGCGCGCGCGGGTTTGCTGGACGGCTATAAATGCACGATTCACTGGGAGAACATCGCCAGCCTGCGTGAAGAGTTCCCGGAGGTTCAGGTTTCCGATGACCTCTTCCTGATCGACCGTGATCGCATTACAAGTGCCGGCGGGCAGGCGTCCATGGACATGATGCTGCAACTGATCAACGACAGGCATGGCAACAAGCTGGTCACACGTATTTCCGAGCAATTCATGTGCGAACGGATTCGCAGTTCGGACGACCGCCAGCGAATTCCGTTGCACCTTGCGCTGGGGTCGAACCAGCCCAAGCTCACCGAGGCGGTTACCCTGATGGAGGCCAACATCGAAGAGCCGATCAGTCTCGATGAGTTATCGAGTTATGTCGGCATTTCAAGACGCCAGCTCGAGCGCCTGTTTCAAAAGCATTTGAACTGCGTACCGACGCGCTATTATTTGAATCTGCGGCTCAACCGCGCACGACTGCTGTTGCTGCAGACGAGTAAATCCATCGTCGATATCGCGCTTGCCTGCGGATTCATCTCGGCCCCGCATTTCAGCAAGTGCTACCGTGATCTGTTCGGCATCCCGCCGCGCGACGAGCGGCGCAAGCTGCAGCTCAAGTCAGCCAGCGAGGAAGCAGGTCCAGGCGATTAACTCGCGACGTAAAACGGTGAGCGATGCGGGTTAATCCGGCGTCCGGCGTCGCCGTGAACGCCGCTTGCGATCGTCACCGGGACTGGTATCGGCCTTGCGTTTCGCCTGTGGAAAATCGACGACCCTTGAAAGTTCCCGGAAGCGATCGGTCTTGTGCGGTATCGCCATGGCGTCGATAAAGTATTCCTGGAATTTCGCCTCGATGGCGGTTTCTATCTTTTCCACTCTGGGCAGGATTTCACCGATTTCACGACGCGACGGGTAGTTCAGCAAGGCGATACGCGCACCGGTGCCGGCGGCATTGCCAACCGAACCAACATTGTCCAGGTTACAGTCCGGAATCATCCCCAGCACCATCGCGTACTTGACGTCGATATGACTGCCAAATGCGCCCGCCAGGCCGATACGGTCGACCCTTTCGATACCCATGTGATCGAGTAACAGGCGGCAACCGGCATGCAGTGCAGCCTTGGCGAGCTGAATCGCGCGCACATCGTTTTGCGTGATTCGAATCGAGCGTTCGCCCTCCATGATGACATAGGCCCAGGTGCGGCCATCCTCGACGATGTTTTCACTCGGCTTAGCGGGCACCGGCCCGATGACGCCATCCTCGTCAATGACCCCGGACAGGTACATTTCCGCGACCACTTCGATGATGCCCGAGCCACAAATGCCGCTGACGCCAACGCCTGCACTTTTTTGCTCGAACTCCGGGTCGTCCGACCAGGCGTCGCAACCGATGACGCGATAGCGCGGTTGCAGCGTTTCGGGATCGATGCGCACCCGCTCGATGGCGCCCGGCGCGGCACGTTGCCCCGAACTTATCTGCGCGCCCTCGAACGCCGGGCCGGTCGGACTCGATGCGGCCAACAGGCGATTGCGATTGCCGAGCACGATTTCGGCATTGGTGCCGACGTCGACCAGCAACACGTATTCCTCGGCAAGATCAGGGCGTTCCGACAATATTACACCCGCGGTGTCGGCGCCGATGTGCCCGGCGATACAGGGCAGCGTGCAGATGCGCGCCTCCGGGTGTAAATGGATACCGATATCGGCCGCCCGAATGACCTGGGTCTGATCGGTGGTCAGGGTAAACGGCGCCATCCCCAACGGTGTCGGATCGATACCGAGAAACAGGTGATGCATGATCGGGTTCCCCACCACGGTCATGTCGAGAATGTCCTCGAGCTGAATCCTGGCGGATTTGGCGGCGCGTCTGGCAAGCTGATTGAAGGCCTCGCGCACCACCTCCGTCATCGCCGCGTCGCCCCCCTCGTTCATCATCACGTAGGATACGCGGCTCATCAAATCTTCACCGAAACGGATCTGCGGGTTCATGGTATCGGCGGTGGCGACCACTTCGCCGGTGATCAGGTTACACAATTGCGCCGCGATGGTGGTCGAACCGAGGTCGACCGCGAGCCCGTAAATGTCTTCCTTTACCCCCGGCCAGACGGCGACGATCTGCTGAAACTGGTAGACCGCGACGGTGATCTGCCGGTTCGCCCGGGCCAGCGCCGGCTGTAACAGGCGCAATTGCGACATGTCACAGTCCATCACCGGCAGATCGTGTTCACTGACCAGCGCCTGCTGCATGCGGCGCTTGTCCGATATGGGCGAATGCATGTCGGGTTCGGGTAAGGTCACCGTGTACAAATGCAGCGCCGGTTGCACCTGGATGTCATAGGCCGTGATCGCCTTGGCGATATGCTGCTTGTGCTGTTGACTCTCCTCGGGCACGTCGACCACGAGATCACCGAGAATACGCGCATTGCAACTCAGGCGGCGGCCATTCTTGAGCCGGTTTTTAGACTGTTGCAACAGCTCGGCTGCGGTCAGTTCGGAGAGGTGTTCGAGACGCGAATTAATCCCATGCTTGACGAATTCGCCCTGCTGCGGCAATACCTGGCATTTGCGACACTTGCCCTGGCCGCCACAAATCGATTCCAGGTCGACACCGAAACGCTGGGCCGCCTGCAGTATAGTGGTGCCGGCCGGTACCTGCCCGCGCAGGCCCGACGGCATGAACAGCACACTGAACTCCTCTACTTCTGCCTGCTCTGTATCCAGAATATCCCCTCAGGCAGCCGGACGACGGCGACGGCCGCCGCGGCGGCCTGTGCCTCGGGCGATGGTCCCTTCCGGCGCCGCCTCGCGGAACTGCTTGATCCAGCGCGCGCAATCGGGGTCTTTTCCGAGCATGACATCGGCGCCGAGGCTCGCCGCAACGACTTCGGCATGCATCGGATTGGTAATCGCCGAGGTCATCCCCGCCTGGATCGCCATGCTGATAAAGGCGCCGTTGAAGCCGTTACGATTGGGTAACCCGAAGCTCACATTCGACGCACCGCAGGTGGTATTGACCTTGAGTTCGGTGCGCAGGCGGTGAATCAGCTTCAGCACCTCGCGTCCGGCGTTGTTGATTGCGCCAATCGGCATGACCAGGGGATCGACGACGACATCGCAGGCAGGGACGCCGTAGTCCGAGGCGCGCTCGACAATTTTCTTCGCCACGTTGAAACGCACGTCGATGTCTTCTGAAATACCGGTTTCATCGTTCGAGATCGCCACCACCGCGGCGCCGTGCTTTTTCACCAGCGGTAAAACACGATCGAGGCTCTCGTCCTCACCGGTCACCGAGTTGACCAGCGCCTTACCCTCGTACACGGCAAGCCCGGCTTCGAGCGCGTCGATAATCGAGGAATCGATGCTTAACGGCGTATCGGTGAGGCTTTGCACCAGCTGCACCGCCTCCGCCAGGATGCGCGGCTCGTCGGCGAGCGGAATACCGGCATTTACGTCGAGCATGTGGGCGCCTGCCGCGACTTGCGCGAGCGCATCACTCTGTACACGGCTATAGTCGCCGACCTTCATTTCCTCGGCCATAATCTTGCGGCCGGTAGGATTGATGCGCTCGCCGATCAAAACGAAGGGGCGCTCAAAGCCGATGACTAACTCTTTAGTAGCTGAACTGACAACCGTATCGGTCATTATTATTTCCTCGAAAACTCGATAAATCCAGAACCAGGCCAGATCGCTGTATCAAGCGTAACTGGACTGAATTTCGCAACCCGGATACCAGGGTACCCGCCCTTCAAGCACGCCCGATTGCTGAATGATTTCACCGACCGCTTCTTCCTGACGGTAGGCCATGACATGCACCCCGCTAACCCCTTCAATCTCCCGGACCTGCTGGATCAGCTCGACACAGATTTTGCGCCCTTCCTGCTTCGGCTCGCTGGCGCCCTCCAGGCGCTTGATGATTTCATCGGGTATGTATATGCCGGGCACATTGTTACGAATCCACAGGGCGGTGCGCGCCGACGCCAGCGGGCCGACGCCCGCTAAAACGAAACACTGCTCGAGCAACCCGAGATCGCGCGACTTTGCCATGAACAGGCGCAACTGCTCGACATCAAAAATGTATTGGGTCTGGATGAACTGCGCACCGGCGGTAATTTTCTTGGCCAGCCGATAGGGACGAAAATCGGTTGGCGGTGCGCCAGGATTCTCGGCCGCGCCGAGAAACATCTGCGGCGGGGAAGTGATAGGCCGGCCACTCAGAAATCGCGATTCATCGCGCATGATGCGAATGGTTTCGAGCAGGGACATGCTGTCGAGGTCGAACACCGGTTTGGCTTCGGGGTGATCGCCCACCTGGACCCCGTCCCCGCTCAGGCAGAGTACGTTGGACACGCCCATCGCGGCCGCTCCGAGCACGTCACCCTGAATCGCAATGCGATTTTTATCGCGACAGGAAATCTGTAGTACCGGTGAGTAACCGACATTGGTGAGCAGTGCGCACATCGCCACGCTGGACATGTGGCAATGCGCGCCCGAGCCGTCGGTGGCATTCATGCCGTCGACGTAACCATCGAACAGGCGCGCACGCTCATAGACGTCTTCGGCCAGCGCCGAGTCGGGCGGCGCCAGTTCCGCGGTGATCGCGAATTTTCCGGAGCGCAGTACACGCTCGAGGCGGCCCGTCGAACTGTATCCTTCGAACGGTGGCAAAGGTCGCCCGGGATGTTGATCGGTGGAGGCTTTCATTGCGCTGTCTCGCTGTCCCGCGCGGTATGATCATCGCGCACCACGCGCAGCCACGACGAGCTGCCCCTGAGTAAATTGTTTACCGGGATCTGTACCTGGTGGATGGCCTGCGAATCCCGCATTTGCTGGCTACCGCGCCAGGCGTCTACCCAGACGCAACGCATATCTGGCTTCACTTCGCAATGGCCGTTCAGGCGCACACCGCCACAGGGGCCGTTGCGGATCGATTTGGGGCAGTTCATCGGGCAGGACATTCCGGTTGCGCCGAGCGCGCATTTCCCGCACATCCGGCAATCGAACATCAATCCCTTGATGGCTTTTTCCGCGACCCGCACGGGCTTTTCGAGGCGACCGTATCCGAGCGTCTTGAACAGCGGGTGCAACCTGATCAAGACCGGTTCGAAGTTACGATATAACGCTTCGAGTTTGCGCGAATGTGTAACCGACCATTGACGAACTTTATACACCTTTGCTCCGTTCAGTTGTTGAGCCCACGGCTTTCATCAAGGCCGCTGGCACGTATCAGGGTTTCCAGAACTTCTTCCGTATACTGTTCTTCGATATGCCGCACCAGCGCCTGCGCCTGCTGGTGGACATCACCATTTTGCGGTTGCGCGACATCCCGCCAGGGTTCCAACAGCGCATCCTGCTGCTTTTTCTTGAGGCGGTAGGCGGCGCGTTCGATCGCCTTCATGAATCGCAATGAAAGACGCAGCCGCGTACTGCGCCTTCCTTCGCGAATGACGATCCGTCCGGGGATATCACGCCAGTAGACGACCTTCAGCTGCGCCACATCGCCTCCTGCATCGCCGCATGCAGCTGCGGCGCCATTTCGCCCATACCGGTAAACACGCGCTCGAAGCGCAGCTCCAGCTGCTCGGCGGCGGCGCGTGCCTGCGCGGTCAATTCCGGCGACTCAGTTTGCGCGAGATAAACCAGCCGCGTGTAGTTGCCGAAATAGATTTCCAGCAGCTCCGGGTGTCGATCGATACCGAGTATCTCGATGACCAGGCGCTGAAAATGCCGGGTCAGGAAATCCGTCAGGTAAAAAGTCCCGGGCTCCTGCTCCTGCATCTGCTGATACTGATCGCACCCGGCAAGAAAGTCGTAGCAGTGCGCCCCGGGTAAACGCCTGACACCGCGCTCCTCGAGAACCTTATCGAGTTCGCCGCTGGTGCCACAATCACCGTATGCGACGAAAATATGCGCGTAGCTGTCACGTGCCTGATCGATCTTGCTGGCTACCGCGCCCGCAATTTTTTCCGGGCGCGCATGCAAATCGGCGGTTATCGCCTGCAAATCCATTTGCGACCACTGCCCGAGTTTTTTTACTTCATTGACTTCACGCGCAATCGCCGCGCAGGTAATTACCAGAATGGGGGCTGAATTTACCATATCGCAATTGCACCGAAGGTCAGCTCCCTGTTTCCTAACCGGCTCGCAGTTCACTGACGAGTTGTTTGGCGGTGTCGGAAGCAACCGCGGCATCCCGACAATAGGCATCGGCGCCGATAGCTTCACCAAACTCCTGGTTCAGCGGCGCGCCGCCGACCAGGACGATGTAATTGTCGCGAATACCCTGTTCCTTCATGGTATCGATGACTACCTTCATGTAGGGCATGGTCGTGGTCAATAGCGCCGACATACCCAGGATTTCGGGCTTGTGTTCTTCGAGTGCGGCGAGGAAACCTTCCACCGGCGTATTGATACCGAGATCGATCACTTCGAATCCGGCGCCTTCCATCATCATGCAGACCAGGTTTTTACCGATATCGTGGATATCACCCTTGACCGTACCGATCACCATTTTACCGGCAGTGGGCTGATCGGATACCGATAACAACGGCTTGAGCAGGGTCATCCCCGCCTTCATCGAGTTTGCGGACATCAATACTTCGGGCACGAACAATATACCGTCGCGGAAATCGATACCGACGATGGTCATGCCCGCAACCAGCGCTTCGTTGAGCACCTTGTTGGCATCCCAACCACGGTCCAGCAATATCTGGGTACCTTCGGCGACTTCTTCCTTGAGACCGTTGTACAGATCGTCGTGCATTTGCTCGACAAGCTCATCGTCCGGCAGGGTGTTCAGATCCAGATCGTCTTCGTAGTCGTCGTCTTCGTAGTCTGTCATTTAATATTCCTCACGCGATAGGTAGCCGCCCGAAGAAGCCACCATGAACGGCCAGAATAAGTTTTAAACGTTGGCGAGGCTGACTTTGCCGCGACTTCACGTTGCCTTAAAACGACACCGCTTCAAGTCGAGATAGCATTGATTGCCACTCGATTTTCCGAGATCTAGCCCGGAAATTTCATAAATTTGCGCGAATATCGCGCAGGATATTGTTTTCATAAAGAAATGGGATTTCACAAGGAAGTTCCCGAAGAAGTCTCGTATCAGTGATTACGAGCGACTGAGGGAATATTTCTTGTGGAATCAATAGACAAGCGAGATTGTGCATTAGTGTGAATTTTCCGGGCTACAGATTGTTGAGCGAATTCGCAGCCTGGATTAACCCGATAGCAATAAATATTATCACCAGATCAACGTTTCCATATCCCGCGTCTGCTGCAGCATTTCGGAGACGCCCTTGTCTTCGTAAATGCGGCCCGCCTGGTCGAGATAGTTCTTCGCCCGGCCGATCGCGAAATTGGAATTGTAGAGCACCGCAATGATATCGGCCTGGCGCTGAAACATCGACCGATCGCTGGTATTGGCAAGGGTTTCGCTGGACTTGATCCTGAATTTCCAGGCGCGTTCGACCTGGCCGATGCGCAGGTAGTGATGGTAGAGCATCTGGTAATCGCGCGCCTGCGAGGTCTGAATCAAGTCCTGCTGGTGCTGCTTGAACAGATCATTGATCTCACCTTCGACCTGCACCAGGTCGCCATCGCTGATCAGGCTGCGATCGAGGTTGTCGAGTAATCGGTGCACATGGGTCATCTGACCGGTAGAGGCAAACAGGCGGGCAGCCTCGAGGCGCGCCTGCTGCGCCTGGTAGCCGTCGTGCACCTTGTCGTGTAGCGACGCCAGCGCCTCCCAGGCATCGGCGGCGGCACCGTAACGCCGAATGCCCAGATTTTCATCGATGACGGCTTGCAGGTTCTCGTTTACACCCTGGTAATAACCTCGTGCAATCGAGTTACGCGCCTGCCACAGCTGGTCGTAGGTGTTGGAGGCGCGGCGCGCCAGTTCACGCGCGCGGATATTGAGTTGCCCGAGCAACTGGTAACAACGCGCGGTGCCGAGCACGTTATCCCGCGACATGGTCAGGTAAAGCGCTTCCTGCAGATAGATCTCGGCCGCCGCCAACTCCTGCTGATTGATCGCCACCTCACCGAGTAATAACAGGGTATCGCCGGGCCTGTCCTGGTCGTCCTGCGACACCGCGGCGGCGGCTACTTCCAGCAACAGGGTGCGCGCCGGTGCGAATTTCCGTTGATGCAGGAAATCGCGTATCTGGCGGTCGCGCCGGGCATCGTCGAGTTCGAGGCGCGCCATTTCGCCGTCGATGTCAAACTCGGCCTGATCCACGGGGGGTTGCCAGTGCTGGAAGTACATCGGTGCGGTGCTACTCGCCTCGATGCCCGGTTCGACCGGGTCGTCACGCAACAGGAAGAAATGCGCCGCGACCAGTACCGCAAGCACCGGTACCGTGGTTACCGCGTGATCGGGTATATGGCGTCTCCAGTTCATGATTCAGATCATATTACGCCGCTCGCGATCCAATGCAAGGCGGCGCGGGCTGCCAAAAGCGGCGTGAATTGCTAACATAGGGCCATGAACAAACCCGCCCTGGACGCCGAAATCTCGAGCTTCATCGACCGCTACCTGGCGGTTTCGGGGCTATCGACCAGCACCAGCGTGGCCCGGCAACGCATCGACTACGAAGCCATGGTGCGGCAGTTCAGATTCGCGCACCCCGCCGGCATAAGTACTCGTGACAGCCGCCTCGCCGGTCGGCACGGTGATATTCCATTACGCCATTACCGTTACGGCAGCGGCAACGACAACGCCCTGATCCTGTTCATTCACGGCGGCGGCTTTATCCTCGGCAGCCTCGATTCGCACGACGATATCTGCGCCGAACTGTGTGCCGCCAGCGGCTACGACCTGGTGTCGGTAGACTACCGCCTGTCACCCGAGCATCTCCATCCGACCCATCTCGACGATATCGAAGATGCGTTTCACGGTTGCCGGCATGACAACACCATCCTCGTCGGCGCCTCCGCCGGCGGCACGTTGTCGGCGGCGCTTTGCCATCGTCTGAAATCGAAACCTCTCTCCCCGGCCGGCCAGGTATTGATATACCCGGGTCTCGGTGGCGAATGTTTCGATCTCGATTCCTACCGTGACAACGCCGAGGCGCCACTGCTGAGCACGGCGGACATACGCTTTTATCGCGGCACTCGCTGCGCCGGCGACAGCCTGCCGCTGGACGATCCCGAGTTTTACCCCCTGGTCGCCACGGATTTCGAGCGTACCGCGCCAACCATTGCCATTTCCGCCGATATCGATCCGCTGCGCGACGATGCGCGCCTGTACGTCGAGAAACTACAAGACGCAGGGATTTCGGCGCGATGGATCAACGAACCGGGGCTGGTACACGACTACCTGCGCGCACGCCACGTCAGCGCCGTTGCCGGCGCCGCCTTCGCACGTATCGGCAACGCCATCAAGGAACTCGCCACCTGACCCGGTGGGTCATTCCCCGATGCTTTAAGGAACGACGGAGGGAGAGTTGCAAACTAATTCTGGTTCGGATAATCTCTGATAATGCAAATCTCACCAAATATGTCGATTTATTATTATATTGGATAAATTTTACTTATTGATTGATGTTTAAGAAGAGACTTCCTCCACTCGAACCGCTGATCGCCTTTGAAGCTGCGGCGCGCCTGCTGAGCTTCACCCGCGCCGGCGAAGAGTTACACCTGTCGCAGGCAGCCATCAGCCAGCAGATTCGCAGCCTCGAAAGCAGCCTGCAGGTGCGCCTGTTCACGCGTTCGCATCGCGCGGTGCAGTTGACCAACGAAGGCCGCGAGTACCAGCACACCGTCGCCGCGATACTGAAACAGTTGGTCGGCGCCACCACGGATA
This sequence comes from Gammaproteobacteria bacterium, assembly GCA_024232855.1. GTDB lineage: Bacteria > Pseudomonadota > Gammaproteobacteria. Next base: position 29,528 of record JAAEPH010000395.1, read on the forward strand.
TACAGAATGTCGAGTTCAGCCGGCATCTTGTCATCGGTTGTGACCAGGCGTTAGCGGCACAGTGGTTGAGTCCACGCTTCGCGCAGTTACGGCAGTTGCTGCCCGCCGTGGCGCTGCGCATCATCGCCTCCGATGACTATAGCGAAAGCCTCGGCCCCGAGATTCAGGCGGCCGTTTTACACGGTGACGGCCAATGGCCCGGTTTTCACGCGCAGCGCCTGTACGCGGAAGAGGTTTTCCCGGTCTGCAGCCCCGACTACCCGCATCAACAGGCACAACAAGACTGGGCTGGCTGGTTATTGCAAGCTCAGTTGATCGATCTCGTCGACAACCACTGGAACTGGATAAACTGGCGCCTGTGGCTGAGCGGCAACAACATCGAGGAACCGCTGGGCAATCGCAACCTGCATATAAACAGCTACCCGCTGGTGATCGATGCGGCCTGTGCCGGCCTCGGCGTCGCTCTCGGCTGGGCCGGCCTGGTGGATGATTTAATTGAGCAAGGCCGACTGGTGCGCCCGCTTACGCAATCGTTAAGAACCGAACTCGGTTATTACTTTATATGCCGCGACAACCTGCAGGACGATGAAACCATCGCGCAACTCAGAAACTGGCTGTTCGAGGAATTCGCGACAAGCCGCGACTGTAAATGAATACGCCGGTGCGGCGCCTACAGCGAGTAGTAGTGCCCCATGATGCCGACAAACACCACGGCGCCGACCCAGTGATTGTTGAGAAAGGCGTTGAAGCAATGCTCCGGCACGCGATCGTTGATCAGAAACTGCTGGTAGGCCAGCAACAACGCCGCCGCGCCGAGGGCAAGGAAGTAAATCCGGGAAAATTCGAGATCGAGCCCGACGAGGATCATCGCCAGCACGAACAGGGCCTGCAACAGGGCGATCATCAGGCGGTCGTGGTCGCCGAACAGGATCGCCGTCGACTTGACCCCGATCTTCAGGTCGTCTTCGCGGTCGACCATGCTGTACATGGTGTCGTAGGCAACCGCCCATACCAGCGTCGCCACGTACAACAACCAGGCTATTTTGGGCAGCGTGTTGGTCTGCGCGGCAAAAGCCATCGGCACTGCCCACCCGAAAGCGGCGCCCATATGCACCTGAGGAAGGTAGTGATAGCGTTTCATGAACGGGTAACTTGCTGCCAGCAGTATGCCGCCGAAAGACAGCAGGATAGTCAGGCGGTTGAGCGTCAACACCAGCAAAAACGCGAGTAAACCGAGTACCGCGAACACCGCCAGCGCCTCGCGCGGCGTAATCTTGCCGCTGGTCAACGGCCGTTCACGGGTGCGCGCCACGTGCCGGTCGATATCGCGGTCGGCATAGTCATTGATCGCGCAGCCGGCCGAACGCATCAGGAAAACACCGCTGACAAAAACAAACAGAACCCAGCCATCGGGGCCGCCCTCGCCGGCAATGGTCAGCGCCCACAGGGTCGGCCATAGCAGCAGATAAGTGCCGATCGGCCGGCCGAAGCGAATCAACTCGGCATAGAGGCGCAGCCTGGCGCTGACCTCGGGAGGTAATTCAGGAATGCTCAGGTCTGCAAGTTTCACCAAAAACCGATGCGCGTCGCGAAAAAATCGTTACTATACGCGTTTCTTCGGGCGAGGCGAAACAATGATTCGCAGTTTCCGGGGTATAACCCCGAGTATTGGCGCGAACTGCTATATCGACGAATCGGCCGTCGTCATCGGCGATGTCGAAATGGGCGAAAACTGCTCGATCTGGCCGCTGACCGTGATTCGCGGCGACGTCAACAGGATTCGCATCGGCGACAACACCAATATTCAGGACGGCAGCGTGCTGCACGTCACGCACCAGGGTGAATTCAGCCCCGAGGGCGCACAGTTGCACATCGGCAACCAGGTGACCATCGGTCACAAGGTGCTGTTGCACGGCTGTCGTATCGGCAGCCAGTGCCTGGTCGGCATGGGCTCCATCGTCGCCGATAACGTGCTCGTCGAGGACCGGGTCATGATCGGCTCCGGCAGCCTGGTGCCGCCAAACAAGCGGCTCGAGTCCGGCTATCTTTACCTCGGTAACCCGGTCGTGCAGAAACGGCCTCTGAGCGAACGTGAAATCGAGTTCCTGTCCTACGTGGCGGATCACTACATCCTGCTCAAACAATCCTACTGAGGTTGGATCGATGAATTTTCCGGGTTAGTGAGATAAGTACCAATACGCCCCCGAAACTAAAGGAAAACACCAATCTCGAGGTTTCCCCCGAACCTGCCCCGATTTTCTCCCGGCTTTATCCCGGCTTTATCCCGACAGAAAAAAGTCTGTTTCTTTAGAAATCTGGAAATTTTTAGCTATAAGAGTAGTTACAGGCCGCATAAAACATGCATTTTTTCCAGTAACTTGATAACTTGATAAGGATAATGTCGGAAATGAAGGTTATAAGATCAAACACGAAGGCTTCGTCGGCAAGCGCAAAGCTCCGCAACTTTGATCTATCGGTCGAAGAGATAAGGATTATGAAGGCCATCAAGGAAATGGCCGAGGCATTTGAGCGAATTTCCGTGAGTAACCCGGATCCCTCGCGGCTCGACTTCTATGGCTACGAAATCAAGAAACTCGAAGAGAGGCTCGACGATATCCGCGAAAACACCCTGATTCGATAGCAGCAGTAGCTAATGGCCCTCCCACTGGCTGGCGATTTCTCGCAGGCCGTCGAGCGCGAGATTGAGCGTCTCCCTGAAACGCGCCACCGCGGGGTAAACCACGTAGGCCGGGCGCTGCATGGTCGGCGCCCCGGTGACCAGGTACAACTCGCCGCGATCGATAGCGGGTTGCACCACGCGCATCGGGAAATAACCCGAGCCGCCGTTCTGGCGAATGTATTCGAGCCCAAGCGAACCCAGCCCGACCGAAATTGCCGGCGTATCCATATCGGGAAAAGCTTCACCGTGGCGCCGCCGGAACTCCGCCCCCCAGTCGACAAACACGTAATCCTCGATCCAGCCCTCGCTTACTTCCCGCTGATCGGTAGCTACCAGGATCAGGGTTTCCTCAAGTAAATTCTCGATCACGAGGCCCGGCGTCTGGCGCGGGTTGTACATCACGCCGATGTCGAGCAGACCGTCGGAGAGCTGACGCATCAGGCTCGGCGAATAGTCCGCTTCGACGTGAATCGCCACGTCTCCGGCATTATGCCGCATCCATGGAATCCACTTGAGGATAAGGCTATCCCACAGGCTCACCTGGGAACCGAGGCCAATACCGTGACTGAAGTTTTCCGGTAGTGAAACGCGCTGCTGCGCCTGTTGCCAAAGTCTTTGTATATTGAGCGCATACTCGCGGAAATGCTGGCCGGCCGAGGTCAACTCGACCCCGGAATGACCGCGCTTGAACAGTATCCTGCCGAAACGATCTTCCATCGTCTTGACGCGGGCGCTCACGGTGGACTGGGTAACGTGCAGATTTTCGGCGGCGACTATTCGGTCCTGCAGATCGTCTATACGCGCGGCATTTTCGCGATGATTCTGTTACTGGTCCTGTTTTACTTCATGCGTGAGCATATTCCGCTGGTTTCGAAGCGACCCCTGATGATGCTTTGTCGCGGACTGTTCGGCTTTTCGTCCTATACCTGCTACTACCTCGCCGTCGCCGCGATGCCGCTGGCCGAAGTGGTGACGATCACTTTTACCATGCCCCTGTTCGTCACCGCCATGTCCGCGCTAATCCTGCGGGAAAAGGTGGGTATCCGCCGCTGGGGTGCGGTTGTCGTCGGCTTCGCCGGTGTCTTGATCATTTTATCGCCACGGGGAGAGTTCAACCCGCTGGCGGTAGGCTTCGCGTTTTTGGCGGCGATTACCTACGCCAGCCAGACCATATTCACCCGCTTCCTCGGCAGTCACGATCACCCCCTGACCATCGCCTTCAGCGCCATCTTCGTCTTCACCTGCGCCAGCGGGATCCTGAGCCTGTTGATGTACAGCGGGGTGCTGACGATTTCGTCGAGTCATCCCTCGCTCGCCTTCTTCGGACGCGACTGGATCATGCCGGCAGGTTTCGATTTTCTGCTGATGCTGGTGATCGGGGTAATCGCCGCAGTCGGGTTCTACTGCCTGTCGCAGGCCTATTGCGTTTCCGAGGCGAGCGCGATTGCGCCCTTCGAGTTTACCTATATCCTGTGGGCGGTTTTTTTCGGCATGCTGCTGTGGAATGAAGTTCCGGGGCCGACCACATTTATCGGCATTGTGGTGCTGGTTTCCAGCAGTCTCTATATCTGGTACCGGGAACGCAGTATCGGTCTCGAGGAAACGGCGGTGTTACCGGTTCAGGCATCGGCTATCGCGCAACAGGATCAATCCTGACCGCTGGTGATGAAACCGGCGCTTGCCCTGTCAGTCATCTATTTATTCCTTCATCAGGATCAGGTTTTCGCGATTAATCAGTTCCGGATCGTCCTGGTAACCGAGGATTTCCGGGATCAGGCGACTTGCCTTGCCGATAATCTGCTTGCATTCATCGGACGGGTAGTTGACCAGCCCACGCGCAACTTCGGCGCCATCCGGTGCGAGGCAGGCGACAACTTCGCCGCGATTAAAAATACCGCTTACCGCCTTGACTCCGATCGGCAACAGGCTGGCGCTGCGGTTGACGAGCACATCGACCGCACCGTCATCCAGCGTCAATGCGCCGGCGCAGCGCATATGGCCGGCGAGCCATTGTTTGCGCGCCGCGAGATGGCCTTCGCTGGCTTCGAGAAAACTGCCCAGCGCCTCGCCCTGCAACAGGCGCGTAATCACGTTGTCTATTTTCCCGGAGACGATGACCGTGTGCGTGCCGGAACGCGCCGCCAGTTTCGCCGCGCTGACCTTGGTCTGCATGCCGCCACTACCGATGTGACCTCCGCTGGGACCTGCATACTCGGCCAGCTTCGGGTCGCGCGCATCGGCATGCTCGATCAGCTTCGCCTTCGGGTTGGCGGCGGGATTGGCATCGAACAGGCCCTCCTGATCGGTGAGGATGATCAGCAGGTCCGCCTCGATCAGGTTCGCCACCATGGCTCCCAGGGTATCGTTGTCGCCGAAACGAATTTCCTCGTTGGAAACGCTGTCGTTTTCGTTGACCACAGGCACCGTGCCATAGCGAAGCAGCGCGCGCAGCGTACTACGCGCATTCAGGTAACGCCGCCGGTTGGAGAGATCGGCATGGGTCAACAGAATTTGCGCGCTGTGGATACCATGCGCCTGGAAGCAGGCTTCATAGGCCTGCACCAGTCCCATTTGCCCGACCGCCGCGGTCGCCTGCAACTCGGAAATATTGCCCGGGCGTGACTTCAGGCCGAGCCGGGTGATGCCCTCGGCAATCGAACCCGACGACACCAGCACCACGTCGACACCCTGCTCGCGTAACTGCGCCATCTGCTCGGCCCAGGCCGAGATCATGGCGCGATCCAGCCCGGTACCGCCGGCGGTAAGCAGGGTCGAACCGATCTTGACAACTACCTTGCTATAACGATTCATGGTCTTCCAGAAAGCTCATGATGTCCTGACACAGCGCTTCCACACCTTCGCCCCTGATGGCGCTGATGCGATACACCGGGCCATCCCAGTCGATACCCCGGGTAATCTCGTCACAGGCTGCCTGACTTTCATCGGGCGGCAACAGGTCGGTCTTGTTGAGCACCAGCCAGCGGGGCTTGCTATACAGTGATTCATCGTAACGCCGCAGTTCGCGCAATATTTTTTGCGCCGACTCGGCGGGACTATCCGCACCCTCCTGCGGCAGCACATCGATGATATGCAACAGCAGGCGGGTGCGCTGCAGGTGCTTGAGGAACTGGATACCGAGCCCGACGCCATCGGCGGCGCCTTCGATCAGCCCCGGTATGTCGGCGACTACAAAGCTGCGATGCTTGCTGACGCCGACCACGCCCAGGTTCGGATGCAAAGTGGTAAACGGGTAATCGGCCACCTTGGGCCGCGCCGCGGAAACCGAGCGTATGAAGGTCGATTTACCGGCGTTGGGCATACCCAGCAGGCCGACATCGGCGATCAGCTTGAGCTCGAGCCTGAGGTCGAACTGTTCACCCGCGCTGCCTTTCGTGCACTGCCGCGGCGCGCGATTGGTGGAACTCTTGTAGCGCGTATTGCCAAGCCCGTGAAAACCACCGCGCGCGATCAGGGTCGGCTCATCCGTTGATGACACGTCGGCGATCATTTCACCCTGTTCCAGCGTCGTAATCATGGTGCCGAGCGGGACTTCGATGACGACGTCTTCGCCCCTGGCGCCGGTGCAGTTCTTGCCCTGCCCGTTGGCGCCACGCTGGGCGACGAATCGGCGCGTATGGCGAAAATCGGAAAGTGTGTTCAGGTCGGTCGAGCCAAGCACGTATACCGAACCGCCGTCTCCGCCGTCTCCGCCGTCGGGCCCCCCCATGGGAATATACTTTTCGCGCCGGAAGCTGACGATACCGTTACCACCATTACCGGCTTTTACGAAAATATTGGCTTCATCGATAAATTTCATCGCAGGATAATACCATCGGCAAATAAAAAAGCCCCGCGAAGGCGAGGCTTTTTGGATTCGCTGTGATCGTTAATCTTCTTCGCTAGTTGACCACGCTGACAAAGGTACGGTTGTGACGACCCTTGACCTTGAATTCGACCTTGCCCTCGGATTTCGCGTACAGGGTGTGGTCCTTGCCGCAACCGACGTTGTCTCCGGGGTGGAATTTGGTGCCGCGCTGACGTACCAGGATGTTGCCCGGGATCACGACTTCACCGCCGAATTTCTTGACGCCCAACCGTTTGGATTCTGAATCGCGACCGTTGCGGGTACTGCCCGCCGCTTTCTTATGTGCCATTTTGAGAACCTATGCCTTTATTTCGGTTACTTCGATTTCAGTATAGCTTTGACGATGACCCATCTGCCGGCGCGAGTGCTTGCGGCGGCGAAACTTGATGATTTCAACCTTGTCGCCACGGCCATGCGCCGTGATTTTGGCAGTCACGGTAGCCTTGTCGAGCGTCGGTGAGCCCACCTGAACCTTATCGCCGTCGGCAACCATGAGGACGTTGTCGAGCTTGACGGTCGAGCCTTCTTCGCCGGTCAGCTTTTCCACGCGCAGGGTTTCTCCCTGGGTTACCTTATACTGTTTTCCGCCGGTGGCGATGACAGCGTACATGTGTGACTCCGAAGCTATACTCAAAAAGGGGGCGAATTCTAGCCGCTGGCGGGGTGCAGGTCAATGCCTTTAACCCGCATATCTCACCGATTCCCATAATCCTAAAATCCTCAGTTGAATCGTAGCGAGGGCGTCTAATGTGCTGAATATCAGGTATTTCTTTCGTTATTTTAAGCAATCGCGTAGTCACTCTACGGGTGAGCTTAAAATAATGAAAAAATGCATGAGATTCAGTGCAG
>JAAEPH010000396.1 GCA_024232855.1 Gammaproteobacteria bacterium
CAGTTATCAAAACAAAAAGGTTTCACACTCGTCGAAATCGCCATCGTGCTGGTCATCGTGGGGCTGCTGATCGGTGGCGTGCTGAAGGGCCAGGAAATGATTACCAATGCCAAGCTCAAACGAATCGAGTCCGATAACGCAGGTATGGCCGCGGCGATGTTTTCCTACCAGGATCGGTATTTGCAGCTACCGGGTGACGATGGTGCGGCAACCACCCGCTTCAACGTTTACTTTGATTCAGCGGCTAATGGCGGTCAGGCCTGGACTGACGAAGCGAATGGTGACGGTGACGGCGTAATTGGCGGCGATTGGGACTATCCTGCTGCCTCTGCTGATTGGGCCGATGGTACTGCGACCCAGGAAACATCCAAGTTCTTTGGCCACTTAAGGGCGTCCGGATTGATTCCTGGCGGTGCCGGTACTGAAAGCGCCCGTCCGACCAGTGCCTACGGCGGTCTGATCGGGATTCAGAATGGATCGCTCGACATTGCCGGCCATGTGGTGATTTTCGGCCAGATCGAAGGTGCAGTCGGA